>CAZGNF010000022.1:0-19029 GCA_964527045.1 uncultured Coriobacteriaceae bacterium | reverse complement strand
CTCGTCGTACTCGCGCTCCTCGTTGTGCTTCGCGTCGAACACGCTAGTCGTCCAGGTGGTAGATGCGCACCGCGTTCCCACGCAACACCAGGTCACGATCGCGGTCCGAGAGCCCCAGCTCCTCAAGCGTGCGGATCTGCTGGAACTTGATCCACTTGCGGTACTGCGCGGTCGTGCCGGAGTCGGTACCGAAGAGCACCCGCTCGGGGCCGAACGCCGTGAGCGCGCGATCGAAGACCTGCGCCAGCGTGTAGCCGTGCGGGTCGTAGTCCATCCAGTTGTTCGTGCCCGAGGAATCGAACGACACGTTCTTGCACTGGTAGCCGAGACGGAGCGCCTCGTGCAGGTACCCTGCTCCGAAGTGCGCGATCACAAACGGCATGTCGGGGAAATCGCGCGCAACCGGCGACAGATCGGTCGGGTCCGCGTAGCGCAGGTCGCCCGTCGGGTCCACGGTCACGCCATAGTGGATGCATATGGATGCGCCCAGCTCGGCGGCTTTGGCGAAGAACGGTCGACACGCCGGGTCAGACAGGTGGAAGCAGCGGTTGACCGGCAGCAACTTCACGCCCTTGAAGCCCGCGGCCATCTCGCGCTCAAGCAGCGCTGGCGCGTCCGGGGTTCGGGGGTCGATGTTGCAGAGCGCCGCCACCCGCCCGCCCGATGCCGCGATGAAGTCACGCGAGTACTGCAGGTCCGGAAGGACCGACATCACGACGGCCTTCGCGACACCGGCGTCGTCAAGCCGCTGGGCGTACCAGCGCGCCATCTCGCCAGCCGTGAGGTCCGGGAGCGTCTCTTGCCTGCGCCCGAACTTCCCCTCCTCAAGCGCCTTCTTCCAGCGTGGATTCGCATCGGGATCCCGCTCGACGAATTCGCGGAAGAGCGGCAGGGCGAACATATGGACGTGCGCGTCGATCACGTCGCCGGGTCGTGTAGCCGCAGCCAGGTCCTTGTTGGTGGCCGTCACGTCGTCCACTATCCGACCTGCGGGACCTTAGGCTCCTCGGGAATCACGATCGCGAGGATGATGTAGGCGACGATCGCCGTGCCAAAGTCGGTGAGGAACAGCAGGCCCAGGAAGGCGACACGCAACAGAACCGGGTCTATGGCGAAGTACCGGCCCAACCCGCCGAGAACCCCCGAGACCCACTTGTCGCTGCGGGACCGGTAGAGCCGGGTTCCCTTGGCGGGCATGTTGACCTTGCCGCCGCGACTGGCGAGCACGATTACCGCGACGCCGATAAGAACGAGCGCAACGGCCCCGCGCGAAGCACGCAGCAGGCTCCACGCAGCCATTAGCGGCTCCGGGACAATGCCGAACTGCTTCGCCATCAGCCAGCCACCCACAACGATGAGCAAGCCGCCGATAATCAGGAGCGGCCCGTTCTGGTCGTTACGTCCGTCAGACATGGTGCCTCCTAGTAGAACTCGATACGGACACTGCTGATGCCCGCGTCAAGTGTGATATCCCAGAAATCGAGGTTCTCGGAGAACCCTTCTGTAGCGTAGACGTCCTTGCCGCCGGTTTCGCCGGCGGACTTGAGCCCCGACGGTCGAGTGACCGAACTCAGACCCTTGTCGACACGAAGCCGGACGGCTTCGCCCTCTTTGATGCGAAGGGTGAACGTCGATACACCCGTATCGACGAGTACAGGCACGCCGCCTTTGGCGGCCATCGAGTCGACCGCCCCCAGTGTGAGCGTGCCTTTCGAGACACCTGCTTTCAGGGTGACGCCTGATAGCGCTAGATCGCTCAGGTCGGCATCGATCTGGCTCACGCCGCCATCGACCGTGAGGTCCCAGGTGACGGTTCGATCGAGCTTCACATCGAGTCTCGCATTGTCGCGCGGAGCGACCCACGATCCGTTACCCATCCCGACTGTGACGTCAGCGCCCTTCGCCGACGAGCTCACGTCGAAGACCGGCTCGAACGGGCTCTCACCGGACGCGCTGACCAGATCGGAGCCGTCGGTGATGGTGAGCGTGCCCACGCCACCGCTCACATGCGCGACGCCCGTCAGCACCGCAGGGTCGTGCTGCGTCGTGTTGTCGAACGGCTCGGCAGGCCCGGAGGATGCCACCGGCGTGAACACGAACGGCCCCCACGGGCTCCAGCTTCCACCACTCGTGGGCATCATGAAGACGCCCCACGCAAGCCCGGCGATCACGAGTAGGCTCGAGAGTACGCGCAGCCAGGTGTTGTCGGTTCCGCGCCCTATTACGTCGATGCCCGCCGCGATCAGCAGAAGCGGCCAGAGCGACAGAATGTTCCACCAGACACCCCACGGAATCACGCCGAACGTGTTGCCGAGGAAGATCAAACCGACCGCTATGACGGTGAGACCCTCGGCGATTCGCTTCAGCTCCATCAGCGACGCGCCCCCTTGAAGAGCGCGCTGATACCGACCGCGATGATGATGAGCGGCCAGAAGCGCCACAGGTCGATACCGGGCAGGAACTGGTTCGCCAGCAAAAGCCCGCCGATGAGGATCAGTGCGATACCGAAGCCGACACCACCGCGGCGCTCGTGCTCGACAGGCGCGGGCGGTGTCCAGCTCGGCGCTGGCATGACGGACGGCGCGTTGGCCGGCTCAGCCACGTCCTCGGGCGCCGGGATCACGTCCGGGGCCTTCGGAATCCCGTTATCCATCGGTTCGTTGGTGTCGCTCACAAAGACCCCTCCTTGTTCACTCACACTCGTCGGAACGGCCGCTCCGACGGGTTCCTCGGGAACGATGACCGCCATGATGAGATAGGCGATTCCTATGGCGCCTTGGGTGAGTATGCCCAGCAGCACGACGCCAACGCGCACGAGGGTTGGATCCACCGAGAGATACTCGGCAATGCCGCCGCAAACACCCGCGACCATGCGGTCGCTACGACTCCTGTAGAGCGTCCGTTCCATGAGATCCTCCGTGCTTCTTCTCCTCAGCATGCGTCCGAATGACGCGAAGCCTCGCGATCCTCCGGCGGCGCACTGCTTCCACTTTCACGTTCAGCAATCCGTGCACGATGACTTCGCCGGGCACGGGAATATGGCCCAACTTCATGAGTACCCAACCGGCAACGGTCTCGTACTCGTCAGAGATCGGCAAGTCCAAGCCGAGCATGTCCCGAGCCTCTTCAACCGCAAGCTGGCCGTCGACAACCCATTCATCCGGACCGAGCGTCGTGACGTAGCGTCGCTCCTTGTCGAACTCGTCGGCCACCTCGCCGATGATCTCCTCGACGATATCCTCGATGGTGACCAGCCCGGCAGTGCCGCCATACTCATCGACAACGACCGCGAGGTGGTTGCGAGCGCGCTGCATGTCGCTGAGCATCGCAAGAATAGGCTTGGTCTCCGGGACGAACACGGCAGGGCGCATGAAGTGAGTCACCGAGGTGTCCATCTTGTCGGCCGATGCCGGGCCCACCAGGTCCTTCAGCAAGACAATCCCAACCACCGAGTCGGGATCGTCGTGGTACACAGGCAACCGCGAATACCCCGAGCTCTGGAACATCGCGATCGCCTCGCGCACCGACGCATCGTCCTCAAGCATCGCGGCGTCGACTCTCGGGACCATGACCTCTTTGGCAACCGTGTCGCCGAGCTCGAAGATCTCGTGGATCATCCGCTTCTCTTCTTCCAGCAGCGTGCCCTGCTCGGTCACCAGAAGCTTGATCTCCTCCTCGGTCACACCGGGGCGCACAGAACCGGGCTTGACGCCAAGCAGCCGGGCCACTGCGTCAGTTGAGCGCGAGAGCAACCAAATGAGCGGCGCGGTGAGCCGCTGGAGCACACCGATCGGTCCGGCGACCGCCTTCGCAACGCTCTCGGCACGCTGCAGCCCAAGGCGTTTCGGTGCAAGCTCGCCAAAAACGAGCGTGAGATACGAGATGACGACCGTGACGAGGAAGATGGACAAACCGCTTGCGATGTTCGATATCCAGCCAAAGCCGAGTCCGCGCAGCCAGGCGGCAAGCGGAGTCGCCAGGGTAACGGCCGCAGTGGCAGATGCGCCAAAACCAACGAGCGTGATACCGACCTGCGTGGCCGCCAGGAACCGCGACGGATCGCTCGTCAGCGCCAGAACTGCGCGCGCTTTCGATGAGCCATCCTCGGCATCGGCTTGCAGCGCTGCACGGCGCGCGCTCACGAGCGCGATCTCGGCCGCGGCGAAGTAGCCGTTCAAGACGACCAGCACCACGACGAGGAACATCTCTCCAAGATATGAATCCATGCCGATAAGGTTACCGTAAGTAGACGGGCTGAAACGACGCCATGTTCCAGAGCATGACGCAAACTGGCGTGGGTTTACGCGAATCGACGGTTAGCGGAGAATTCTCCGAGGCTGCTGTGAATACTGGGGGGTGAGAGCACGGTGTCAGACGAGCATGTGAAACGCGCGGTTGACACCGTTGTCCGTTCGCTTGCAACCTCGGCCAAGACGCTCCGCCTGTATCCAGCATCCAGCCCGATTCCCCGGCAGACCGCCGACGCGGCCCTTGAGGCGCTCACCGCATTCCTCGTCGACGAACCCGTTCTGACGCTCACGGTCGCCCGCGAGGGCTTCTCGTTCCAGAACAGCGCGGTCAACGCCCCCGGTTCCAGCGAACTCGCGGACATGCTTACCCGCCATGGCGTAGCCGAGATGAGCATACTTCCCGGCGCCAATGTCGACGATCTCATTGCGTTCATAGCTGCCGTGCTCAAGGAGCCGCTCGAGGTTCGTGAGGCTGGCGGCATGGGCGCCGTACTGGCGGCCGACGGCGTCGAATGCGTCCGCGTATCAGACGTCGCCCTTACCGTCGCCGATGTCGATATGCTTGGCCAGGGCGAGGATGTCGACGAGTTCCTCCGCGAGCTGGCGAGCGACCCGGACAAGCTCACGCTGTGGCTGGCCAATGCGACCTCCGGGGACCCGGCGGCTCTGGCGGAGGGTCTCGCCGAACTTGCAGACGTGGTCGGCCCCGGCGGCCTGGACCGCCTCGTGGCCTCCCTTTCCTCAGCGTTCATCCAGCAGCAACCCGAAGGGCGAGACGCGCTCATGGGACTCTCGGTGAAGGACACCGATGTCCGGATGCTCATGAGTGCCGTGTTCGGCTCGATCGGCACACCCGACATCGCGCAATCGCTCGCCGGGGGACTCTTCGGCAAGAACGTCCTGTCCATGTCGAATATGCTCGCGGGTCTTCCGCTCGGCGCGCGGGTCTCTGAGATACTGGCCGAGGTCAAACCGCTGCTGGCATCGGCGGGGCACAGTGAGCGCGAAATGGCGTTTCTTGACCACATGCTCGAGCTGCGGGAGAACGCACAGCGTGAGGCCCCGCTCGTGGAGCAGCGACCTGACTACGCGAAGGTAGCGCAAATCGCCGAAGTCAAGCCCGAAGAAGTCACGAAGGTCCGCAGCGAGGTTCAGTCTTCGATGTCCAAGATGAACGCGCGCAGCGTGACGACGATGATGCAGCTGCTCGACCAACAGGAGGACTTCGCGCTGTACTGCAAGACGCTCGACGGGCTTGCCTCCACGGTACCCTCCCTCTTCGAAATGCGCGATTTCCGGCTGGCCGAACAGGTTCTCTCGGAGCTCGCCGGCCGTGAGGCGCGCACCGACCAGCCGTGGCCCGAGCTCACCGAGAAGCTTCGTGAGGCGATCGCCAAGGCTACCGGCCCGCGATCGATGTCGGCGCTGTTGCATGCTATCGGAGACGACGCCTCGCTCCTGCCCGCAGCGCGCGACATCCTGCGCCGGGTCGGCGGGTCGGCTCAATCCGCCTTTCTCCACGAGGCACTCAATGTCCGTGACTCGGACGGACTCGCCATCGCCGGAGAAGTCCTTGGCAGACGGTTGGTCGACCTGCTTGTGGCCGAGGCTCCCAACGCGCAATGGTTCAATATCGCGTCGATCGTGCAGCGCCTGGCCACCGAAGGCGATCCGCGCTCGAGCCAGGCGGTCGACACCATACTGCGCAGGCCCGACGAGCAGTCGCGGCAAGAGGCTGCAAAAGGCCTCGCTAGCGTTGGCACGTCCATGGCGGTGCGCCAGCTGGCCTCGCTCACACGCGATTCAAGCCCCGAGGTGGCGCTCGTCGCGATTCGTGCGGCCGGACGTTCTGTCGCGCCCGGCGCGGCGAGCATGCTGGGCCAACGGTTCGACGAACTCGATTGCGACGGCAAGGACTTCACTCCGTGCCGCGAGATCATAAACGCGCTTGCACGCTCGGCGGATCCCGATGCTGGCACCGTGTTGACTCGAATCGCCGCACGCAAAGCGCTCATCAAGCGCGGTCATTTTGCCGAGATCAGCGACCTGGCTCGCCGGGCGCTCGCAGCGCGCGACGCGGGAGGTGAGCAGTGATGGAAGAGCGAATCGCGCTTGAGATGATCACCGCGCTCTCATCCGCACGTAAGGCGACACATCTGTATCCGCCTGCGCACCCCAAGTACCAGGAAGCGGTCGCTGAACTCACCCGCACCGTGCACGAATGCGTGCTCGAGGGTCCCTTTACGCTCAACGTGCATCTTGGCAGGTTGTATCAGGACAGCCGCGTCCTCTCGTCTGAGGTCTCCGGATCACATGCTATCGCCGAGGCGCTCGAGGCACACCGGGTCGAAAGCATCACATTCAATCCCGACGTCTCCGAACACGATGCGGTCACACTCGTCGAGGTGCTCGCCATGCGTCCCTCGCCAAGCCTCGATATCGCCGGTGAGCTCGAGCAGCGCGGCGCGACCGCGATTACCATTGCGGCCTTCGTAGACGAAGACGCCGTCGAAGCCGAGGAGCGCGACCGCATTCGCGAGCAGGACCGCGCGCTCTACAAGCGCCTCCTCGGCGTGTTGCGCACCCTGACCGCACGCATCCAGCAGTCCGGCGACCCGAACGTCGGCGAGGCGGGGATGGTCGTCGAGGGTATCCTTGCGCGATTGATGGACGACAGCGCAGCGGTTCTCGGTCTCGCAACGATGAATGGCCAGAGCGAGTCGAGCCTCTTCCACTCGATCAACACGATGATTTACGCACTCGTCCTCGGCAATGAACTCGGTATTCCTGAAGAGGGCCTGACATCGCTCGGCGTCGCAGCGTTGCTGCACGACATCGGCAAGGTCGCATTCGACACGAGCGACCCGGCGCAGGTCGACCAGGCGCGCTACCTCCACCCCAAGATCGGCGCCGATATCCTCTCCCGTCTGCCCGAGCAGGACCGGACGCCCATGCTCGTCGCGTACGAGCATCACATGGCTGCGGATGGCTCCGGGTACCCGGAACGAGAGGTCGGCTACGTGACGCACCCGTACAGCCGAATGGTCGCGATCGCCGACCGCTACGATCGCCTTACCACCGCCAAGCCCGACGGGTTCGGGATGACGCCGGACCAGGCTGTCATTCAACTTCTGCGTGACACAGCGACCTTGCTGGACCAGACGCTGACGCGCCTGTTCGTGAAGTCGCTCGGCGTCTTCCCCGTTGGCTGCGTCGTCCGACTCACTGACCATTCGGTCGGCGTGGTCTGCGCCCGCGGAGCAGATGCGCTCCACCCGAGGGTACGGCTGATGTACGACGCTGATGGGTTGATGCTCGAGTCACAGCGGGAGCTTGAGACGGCGGAAGCCCAGATCGGCATCGTTGAGATCGTGGATCCCGAGAACCTGGCAGTGACCGTCTCCGATCACCTGTGATCGGGGCTACGTTCCTGCGTGTGGGTTGATCTTATGCAGGACGAGCGCGATGAGAGCCAGTCTGCGCCCCCGGTCCTGGCAGCTATCTACGAATGCGCTGACCGTCTCACGCATCTCGGGGGACGGCTTGTAACGGATGAGTCCGCCAGCCAGTGCCAGGATGCGACCGTCAGCAAGTGCGTCGATCTCGGGTTCAAGCTCTTCGACCCGTCTCCCCAGGCGCGAAGCCAACCCCTCGACGTCGAGAACGGCATCGGGGTTGCGATGGAAGAAAACCAGGATGTCCCACGTCAGCAGCGAGCGGACGTGCTTGTCCACGAAAGACATGACGGAGGGCCCGAGAACCCCTTCCAGGTCGTACACCCGTCGCCTTCCTCGAAGTGGAACAGAACCAGTCCGCAAGTCAGCGCATCATTCCGTTCGCATGCGGTGGGTGCCCCTTGCCCCCGCGTGTTGAACGCCGCCGAGATGCTGGCACGCGCTCGGTGCAAGTGTACCGCATGTTGCAGAATTCGCCAGAGGAGCAGAATGAGCGGCATTCAGAACCATATGAACGGATATGTGTTCCGACAAACGGATGGATGAGCGGTAGTAACGCTACGCCTTGAGTTCACAAATCCGTTGCATCCGCGCTGCAAGAAAGAACAGGAGTGCGGAGATTGCCATCGGCCCGACGAGGACACCTGCCATAACCCACCAGACACCCGCTTCCCACCCGGCTACAACGCCCCATGCCACCACTCCGACCACTCCGGCGAGCAAGAGCGCCGCTGCAAGATTCTCGTAGAACCAGCCGATTCCCAGCGCGATGGCGGCAATCGCCAGAGGAATGAGGGCGCTTTGAGCAGCACCGAAGACGCCCCTGTCGCGGTAGCCAAGATCCATACCAAGAACAGCGGCGACCCAGAATGCGCCCCCGGCGACAACGAAGAACCGCGCCGCAAGACGTTCGAAGTTCATCTCTTCGGACTTGCACACTTTGGACATGAGCTCCATGCGTTGCTCCTCGCAAATCGATGCCCGCACCGTCGGACCTGCCTGGTATCTACCCCTTCTGGCCGTACCCGGCAAACAGTTCGTATGAGACAGATCCGGGAGCCAGGCCAAGCTCAGCCACGACGGCCTTCATCGCGTCGACCATGGGCGGCGGACCAGCGACGATCCACGGGCGATCGCCTGGTTCAGCCATGTGCCTGCGCACCAGATCTGCTGTGATGAAGCCCGACTCGCCCGCCCAGCCGGGCCCCGGATGATCGAGCGTCTCCACGTACTGCAGCATCCCAGCTGCGGCATAGCTTCTAAACTCCTCGCCGTACGGAATGCAGTCTTCGTCTCTGTTACCGAAGAAGAGTGCGATGTTCAGACCGCTCGACCGTTGCATGGCGTCCCGGATGATGCTGTGCGCCGGCGTGATTCCCACGCCACCTGTCAGAAACCCGATGGTGTCAGTGCCTTCGGGAACGCCGAGTCGACCATGTGGCCCACTCAGGCGCACCTTCGCACCTGTCTCCAGACCGACGAGTGCCGTCTTGAACGACGATCCGCTCAATCGTGTGGTGAGTTCTGTGACGCCATCACCCGGGGCGTCGGCGTGAGAGAAGAACTTGGACTCGACGCCTTCACTGGTGTCGAGAGCCAGTCCAAAGAACTGCCCTGGTGTGAACGAGTAACCCTCCGGTCGTGAGAATCGGAACGAAGCGACTCCGTCAGCACACGGTCGCGTGCCGAGAAACGCGACCTCGTACTCGACGGCGCTCATGAGAGCCCCGCCCACGGTGTGCCTCGGCGCATCATCTCGGTGAAATCATCTGCGGGAATCGGTCGGCTGAAGTAGAAGCCTTGCGCCATGTCACACCGCAGGAGTCGCAGGTACTGGAGTTGCTCCGGAGTCTCGACGCCCTCGCCAACGGCGCGTGACTTGAAGCTATGTGCGAGGGCAATGACGGCGGCGACGATAGCTGCGTCCCCCGCGCTCCGGTCGATACCGTCAATGAACGAGCGGTCGATCTTGAGCGAGTCGAAGTTGAACCGCTTCAGGTAACTGAGTGATGAGTAGCCAGTGCCGAAATCGTCCATCGCAAGGCCTACGCCCAGAGCACCGATATCCGTCATGATCTCAATCGATGCGGCCGGGTCTTCCATGACCACGCTTTCAGTGAGTTCCGCGGTCAGGAATCGGGCATCCATCCCGGTGTCCCTGAGCGCGTCTTTCAGGGTGGCGACAACATCCCCATCCCGGAATTGGCGAGCGCTCACATTCACGGAGACCGATATATCGGGGAGACCCTCATCGCGCCACGCCCGCATCTGTCGACACGCGTCGTGGATGACCCACTCACCGAGCGGAACGATGAGTCCGCTGTCTTCGGCAACGGAGATGAACGCACCCGGGGCAAGGACGCCTTCCTCGGGCTTGTTCCAGCGCAGCAATGCCTCGGCGCCATGCATCGCTCCGCCCGCGATGGTAACGATCGGCTGGTAGTAGAGTGCGAACTCTTGTTGTGCCAGGCCCCGCCGCAGCTCGGCTTCGGTGCGCGTGTACTCGACAGCCCGCAGATGCAGGCTCTCATCGAACAACTCGTAGCGTGCTCGACCTTGTTGCTTTGCCCGGTGCATCGCGGCGTCAGCATTCCTGATGATCGCGTCGGTCTGCAGCGCGGGGTCTCCACCGGCGACCACCACGCCCATACTCGCCGAGAGCGAGATCGGGGACGCTCCGCCAAATGGCTCACCGAATGCCTGCAGCATCCGCTCGGCAAGCCTGAGCGAACCGTTGCCGGCGGCATCGATGTCTGACAACACGCCGAATTCGTCGCCGCCGACCCGGGCGACCAGCTCGCCGGGACGAAGCGCCGCGGTGAGCCTCGAGCCCACCTCCTCGAGAAGCCTGTCCGCTGCGATATGTCCGAGACGCTCATTCGCTTCTCGGAAGCGGTCAAGATCCAGGTAGACGACCGTGAAGCGGTAGTCGGGCTCATGGCTGGCCCTGCCGGACATCTGACGCAAGCGATCCAGGAAGTACGCGCTGTTTGCGACCCCGGTGAGCGTGTCCCGCATTGCACCCTCGACGAGCGCACGCTCTCGCGCCACGTCGTCGGTGAGATCGGTGATCACCAGGAGCAGGGCCGTGACGCCCTCGTACTCGAGTTCGCTGCAGTAGACACCGACCTCGTGTACGTTGCCGGTCTCGTCGATGTGAGTCCAGGGGCCCGAGCGATGTCGCACCGCCGCCGCCTCGGCGAGAAGGCCCTCAAGGTCCGGGCGCTCCGACTCTCGCCACAGCTGAGCGGCCGACCACCCGATGAGACCACCGGGGACGCCGTAAGCGCCCTCGGCGCTCTTGTTAGCGGCTAGCACACACAGACTCTCGCGCTCGACGACAAGCATCGGCAGTGGATTGCTGTAGAACAGGTCCTGCATACCATCCGTTGACTCGCTGCCTGCCATCATCAACTCCAGGTGACATCCGGAGACGCGCAGTACGATTGTACCCGCGCAGCCGCTACGCAGGCGCTCTGGGTAAAGACTACCCGGAGGTGCGCTATGACGAAGCACGTGCTAGCGATGGTGACGGTACTCGTTCTTCTGCTGGGAGGGTGCGCGGCCAACGACGGCGGCGGCGTGACTCCGAGTGGAGGAATCCGGCTCGACGGCGTGGAAGTCCGTGAGTACGAGGGCGAGAAGCTCGGATCGGTCAACGACTTCCGCGAGAACTCCATCAAGGGACCGCAGCAGGTCGATAAGACCTCGTACAAGTTGACGGTCACGGGCCTCGTCGACACACCGCAGGAATACACCTACTCGCAGGTCACAAGCGACCATGCTGCGTACGAGAAGGTCGTGCAACTCGACTGCGTCGAGGGCTGGAGCGTCAAAGTGCTGTGGGGCGGTGTGCTTGTGAGCGACCTCATCAAGGAGGCCGGCGCCAAGAGCAGCGCGAACACGGTGATCTTCAGAGCCGCTGATGGCTACTCGACGTCCTTGCCGCTCGCATACATCGAGGACAACGACATCCTCCTCGCCTACAAGATGAACGGGGTCACGCTCCCGGCAGAGCGCGGGTTCCCGTTCGAACTCGTCGCGCAGGACAAATGGGGCTACAAGTGGATCAAGTGGGTCACCGAGATCGAGCTCTCAGGCGACACTGCGTACGAGGGCTACTGGGAGAGCCGCGGGTACTCGAACTCAGGCGATCGCGACAAGCCTTCGTTCGCCAAGTAGCGTGACTCGGAACCATACGTCCGGTCGTCCGGCTATGCGAACCGTCTACCATGCGCTTGTGCCGTCGGTCTGACAGCACTTCCTCATGGCGCGAACGCACCCTATACTCTCGCCCAATACCGTCCGGCCAGGGCGGCAGGGGTTCTCGGGGGTCTAGTTGTTCGAGCGAGCAGTCATCTGTACCGATCTCTCTCCATCATCGGAGGGGCTCATAGCCTGTGCGGGCGCACTCGGTGCGATCGGCGTCCGAGAGGCAATACTCGCGTACGTCATCGATATCGGTTCTCCGGATGCCGGCTCGATCGACGGAACCGCCGATGCTGCGTTCGCGCGTCAAACCGAAGCCATCGAGCGCGCGGGGATCAAGGTGCACGTCGACACCACTGTGGGCTATCCCCCCTACGCGATCGAGCAGATCGCCGAGCAGCACGAGGCCTCGCTCATCGTGATCGGGTCGCACGGCAAGGGCCTGTTCGTGAGCGCATTCTCCGGAAGCGTGTCGTCGGACCTTGTCCGCATCAGCGCACGGCCGGTGCTCCTCGCGGTTCTCTCCACGCTTGGCTCAAGCGACGAAAGCTCGGCCGTGTGTGGACGCCTGCTCTCCCGGGTGCTCTTCCCGACCGACCTCACTGCGGTCTCGGCAATGGCCGCGGAGTACCTCTTGCGTCTCGCACCACACGGCCTCGGCACGGTCGACATCGTGCACGTCGTCGACAACACCGTGGGCAACGGCATCGAATTCCGCCGCTGCGACGCCCAGGAACGAGTCGCGGAGCTTGCGGCCGACCTTCTCGGCGCAGGGGTCGCCGCCGTCAACACCGAAGTGATCGTCGGCTCGCCTGAGCGTGAGACCGCGCGACGCTGCGCGATGGAGGGGCATTCGATGATCGTGATGGCCCCGCGCTGCGATGAAGACCCGGGTCACCCGCTCGGCGGTGTCACCCATGCCGTCATCCAATCCACGCGCACGCCCGTTCTACTGATCCCACCGGGTTGCCGCCGCTAGCGACTACGGCGTTGGCAGCACGAACAGCATCACGGCGAGGAAGTGGCAGACGCTGCCCGCAAGCACGAACAGGTGCCACACGGCATGCGTATACGGGACCTTCTTGAGTACGTAGAAGACCGTGCCGAGCGTGTACGCCAGCCCACCCGCGACAAGCAGCCACACCCCTGTTGAAGGTAGATGCGCAACGAGCGGGTTGATCGCGACGACGACGAGCCAGCCCATCGCAAGGTAGACGACTGCCGAGAGCCACTTGGGGCGATACACCCAGAACGCCTCGAGTGCAACGCCGGCGACCGCCAGGCTCCACACGATCCCGAAGAGCCACCAACCGCCCGACTCGCGCAGTGTCACGAGCGTGAACGGCGTGTAGGTCCCCGCAATGAGCAAGTAAATGCTCGAGTGGTCGATGATCTTGAAGATGTGCCGCGCCTTCTGGCCGGGAACGCTGTGATAGAGCGTCGATGATACGTACAGGAGCAGCATCGTCACGCCATACACGATCGCGCTCGCCAGGTGCCATCCATTACCCCAGATAGCCGCGAATACCACAAGCAGCGTGAGTGCCGCGATGCTCAATCCCACACCGAGACCGTGTGTGACCGCGTTGGCGATCTCCTCGCCAAGCGAGTAACGGCTCTTCGGATCCGCCGTTGCTTTGACTTCCTCGTTGTCAGTCGACAGGGATGACATCGACACCCTCCGCTACGAAGTGGCATGCCCCACAGGGTCCACCGAAGTGACCCTTGGGTGCCGGTTGATCGGGCGTGACCGGACTGATCATCACGTGGACCGCGAGCACGATAAGCAGGGCGATGGCGACTACCGCAGCAAGCCACGACGCGACACGTAGCGCCAGTGGGCGCGCGGGGGGTGTGGCGAGATTCTCGGACATCGGCATCCTCCTGAACGTGACGTACACTGTGCACTGTACATCACGGCCGTGCCTCAAGTCATAGAGGATCACGCAAGCCCGCGCGGAAACGAGGATGGCATGTGCGAGTTCTGCACGCAGCATGGCGACGGCAAGAAGTGGTATCTCGAAGCGTCGAACTACGCCAGTGACCTCGAGATCGACCTTGAACGCCGCGGCTATATGGTCGAGTTCGTCACCGAGTTCGACCAGCGAATGAGCCGCAGTATCAAGCTGCTCGATGTGGTGAAGGCATCGCCGAAGCCGATCCGGAAGGCCGTGCGCTCGGTGGCAGCGCGAAGTCAGAAGCGCGACCACTTCGGTCAGCCGGTGCCCATTGAGGACTGTGAACAGATCCTCGATATAGCGACGAGCATCGTACAGCTCCCCTGCGTCTGCAGGCATTTCGCCAAGCAGCCTGAGCGCGGCTACTGTCTTGCCATCACCGTGAACCCTGCTGACGGCGCGCTCGCCGAGGCATTCCTCGGCTACGAGGACGGTCCGGATACCTCCAAGTTCCAGCGCCTCACGAAGGACGAGGCCCTCTCCGTACTTCGACGATGTGAGTCCGAGGGCCTGATGCACTCGATATGGACGTTCAAGACGCCGTTCATCTCGGCGATCTGCAACTGCGACCTGGGCTCAGGGTGCATGGCGATGAAGACCACCGTCGACTACGGCCTGCAGGTCATGTGGAAGGGCGAGTACGTCGCCACGGTGGATGCCGAGACATGCGTTGCCTGCGGCGCATGCTTCGAGCGATGCCCCTTCTCGGCAATAGCACCCGACGCGTCGCGGCGTGCGGTCGTGGATCAGCACGCCTGCTACGGCTGCGGCACGTGTCGCTCGGCCTGCAAGAAGGGGTCGATCAGCCTGCTCGAGCGGACCTCGACGCCGGCGGTTGCTACGGACTGGTAGCGCTACTCCTTGCGCCGTCCGCGTCCGAACACCACGAAAAGCCCGGCGATGATGAGTCCTGCGGGAAGCACCGACTCGACTGCGGGACCGAACCCATTGCCGCCGACACCGATCACGCGCACGAATACCCACTCACCCACGAGCGTGAACAGCAGACCCAACCCGAGCAGCCAGGCACCCGTCCGGCGCACGTTCGGCTCACCCTCGCGCGTTCCCGCGATGAGAAGCCCAAGCCCAACGGCCCCCGGCGCGACGAGCCCCCACGCGTACGACCAGCTCTGCCAGTCGCCGGTGATGGCCTGGTACGCCAGCAGAAGGCCGACCGATGTGATGACACTGCCGGGAACGGCGAGGTAGCTCAGCCCTGGCTGACGTCCCCCGGCCATCATCCCCACGAAGAACAGCAGCCCCGGGATGATCACGAACAGCGGCCATCCAAGCCCGATGATGTCGATATCCCAGAACTGGAAGCCGAAGAGGATGATGCCAAGCACAACCAGGAAGACGCCGAACACGACCATCGGCGCATTGCGATTGCTTTCGGTAGTCATTCGCGACTCCTCCTTGTGGTCGAGCTGTTCAGACGCATCGCCGCGGGAACGTCAGGGTGAACGACGAGCCTTTCCCTGGTTCGCTTTCGACCTCGATGGTCCCGCCGAGCACATGCGCGAGGCGTCGGCACACGGCAAGTCCCAATCCCGTCCCCTCGTGTGTTCCCGAAACACGCCGTGCGATCTGCCGGAACTCATCGAAGATGTGTGGCAGCTCCGAAGCTTCGATGCCTATGCCGGAGTCGATGATCCGCACCGTCACGGCCCCGTCTTCATCTTCGACCACAACGCTGACGACACCCTCGGGCGTGTATTTAAGCGCGTTGGCGAGCAGCTGGAGCAGAATCTGCTCGACCTTGTTGCGATCGGTGAAGACCTCGATGGTCGTCTCAGGGCATGACAGCTCGAACGCAAGGTGGTTTGCCTCGGCGGTCGGGCGCACGCCAACCGCGATGGAGCGCACCAGCTCCGCGAGGTCGAACTCCTCGGGCTCGCATGATTCGACGCCCGTCTGAAGTCGGGAGAGTTCGAGCACGTCGTCGACGAGGGCGGCAAGCTGCCGTCCCGCATCGCGGATCATGTCGATCTGACGCCCCTGCTCCTCATTGAGCTCACCGGCCATGCCACGCGCTAGCAAGTCGCCGAACCCGATGATCGTGTGAAGCGGCGTGCGGAATTCCACGCCCATGTTCTCGTAGAACAGATCGCTGGCAGCGGTGGTCTGCTGCAGCTCCACGTTCGTGCGCATGAGGTCGTCGGTGCGTCGCTGCAGCAGCGTCTCGAGCTGCTGCTTGTAGCGCTCAAGTTCCGACTCGGTGCGGTGCCGCTCTGTCACGTCGTGCACGATATCGAAGAGCAGCTCACGCGAATGCACAGAAACGGGGTTGGAGTACACCTCAACGTCGCGAACCGATCCGTCGGCCAGACGATGATGGAACTGGAAGTAGTTCCGCGCGCGATTCGCCGCCCGCGTGAGTTCCTCCCGGGTGTCGTCCGGCGGAAGCGTGTTGATCTGCAGCGCGCTCATAGCAGTAAGGTCCTCATAGCCGAAGCCGTAGAACTCGCATGCGGCATCGTTCGCGTCGACGATCTGTGTCGAGGCGGGATCGATGAGGAGCATCGGCAGGTGACTGCGCTCGAACAGCGCCGAGTATCGCTCCTCGCTCTCGCGAAGCGAACGGTCGCCGATGAGATGGCGAAGCGGCGAGAGCAACCGCGCCGCGAAGAGGCGGAGCATACCCGACATCGCTTCCGGCTCGGCGATCGGGTCGCGCGAATAGACAGCGAGGATGCCAGCTCGGCGACCGGCGACATCGGTGAGAAAGACCGCAGCGAACGAGTCAAACCCCTCGGCAGCTGCCCACACGTCATCGGGAAACGCCTGTTTGAGTCCCTGGCGGACGGTCACTGCCCGCTTGCCTGCCGTCGACATCACCGGAGTACCGGGCAGCGACCACTCGAACCCTTCAAGCGCCTGCCCGTCCTGCACTGCGGCGATGGTTCGAGCCGACAATGGACGGTCCGGGTCCACCTCGGCGAAGACCGCAGCGTCGGCCCCGAGGTCCTCGGCCAGCAGCCTGACGATCGGGACGAACTGCTGACGCTGTGGGAACAAAGTCCCGTCAAGCGGATGCGGGTGCTGGCCCGCAAGATCCCGTTCGTCAGGTGCGTCGTATGCGATCACGAAGACGCCGCCGTCACTGCCCGCATGACCACCCAGCGTGGAGGCCACGAAGGTGATGTCGACCGAGCGGTTCGAGGACGTACGGATTCGAGCGGGTATCTCGGTGAGCATAAGCTCACCAGCACTCCGCTTGCCGACGAGGACGTCCCACAAGTCGGTACCATCAAACGTCAGCACGCGACGGTCCACCCGCTCGGGCGAGACCACGAAGAGTTGTGTGGCCAGACGATTCGAGATGATCGCATTGCCGTCGGCATCGAAGACGATAACGGGAACCGGCACCATCTCCGCCAGGGCGGCCATGAATGCGGATGGCCCAAGCGCTACGGCGCTCGGACGTGAACCACCGGACTGCTGGTCGGGTTCGATCACTCGGCCACCCTTCGGGGCGCGTTTGAAACAGGCGTATTCTTGATGATGACGTGTGAAACGACCTTGCGCAACGAGGGGAGCGTTATGACCGAGCGGGTCCGGGCGCATGTGATGATCGCGGGCGTCGTCCAGGGCGTGTATTTCAGGGCGTCAACGGCCAGGATGGCGATGGGCCTCAAGCTTGACGGCTGGGTTCGAAACCTGCCTGACGGACGCGTGGAGGCGACATTCGAGGGGCCCGCGGGTGCGGTGACGCAGGCAGTCGCCTGGGTTCGTACCGGTCCGCCACGCGCAGTCGTCGAGTCGGCTGAGATCCAGTTCGAAGAACCCCGTCAGGAGCACGGCTTCCGGATTCTCTAGCGCGCGGATTCCCGTACTCGACCGCGCGTGGAGACCAGCGCCACACCCACGAGCGCAACCGCGCCACCCGCAAGCGTGATGAGCGAGGGCACTTCTCGGATCCAGAACCACGCGATGATCGTCGCCGACACCGGCTGCACATACAGGAAACTCGATGCGATCGATGCGGGGAGCTTCGAGAGGACATGCGAGTACAGCGCGTACGCAATCGCGCCCGGGAAGACACCCAGGTAGACGACGGAGAGCGTGGCCGACAGCGGCGCCTCCGGGAGCTGCGCGAGGAGCTTCGGCATGAACACGAGCATCGGCAGCGTTCCGAGCCAAATGGAGTACGACGTGAACTCAAGCGGCGAGTACTTGTCGAGCAGCGGCTTTGAGACGACGAAGTAGCCGGCCGTTGCGATTGCCGCGATGAGAACAAGCATCGCGGCGGGCTCGAACGTCAGGCCGCCCGTTCCCTCTCCAAGCGTGATGAGGGCCACGCCCGAGAAGGCGATGACGATGCCGCCCCAGCCCCACAGCGTGAGCCGCTCGCGCAGGAACACCATCGCGAGCAGCGCGGTGAAGATCGGCCCGGACGCGATGATCAGGCTCGCTGCTCCCGCCGTGACGCTCATCTCACCGTAGTTGAGGCAGACGTGGTACACGGTTATGCCGAGCGCTCCCGCGAGCCCGATCCGCGGCACGTCGGCAAGGTCCGGCAGCCGCATGCGTGTCACGCTCGCGTACGCGATGAGCACGAGCGAAGCGGTGCCGAAGCGCAGAAGCGCGAGCTCGCCGGGGCCGAAGCCCTTGAGACCCGCCTTGATGCCCGCGAATGCCGAGGCCCATAGCAGAAGGGCAATGGCAACCGAGACTCCGGTGGCGGCGTCGAGCCTCTTCGGCACGCTACTCGAACCTCAGCAGACGGGCGCCAAGAAGGAGCGACACGCCTGCGAAGGCGAGCAACACGAGCGTCGGTACGAGTGCGGCCTGCATGCCCTGGTTGCGCGCAACGACATCGGTGAGACCCATGACCGCCCAACCTGTCGGCGTGAACTTGGCGACCGTTTGCATGAACGGCGCGACGATCTCGATCGGCCAGAGGCAGCCGCCGAGCATCGCAAGTCCCGTCGAGATGAGGGGGCTCAATCCCGCCATCTGGTCGCGCGTTCGAACCAGCGCCGAGACGAGCACGGCGAGTCCCGTGCCCGCGAGCACGTACGAGCCGAGGACCACGAAGACCGCAAGCGGATCGCGACCCCACGGCACGCCGAACGCGAATGCGCCGACGCCGACCAGCACGAGCGCCTGGACCGACGCTGCAAGCACGATGCCGACGATCTTGCCGCTCACGAT
>CAZGNF010000021.1:14741-19655 GCA_964527045.1 uncultured Coriobacteriaceae bacterium | reverse complement strand
CTGTATGCTATCCTTCGCGCCTGGCTCGAGGAAACGTTGCCACGCCCGGTCGCGGGGCGCCACTGCTTCGTCATCACGGACCCTGGAACGCCGCTCGAGAAGCTGCGCCAGCGCGACCTCATGCGCGTGACGCTCAACGCGCCGCCGACCGTCGGGGGGCGCTTCTCGGCACTCACGATGTTCGGACTCGCGCCAGCCGCACTCACCGGCATCGACCTCAAGGTGCTCATCGCGCGTGCTGCGGCCATGGAGGACGCGTGTCGGCTTCCCGCTCACGAGAACCCCGCTGCGGCGCTGGCCGCATGGATGGCGGATGCGTACGACGGCGGTCACGACAAGCTCACGATCGTCACCTCGCCCGCGCTGAGCGCGTTCGGCCTGTGGGTCGAGCAGCTCGTGGCGGAGTCGCTCGGCAAAGACGGTCGCGGCATCGTTCCGGTGATCGAGCTCGATCCCACGCTGCCTTCAGGATACGGCGACGACCGGGCGGTGGCCGTGCTGCGGCTTGAGAACGACGAGATCCTGGCGTCCTGGTCGCGAGACGTGGCACCGACGCATCCCGTGTTCGAGTTGACGGCTCGCGATACCTACGACCTCGGCGCCGAGTTCGTCCGCTGGGAGCACGCCGTTGCGCTCGTCGGCTTCCTACAAGGGGTCAACCCGTTCAACGAGCCCAATGTCGCGGAGGCCAAGAACGCGACGGCCGAGATCCTGTCGGGAAGCACGGCTGTTCCATCCGCCACTGCCGACTTCGACGGGTCGTGGGTAACGTTCGCAGGCCGACTCTCGGTTCCCGCGTCGCCGCCGGTCAGCAGAACGAACGCGCTACGGGCACTGCTCGGCTCCGCCACTGTGGGCGACTACATCGCGATTCTTGCCTACCTGCCCGATGATGAGTCGCTGCTCGGCCCACTCAACCGCTGCGCCAAGACCGTGTCTGACGCGACCGGCCACGCTGTGTGCGTCGAGCTTGGTCCGCGATACCTGCACTCCACCGGGCAGCTGCACAAGGGCGGTCCAAATTCTGGCGTGTTCCTGCTCATCACGGCGCGCGACCGCACCGATATCGAGATTCCCGGCGAGAAGTTCCGCCTTGCGGCGCTGCACCGGGCCCAGGCGGAGGGCGACCTCGTCACGCTCGCGGCTCACGGTCGGCGCGTACTGCGAATCGACCTCCCCTCCTCGGATCACGGCGTCGTCGCGGCGCTTGCCGAGGACATCGCTGGCGCAGTTCGCTAGCCCATACGAAACGGAAGCACCGGCCCCCAGTGCTCACTGGGGGCCGGTGCCGTATCTCACTCGGGTTCCCTGGGGGTGGAACCCGGTGGGAACGCTACTTCTTTGCGAACATCGTCCCGACCTTGTCGAGTCCGTGCTGCTTCTCGTGACGCTCATTGGCAGTACCGTGAATGCGCATCCAGATCTGGTCGACGTTCTTTGGCAGCTCTCCATCGAGCTTGCTCACAATGATGATCGTGAGGAGCGAGAGCGGGAACGTGAACAGCACCGGGAAGGTCAGGCTGCCGAAGAAGCCGATGATGCCGTCTTTGCCGATCACGCCGAGCGTTTGCAGGATGTTCATCAGGATGATGCCGATGGCACCGAACAGACCGACGAAGATTCCCGCCGTCGCACCGCGCTCGGTGGTGCCCTTCCACCAGATGCCCGTGAGGAGCATCGGGACGAAGGCACTGCCGCCGACCGCGAAGGCCCACGTGACCATCATCGCGATGAGTGCCGGGTACGCCTGATCGAGACCGAACTTCGGAATCGCAAGTCCGATACCCATGGCGAGCAATGCGAAGAAGAGCACTGCCGACTTGCCGACGATAACGCGCTTGCGCTCCGAGGCGTTCGGATCGATGTACTTCTCGTACACGTCATGACCGACCGCGGATGCTGCGGCGATCAGCAGACCACCGATGGTCGAGAACATTGCCGCGAACGCGCCTGCTGCGACGATGCCCATGAGCCACTGGCCACCGAGAATCTCGGCAAGCGTCGGCATGATCTGGTCAGGCTTGACGAGCAGTCCGTGCACGTTGGCCGCCGCGAGGGTGCCGCCATTCGCCAGGTAGTCCCGGATGAATGCGATACCGGCGAGACCCGCGATCGGGGCGAGGATGTAGAACGTCCCGATGAACACGAGCACCCAGAATGTCGAGCGACGGGCCGCAGCGCCTGAGGGGTTCGTGTAGTACCGGTTCAGGATGTGTGGCAGGCCTGCGGTTCCGAGCACGAGTGCAAGCACCATTGAGAACTGGTCGAAGCTGTTGTAGCGATGACCGGGCTCGTTGAAGAGCTGGTCGCGCAATTCGTGCAGCTTGTTCTTCGAGGGCAGCGCCACGGCTACCTTCGCCTTGGTGTCGCCAGCAGCGATCGCTTCGTCGACCTTCGCCATCTCGGCGGGGGTCATGATCGTTGCCGCTGCGTCATACGGTGCCTTGCCGGTCTTCGCATCGACCTTCGTCAGGTCTGCGACCGTCATGGACTTGGTGTTCACGATTGGCGTCTTCGAGGCATCGGCCAGCGCCTGCGGGTAGTTGAACCCGTTGCCGAAGGCGAAGACGACGATCATGATCATCGCGAACATGAGCCACCAGAACTGGAAGATCTGGTTGAGCGTGGTGCCCTTCATGCCACCGACACCCACGTAGAACGCCATGATCGCGGTTACCACGACAACGCCGGACGTGTACGGGTCCATGCCGAAGATGCCGCGACCCACAAGAACGCTCCACGTCGTGCCCGCACCGAACATCTGCGGCGCCATGTAGAAGAGCGACGTCAGCAGAACGGCGATAACCGTGATAAGCCGGATACGGTTGCTGCCGAAGCGCCCGAAAGCGAAGTCGGCGACGGTGTATTCACCGAAACGGCGGAGAGCAGAAGCGATGAAGAGAACGACGACCATGAACCCACCAGCGAACCCGGCGGCGTACCAGACGCCGTCAAGCCCGGAGGCGTAGACGGCCCCGGCAACACCGAGGAACGAAGCGGCAGACAGGTAGTCGCCCGAGATGGCCGAAGCATTCGAGAATGAGCCGACCTTGCGTCCTGCAAGGTAGAAGTCGGCGGTCGTACGGGTGAACCGGCGAGAGAAGATCGAGAGTGCGATCGTGAACAGGATCAGCCCGACCACGAGAACGATTGCGATGGTGTTCACGGTCTACCCCTCCTTCCCTGCTTTGGCGGCTATCTCGTCCGCCATGACTCCCAGTGTGAGATCGAGCTTGTCGGCCTGCTTGGAGTAGGTCCACGCCATGGCCCACAGGAATATGTAGTACAGCAGCGACACAAACAGGTAGTTGGCCGTGAAGCCTCCCCAGATCGGAGTGGCGTACCAGCCCTTCCACCAGACCGACGACGCCGGGATGCCCAGCGTCACCGCGAAGAAGATCGCGCCGTACGTGAAGGACAACTTGCGCTGGGCCCGGAAGACGAAGTCGACACTCTCGATCGTGTCGATGTGGTCGCCGTGTTGCACCTGAACGCCACTTACCGTGCTCTCAGTCGAATCTCCCATGTGTGCACCTCCTTTGGTTGCTCGGAAACGGATGGCTAGTCGGCCTTGATGACCAGCACGGGGATTGGTGAGCCTTTCACGACCGTTTCGGCAACACTGCCGAGAGCGATGCGCTTGAGACCGGTGCGACCGGTGTCGCCACAGACGATCATGTCGGCGCCCCATGACTGCGCTGCAGCCACGATCCGCTTCGCGACACCGCCCTGGATGACCTCGACCTCGCACTCGACGCCGTTGCGCTCACACATCGTCTTCGCGATGACGAGACCCTTGACCGAGGAATGGACGCCCTCGAAGACATCGTCATCCATGACCTCCTCGGGATACTCGAGCGCCTCGAGGCCGGTGTCGACGTAGATCGCCTTGAGCGTCGCGCCGAACGTCTTCGCGAGGACGACCGCGTACTCCGTCGCAGCGACCGCCGGCTCAGAGCCATCAGTCGGCACGAGGATCTTGTCGAGCGAGTAGCAGACCTCTTTGATGTCGCCGAGCTTGAGCTCGTCGGCGGAACCCTTGATGCAGACCTTCATGCGGTTCACCTCCTCCTCATCGGCGGGCGCGCCTGCTCGTCGCCCGTCCGTACGATGAAGGTAGCTCCAAGCGGCAGCGCCGACGAGGAACTCGCCGCGTATGGTCAGCGGGGGTCGGCAGGTGGGCGGATAGTGCCCGCGAACGGCTGAGAGCCAAGAACGCCCACGATGAAACAGCCGCTCACGGCGCACGTAACGACCGTTCACCGCCAGGAAGTGCTTCGTACACGCCGTCTACAGGGGGATGTGCTGCACCCGTCTCCGGTCACCGGTAACCTCGATGAGCGCCACCGATGGCGGACTGCCATCCCTCGGCTCGCGCGCAGAGCCCGGGTTGACGTACCACACGCCGTCGATCTCGCGCGCGGCGGAAACGTGCGTGTGCCCGTAGATGACGAAGTCGGTGCCTTCCGGAATGCCGGCGCGAACAAGGTCCGGCAACGTGTGTCCCACATGGAAGCGAAGGCCGCAGATCGTGACGCTCAGTCGTCCCGGAAGCGGCATGCTCTGCCATCCGGCATCGGTGTTGCCCTCGACCGCGAGCACTGGCGCGATTGCTCCGAGCTCGTCGAGCACGCCCTGGTTGCCGATATCGCCGGCATGGATGATCCGCTCGACGCCCACGAAAACCTCGTGGATCCTCGCTGGCAGCACACCATGCGTGTCCGAGATGACACCGATCCGCACGCGGCTACAACCCCAGAGCACGCTTGAGGGCCGGGACACGCCTTCTCGACGCCGGCACCTGGGACGCACCCTTGTCCTTGAGCGTCAGGAGCATCGTGCCCCCGTACATCGGCACGACCTCCTTCACCTGAGAGAGGTTCACGACGAACCGCCGATGCACGCGGAAGAACC
>CAZGNF010000021.1:0-14731 GCA_964527045.1 uncultured Coriobacteriaceae bacterium | reverse complement strand
GAAGAACCCTTGTGGCTCAAGTTTGCTCTCGAGCTGCGCGAGCGAGATCGTCGAAAGGTAGCGCTCCTCGGACGTGTAGATGTAGGAGTAGTCGTCCTTGGCCATCACATAGAAGATGTCATCGACCTGCAACAGGAGTTTGCGGCCGCCCTTCTCAACGGGAATCCGCTCGATGCGCACGGGTGCGTCCTCAGATGGATGCAGCCGCTCGATAGCAGTACGGAGACGATCGACCTCCACCGGCTTCACGAGGTAGTCGGTCGCCGCCACCTCGAAGGCCTTCACCGCGTGCTCGCTGTGCGCGGTCACGAAGATGATGGCAGGCTGACGATCGAGCGTGCCGAGAACCTCGGCCAGCCGCATGCCCGAAAGCCCTGGCATGTCGATGTCGAGGAAGACCACGTCGTACGGGATCGCCTTGATAAGCTGGAGCGCCTCTGGCGCGTTGGATGCTTCGCCCACGACTTCGATGCCGCCAGCCTCCTCCAAGAGGAAGCGCAGCTCCGAGCGGGCGGGTGCCTCATCGTCAACAACAAGTGCCTTAAGCATCGTCACCCTCGTCGGTTGGGGTGTCGGCCAATGCAAGCGTCGCGGTGACCGTCGTACCGACACCCTCTTCGCTCGCAACGGTGAGTCCGCTCCCCGTGCTGAAGCGTCCTCGCAGTCTATCGTCCACGTTCTTGAGCGCTATGCCTAGCCCCTTGCCATAGCCGGCCTCCAGGATGCGTGGCAGCACGCTCGGCGCGATGCCCACACCGTCGTCGGCAACGGAGAGCACCAACGTGGCGTTCTCCACGCGCGCAGTGACCGAGATATGCAGCGGATCGTCGGCCCGCATGCCGTGCTGCACGCAGTTCTCGACGAGCGGCTGGACGATGAACGCCGGAACCAGCACGCGCATCGCATCGGCATCGATGTGCTCGGTGACCTGAACACGATCGCCGAAGCGCGCGTGCTCGAACACGAGGTAGCTGCGCGCGTACTCGAGTTCGCGCTCGAGCGGAACCAATTCTTCGTTCTCTTCAAGCGTTCGCCGGTAGAAACGCGCGAATTCGCGCAGCAGCTCGCGGGCGCGAGGTGGGTCCGTGCGAATGAGGCTTGCGATGGTGTTGATGGTGTTGAACAGGAAATGCGGGTTGATCTGCGCCTGTAACGCCTTGAGTTCCATACGGCACGCAAGCGCGGTCTGCCGCTCGAGTTCCGAGAGTTCGAGTTGGGTGGAGAGCAGGCGCGCGAGCCCCTCGACCATGGTGACCTGGGTCTCGTTCAGCAGCCGGGGCGTTGTGTAGTAGAACTTGAGCGTGCCGACCGGCTCGTTGCGGATCTGCAACGGCACGACGATGGCCGCACGAAGCAGACAACCCGTGCGTGGGCAGCCGATCTCGTCGCGCGTCGAAAGGATGCGGTGTTCGTTCGTCTCGATGGCTTCTCGCGTGGCCCTGGTGAGGATCGGACCGCCCACCGCGTGGTGGTCCTCGCCGATACCTGCGAAGCCGAGCACCTGCTCGGTATCGGTGATAGCTACTGCGGCTGCCTCGGTCTCCTCAAGCGCCAGACGACACACCGCCTGCGCGGTCTCTTCATCGAGACCTCGACGCAGATAGACGAGGCTCCTGTCGGCGATCTCGAGGATCTGGTGCGACTGCAGCGCCTTCAGGTGGTCCGGCCGCGTCACGAACCGGGCGACCACGGAGCCGGTGGCGACAAGCACGAGTCCGACGACCACGGTCGTGAACACAGGCCGCGGCACGTCGATGACAAGCGCGCCCGCAGCGACGATTCCGATGACGAACGTCGTGAACATGAGCACGACATCGATGACCCAGGTCCGTCGGCTCGAGAAGGGCCTGCCGCCGCCCGTACCGGGCATCAGTGCACCCCCGCCACAAGAAAGCACGAGGCGCCGGAAAGCTCCCGGAACCCGCCCTTGGCGTAGAGCGCGCGTGACGGCACGTTTTCCTCCTGCGTATAGAGCGTCACTGCCCGGGCACCGGCCCGGGCCATGTACGCCACCGCATCTCCCAACAGCAGAGCGCCCGCGCCGAGCCCGCGCTCCGCGGGAAGCACCGCAAGCCGGCCGAGCATCCCTTCATCCCTGCTGACGGTGCAAAGAGTATAGCCGATGGGCATGTCACCCCGAAGAACCACAGCCGCTCGCTGCTCTGCAAGATAGCGATCGAGCATCCCGCGATCGAAGCACCAGAACTCGTCGAAACACGCACGGTCGATCGCCTCGATCGCGATGGCGTCCGCCGGTCCGGCGAGGCGGAGCTCCACTCCCATGGGAGGCACGGGTGCACCATCGACCGGCCGATCGAGGCGCATCGTGACGCCGCGATGAACGACCGTCATCCCTGCCTCACGATACGGGTTGACGAGACTCTCGGGCACAAGCGGGCTCAATACGCCATCGAAGCCCTGGGCACGAGCGAGCGACACGAGATCACGCACGATCGCAGACATGTTCCGCTCGGCGCACCAGAGGCCCTGTACCGCCAGCAACCCCGAATGCTCGCGCCATCGGCCGAGAACCGCGGCGTCGCCCGCCTCGCTCACCTGGACGCGCCAGGGAGCCTCGCGCCACGCTGCCTCGAACTCCTCTCGGGTACCGAAGACGTGCGCGGCACGCACCGCCGCCCAGACAGCGCCAAGCTCGGCCTCATCAGCCGTCCTCATCGCGTGGGAGCGGCTCACAGGACGCCCGCCTCGACCAGGGCAAGAGAGGCTCCCACAACCAGCAGCAGCCCGGCGAACGCCAGCTTGACCGAACGCTCCCCCGCGACGGAGGTGATCTTCGCGCCGATGAGCGCCCCGGGCACGACGCCCAGGGCAAGCAGCGCCGCAAGCCCGAGGTCGACGTGCCCGAGCAGCGTGTGCGTGACGCTGCCGGGTATCGAGAGCAGTGCGACGACTGCGAGCGACGTACCGATGGCCGGCTTGATCTCGAAGCCGAACCACCGCACGAGCGCGGGCACGACGATGAAGCCACCACCAAGGCCGAGGAATCCCGAGTAGAGTCCGGTGACGATGCCGAGCAGCGCAAGACCCCACCAGCGATGACGCACGGCTCGGCGTGCCTCGGCGGGCAGCACCAGAAGGTCGGGAGTGGCCGCCGGCGTCTTCCTGAATGCGAGCTGGATCATGTCGAGCGACATATAGCCGATGAGCCCTGCCGTCACGTACATGATGAACGTGCCGCCGACAAACCGGGTGGCAAGCGCACCGGCGATCGAGGCGAGCGACCCCCATGCGCCGATCAGGAGGCCGGAGCGCAGGTCCATGAGGCCGCGCCGGTAGTACGAGATCGCCCCGGCGATGGCCGTCGGCAGAATGACCGGCAGCGGCGTGCCGACCGCAATGAGCGCCTCTCGGCCAAGGAGCAGTCGGATTGCGGGAGTCGTCACGACGCCACCGCCGATTCCGAAGAGGCCGGAAAGCACGCTCGAGAGGAACCCGATAGCGACTGCGAGCAGTGACTGTCCCGCGCTCATCAGTCCTGCCGGATCACCGGGAACCGCCCGGTGATGGCGCTGCGGTCGACGCGGCGCTCACCGGTGAGAAGCGGCTTGAGCGCGATGTCCTCCCACAACCTGTCCATGAGCAACGGCCACCGGCGCTGGAAGACGAAGTACCGCTCGCAGTTGTCACGCGCGAACGACGAAGCCTTCGCGACGGCAGTCCGTGCGATGGCGAGGTACTCGCTGCGCTCCTTGCCCGAGAACGCGCGCATGAGCGCGGTCGCGCGGGCGCGCCAGCCGATCGATGAGTCGACGAACCTGCCAGGGTACGGCATGAGCGTGTCGGGCGTGACCTGGCGAAGGTCCACCTGTGACTTCGAGAATTCGAGCTTGCGGTGCTCGTAGATGAAGCGGAAGACGTCCTGCCGAAACGCACGCGCTTCGCTCGGCAATGCGGGCGGGCGGTGGATGACGGACCACTCGCCGTCGAGGAACACATCGCCCCCGTGCATGCGTGCGTTGACGACGTAGTCGATGTCCTCGCCGCGGACGACCCACGGATCGAATGAGACGTTCATGAACATGTCGCGATGAATCGCAAGGCAACCGCCGAACGCGATGGAGCTTGGACGGATACGCGGCGGGGCGGCGACGACACCGAGCGCCTCGTTGTAAGCGTCGTCCTGGCGCCAGAACATGTCGTACCACGGAGCGGTGCCCGCAACCTGATGGCGGCCCTCTTCGTCGGTGTAGTAGCCGCTCTTTGCGAGGATGACCTTGCCACCGGCGGTCGTCTCCCCGATTCCCTCGGCAGCGATCTCAAGGAAGCGCGGGTCGGTGATCACCTGGTCGTCGTCGACGAACACAGCGAAGTCGCAGCCGAGAATCGCAGCGACAGCAAGCCCGACGTTGCGGACCGCACCGTAGCTCGCAAGGCCGACCGCTGGCATCACGTCTGCGAACTCGAGTTGCTCCATGCGCCGGTGCAGCGAGCCCATCTCGGCGGGGCCGACAACGAGCGAATCGATGCCCGGGAAGTCAGCCAGGATGCCGCGGACGCGGTCCTCGGCCTCGTGCTCGATGGCGTTGTCGGAGGCCGCGACGATGACGATCACCTTGCCGAGCCCCCTCACCGTCTCAAGTGAGCGTAGGCAGTCAGGCAGCGTTCCATCAGCATCGATCGGCGTGGGATGGTCGTACACGAACGGGCCGCGGTCGCCGCCGCGCACCCGTCTGCGGGTCCAGAAAGTCGGTATGACGACGCACGGTTCCACGAGGGGCTCCTTCTATTCTGCAAGCGTTGAACGCGACGCCACGAGAACGCACACCGCCAATGATACCGCGACAACGGTCGCTGCGCGCCCTTCAGCTCTTCTTGGCCTCCGTGCAGTGCTCCATGACCTCGTGCAGCACGCCATACGGCCGTGTCCCCACGATCAGCTTGCTGCACAGCAGCGCGCTGGGCGTCGTGCTCACCCCCAGCGAAAGCGCCAGGTGGGCGAAGACGTGCAGACGCTCGTCGTACGTCCCCGCCTCCCATGCGCTCGACACGTCGGCCGCGTCGAGTCCGTGCGCTGTGGCGATGGCAAGCAACACCGTCTTGGACCCGATGTCGAGCCCCTCGCCGTAGTACGCCGAGAAGATCGCATCGTGCACCGCGTCGTAGACGTCGCTCCCTTTGTCCCGCGCATACTCGGCCATCGCCATCGCGAGATGCGTCTTGGGCACGTGATCCGGCAGCACCATCGGATGACCCGACTCTGTGGCGTCCTTGAGCAGATGCTGCTCCACGTGCTCGGAGTGCCTGAGCCCGTTCGCCGATGCCGAGAGACCCGCCTCGGGCATGTCGGGTCGGAGTTCGAAGGGGACAGGCATGATCGGGAGCGAGTACTCCTCGGAAAGACGTGCGTACCGGAACCGGTCGACGTAGCAGAATGGTCAAGCGTAGTCGAAGAAGAGCAGCGCCGGGCGTGCCTCTTCCCCGATCACGTATGCACCCCGAGCGGCCGTCCGCACCCCGCGCAGCCGCCGTCATCGTCGAGGTTCATCTCGGTCACCAGGTAGCCGTCCCGCCCGACGGCTACAGCGCCGCACGACGGGCATCGCGTGTCTTCACCCCCGGGCTCGCTCACATTGCCGAGAAAGACGAAGCGCAGCCCTTCCTCGGCACCGATCTCCGCGGCGCGTTTGAGCGTGCCGATAGGCGTTGCGGGGAGATGCGCAAGGTCGAGGTAGGGGAAGAACCGCGTGATGTGCCACGGCGTGTCGGGACCCAGGTCGCTTGCGATCCACGCGGCGATGCCACGCAGGGACGCCTCGTCGTCGTTAACGGTGGGGATGACGTTCGTCACGACCTCCACATGCATCCCCCACGTCTTCTTGGCCCGCACCGCCATCGCAAGCACCGGTTGGACCGAGCGGACCTTGCAGAGCGACCGGTACGCGCGATCATCGAACGCCTTCACATCCACGCGCCAGACATCGATGACCTCGCCGATGGTGTCGAGGCCCACCTCGGTGATGTAGCCGTTGGTGACCATCACCGTGTACAGGCCCGCGTCCTTCGCCAGCCGTGCCGTGTCCAGGACGTACTCGACCCAAACGACCGGCTCGTTGTAGGTGAAAGCGATGCCCTCACACCCGTACTGCTGTGCGAGACGCACGGCTTCCTCCGGCATGAGCATGCGCAGGCCGCCGTCATCGGGAGCCGCACGGCTGATCTGCCAGTTCTGACAGTGAGCGCAGCGCATGGTGCAGCCCACACTACCAAGTGAGAATGCCTTGGTGCCGGGCCGGAAGTGGAAGACGGGCTTCTTCTCGATGGGATCGACGGCCGCAGACGAAACCAGCCCGTATGTGAGCGGGATAAGCGAGCCGTCGCGGGCCTCTCGGACGCCGCACACCCCCGTGTGTCCCGATGTGATGCGACAGTCGTGCGGGCACAGCAAGCAGTGGATGCGCTCGCCTTCGACCTCCCAGAGCAGCCCCTCGCGCATGCCGCCTCCCTTAGCCGGGAGCCAACCGCACCTGGTCCTTCCCGGCGTTCATAGCCTTCCGGAGCGCACCATCAGCCGCCTCCAGCAGGTCCATCGGATCCGAAAGCGTCTCTGTCGCAGTGGCAACACCCGCCGAGACGCTCAGGGCGCCACCTTCTGTATACCCTTCGACGCTGGCGAGGTCGGCCTCTCGGATCGCCGAGCGGATCTTCTCGGCGACGGCGAACGCGGCGGTCTTGCCAACGCCGGGGAGCAGCACGGCGAACTGGTCTCCGATGAAACGCGACGCCATGTCGGTCGAACGGAGCTGCTCGGTCAGAATCACGCCGATGGCCGCCAGGATGCGGTCACCCGACTCATCGCCGAGCGAGTCGTTCACCGCTCCGAAGGCGTCGATGTCGAGCAGCATGAGAGAAAGTGGCGCCTTGTATCGAGCGTGCCGCGCTACCTCGAGCTGCAGACGGTCCGCGAAGGCGCGGCGGTTCCACAGACCCGTGAGCGGGTCGAGCGTCTGCGCGCCTTCGAGGGTCTCCTCGGCCGCCGCGAGCCTCTTGCGCTGCAGCGGGAAGCACATCGTCCAGCTGGAGTCGCCACGCAGGATGGCTGTGGCGTGACCGACGCACGTGGGGTAGCCGCAGGCGCCGCAGTCGAGGACGCTGGCGCGCGCATCGAACCCTCCCTCGGCAAGCGTTTCGTCGATTTGCAGCTCGCTCGGCCGGGGAACGCGGACGGGATCCGCCGAGAACGAACGCACCAGTCCGACGCTCGGCAGCACGCCAAGAAGCGAGCGCGTGCTGACGCGGGTGGTCCCCGGCATCTCGCGGGCGGCGGACTCGATATTGCGCTTTGAGAAGAGCGAGAGTCCGGGACTCACGGCGGGTCCGTCGATGCACCCCTCGCAGTTGAGCATGTCGACGATCGCCGGCGCTGTCTCACCGGAGCTCATTGCGGCGAGCAGCCGGTCCAGCTCCTCGAGTCCGCGTACGACGTGCACCTGCTGGTTCGTCATGTCCCGGGACACCAGCGTCTGACGCGGGAATCCGTCGGTGAGCGATATCTCCTTGAGGATCCCCGGCCTGCGGGGTCCAGGCTCCGTGTTCCTTCCGCGAGCGGGACGTTGCTCGGCCTGGGTGAGTAGGGTCTTCAACTCGACGAAGTCGATAGCGGCGTCAATAACGCCGCCGAACTCGGGATCGAACACCTCGTCTTTGCGGGCATAACACGGGCTGACATAGACGATGGCAACGTTGTCGGGATAGAGCTCGCGGACAAGGCGAGCCTGGGCGACGTACGGCGGCACGACCGGAGCGAGTGCCGGCGTAAGGGCCGGGTAATACTTGCGCACGAAATCGACGACCACCGGGCACGTCGACCGCATCACGAAGAGCGTGTCCTCGCGGGCGTGCAGCCGCTCGTACTCCTGCGCGACCATCTCCTCGCCGAGCAACGTCGTCTCCACCGAATGGAAGCCGAGTACCGCGAGCGCGCGCTCGATTTGCGGGACCGTCATGGGGTGCAGTGCTGCGATGAACTCCGTGGCCAGCAACGCGATGACCGGCCTGCCGCTGCGCAGTAGGTCGAGCACGACAGGGGTGTCGTCGCGAACCACATGCCCGCGCGCGCCACATTCGTTCACGCACAGCCCGCAGGAGACACACTTCTCCTGAATGACTTCCGAGCGGCCATCGACGACGCGGATGGCCTTGACCGGACAGTAGCGAACACAGCCCCAACACTCGCGGCACGTGTCCTTCCGGTGCGAGATCAGCGGCTCCCGAAGGACTTCGGTCAGCGCGCCCCCGTCATTCGCCCGATCGCGTGCAACTCCCATCAGATCCCCCGTCAGTCATGCTCCAGGCCGAACATCTGCTCGAATCCAAGTCGCCTCAGCGCCACAAGCACCACCCCGCCAAGAACATACACCGAGACGAACTGGCCGATGCCGACCGTCACCACACCAAAAGCGTACATCGCCGGCCACGACGCCGCGATGTTCACGCCGAATATCGTGTGCTCGTAGTAGCCACCAGCAGCAAGGATCACGGGCAGGTACGCGGGGACGATGAGTGCGTTGGTCACCACCGGACCGAGCAGGGCAAGCGCCCGGCGCTTGCGAAAGCGCCACATCCACACCGCACCGAGCAACGTGCCGAGCGAGCCGAACACGACGTCGAGCAGCGCGGTCGGTCCAAAGACCGGCAGCAGGGCGGCGTTGGCGACGATCGAGCCAAGCGTAAGCCCGGGAATCGCCGCCGGTGTAAAGCAGCCGACGACCGTGAGCGCCTCACTCAGCCGAAACTGGACGGGCCCGGTGGCCAGCCCGGTCTGGATCATGATGAATGTCAGCACTGCGTACACGGCCGCGATGATGCCGGCCTGAGCGATGTAGCGGGAACGCTTCACGTCACTCCTTGGGTTCCTTAGCACGATTGCGAGGCAGCGAGATCGTGAACGTGGTGCCGGAGTCGACCTTGCTGCGAACCCATATCATACCGCCGCTGGCATCGATGATGTGCTTCGCGATCGGTAGTCCCAGACCGAACCCGCCGGTCTCCTTCGATCGGGAGGTGTCGCTTCTGTAGAACCGCTCGAAGATACTTGGCAGGTCCTTCTCGGGAATGCCCACGCCGGTGTCGGTCACCTCTACGACGACACGGTCGCGGTGTCTGCGCGTCTTGAGCTGCACCCGCCCGGCGGCCGGCGTGTATTTGCAGGCGTTGTCCACCAGGATCGCGAGTGCTTCCTCGATCCGGTCGTGGTCGCCGTACAGCCACAGTGGCCCTTCGTCAGGACCTACGAACTCCAGGTCCTTGTCCATGTATCGCGTCGCGGCACCGGCGAGCACCTCGCGACTGGCCGCATTGATGTCGTATCGGGCATTGCGGAAGTCAAGCACGCCCTCGCTGCGGATCATGGACAGCAAGTCGCTGCACAGCCTGGCCATTCGACGGGACTCGCGGTCGATGGCCGCAATCGCCTCCTCGCGCATCTCCGGATCCTCGGCGCCCCACGCCCGCAGGATGTTCACGTAGCCACGGATCCCGGCGACCGGGGTCGCCAGCTCGTGCGAGGCATCCGCCACGAAGCGCGTCTGAGCTTCGGCCCGTCGTCGAAGCCGATCGATGAGCGAATTGAGCGATCGCGCAAGGTCAGCGATCTCGTGCTCGCCCTCCTCGGGAAGTCGAACATCCAACTGCCCGGCGTCCACGGACTCCGCCGCTGTGCGGACGTCGTCGACGAGCGACAACACCCATCCCATGATGATCTGCAGCATGACGACAGCGACAAGCAACGCGAACGCGCCCACGATGAACATCGGTTTCCGTGCCGAGTCGAGAATGCCCTCTTCTCGCGACGGCAGGTACACAACGTCCATCACGCCCGTGGCGCGGTTCGGCAGGTCGAGCGGGATGTGGACTACATAGGACCCAAGATCGGCCTGAGTGAACATGCCCGTGAGCAGATCCCTCCCCATCGGGCCCGTCTGCTTGGGTTGCCGATCCATGAGCGCATCTGTGCGTCCTGATGCCTCATCGACGACCGCGCGATCGTCGCTGAACCATACGAGTCGCGGCTGCTTGTCGGTGTCCGCCTGAATATACAGCGCGAAGCTGCCGTCCTCGATATTGCCGACGTTGAACATGTCGGGAATCTCGCGCATAAGAAGCCGGAGCGCCTCGTGCTCACGCTCCTCGCCGACCAAACCCTCGGATGCGGCCTGCAGCTTGGCAGTCGTCGTCGCTTTTGAGATCGCCTGTGACGCCGTCCTGGCAAGTCGCCAGGTCGTGCTTTGGGCCGAGTCGGCCATGCCGTCCGCTACGAAGAAGTACGTTGCAAGCGTGACGCTCCCGACCAGCAGCACCGCGAAGACGATCGCGAGATAGAGAACGCGCGCCCGTATCGAGAGTGGGCGCAACTAGCCCCTCGCAAAGAAGTAGCCGACTCCTCGGATCGTCTGAATGACCTTGTTCTCTTTGTCGCCGATCTTGTTGCGGAGATGGCACACGAAGACCTCGATGACGTTGCTGTCAGTCGCGTGCTGCCCACCCCAGACCGACTCCAGGATCTCATCGCGCGAGATGACTCTTCCTGCATTTGCTACGAGATAGGCGAGCAGGTCGAATTCCTTGGCCGTCAGATCGAGCGGCGCGCCGCCGATGGTCGCTTCGCGCTTCTCGGGATCGATGCGGATTCCAGAAGCCTCGTACGGCATCTGAGCTGCGACACCGCGGACGCGCTTGAGCAACGCGCGGACGCGTGACAGGAGCTCGGGGATCTCAAACGGCTTGCGCAGGTAGTCGTCCGCGCCGGCTTCGAAGCCGGAGACGACGTCGTGAGTCTCGGCACGTGCGGTCAGCATGAGGATCGGAACCGTCGAGCCCTTCTTGCGGATATGACGGGCGACGTCGATACCATCGATGCCCGGAAGCATCAGGTCGAGAATAAGGAGCGCGACATCATTGCTCTCGAGCAGGTCGATCGCAGTGGGACCGTCCCCGGCTCGGAGCACACCGAATCCGGCATGTTCTAGTTCCAACTCCACGAAACGCGCAATCGTCGCGTCATCTTCGACGATGAGCACGGTGCCTTCGGCCATGGCGATCCTCCCCAATGAGAACAATGAGACCAGCCGCGCCCCTCTTCGCGTTCCTTAATATTAACGCGGAAGGAGCAGTTCTGCTATCTGGACCGTATTCAGGGCGGCGCCCTTCCGCAGCTGGTCAGCTACACACCACAGCTGGAGTCCGCTTGAAACGGTGTCGTCGACGCGTAGGCGCCCTACGTAGACATCATCGGTGCCTTCTAGCAACGCGGGCATCGGGTAGAGCTTCTCGGCCGGTTCGTCCATGAGCGTGACGCCCGGCGCGCGGCCAAGCGCCGCCCGGGCTGCCTCGAGCGATACCGGTGCCGAGAACTCGACGTTCATCGACTCCGAGTGGCATCGCAACACCGGCACGCGAACACACGTCGCGGCGACACGCACGTTGGGCGCATGCATGATCTTCTTGGTCTCGGCGACCATCTTCCACTCTTCTTTGGTGGAGCCGTCCTGCATGAAGACATCGATATGCGGGATGCAGTTGAACGCGATGCGGTGCGCGAACTGCGCGACGTGCAACTCCTCCCCTGCCAGGAACTCGCCGCTCTGTGCGTAGAGCTCGTCCATGGCGGCCTGTCCGGCGCCTGAGGCGGCCTGGTAGGTGGCGACCACTACACGCTCGATCGGCGCGAGGTCTGCCAGCGGCTTAAGCGCAACGACCATCTGGATGGTCGAGCAGTTCGGGTTCGCGATGACGCCCGAATGCCACGCGGCGTCCTCCGGGTTCACCTCGGGGACGACAAGCGGAACGTCCTCGTCCATGCGGAACGCGGAGGAGTTGTCGATCATGACGCAACCGGCACCGGTCACGGCGTCGCGGAACTGCTTGCTCACACCGGCACCTGCCGAGAAGAGCGCGATATCCACGCCTTCGAAGCTCGTCTCGGTCATCTCCTGGACGACAAGTTCGGTGCCGGCGAACGGGAGTCGCTTGCCCGCCGAGCGGGAGGAGGCAAGAGCCACGACACGCGAGGCCGGGAAGCCGCGCTGCTCGAGGACGTTCAGCATCTCGATGCCAACGGCACCGGTCGCGCCTGCGACCGCGACAACGGGGTGCTCGGGCATGATCGTGGTCCAGCTCATCGGATCAGACTCCTTCTCCACAGCCGGGTGAGACCTCGGCGATAACGGCGTCGCTGTCGAGCCCGAAGCTCGTGTGCAGCGAGCGGACGGCGGTGCCCACCTTGTCACCCTCGATCACACAGGAGATGCGGATCGAAGACGTGGAGATCAGATCGATGTTGACGCCAGCCTCGGCAAGCGTCCGGAACATCTGCGCCGCAACGCCGGGATGCGTCTTCATGCCAGCACCCACAAGCGAGATCTTCGCGATGGATTCGTCCACGGAGTAGGTGCGTGCCCCAAGCTCCGCAACGACCTGCTCGGCAGCACGCTTGGCGCGCACCAGATCGGTCTTTGGCGAGGTGAACGAGATGTCGGTCGTGCCATCCTCCGAGACGTTCTGGATGATCATGTCGACGTTCACGTTCGCATCCGCCATGCGCGTGAAGACAAGCGCCGCAACGCCGGGACGGTCGGGAACGTCCCGAATCGTCACTTTGGCCTCGGATGTGTCGTGGGTGACTCCCGAGATGATCGCCTGTTCCATGGTGGTATCGGCCTCCTTGACGATGGTGCCGGGGCTGTCGTTGAAACTGGACCGGCAGTGGATGACCACCCCGTGATTGCGCGCGAACTCGACGCTGCGGAGCTGCAGGACGCCCGCTCCGGAGGCCGCCATCTCGAGCATCGCCTCGTACCCGATGCTATCGAGCTTCCGAGCTGCCGGCACGATTCGAGGGTCTGCCGTGAACACGCCGTCAACATCGGTGTAGATCTCGCACACGTCAGCATTCGTGCCCGCAGCAACGGCCACTGCGGTCGTATCCGAGCCGCCCCGTCCGAGCGTGGTGATCTGTCCGTCCTCGGTGGCCCCCTGGAAGCCGGCGACGATGACGATCTTGCCCTCGGCCAATGCCTCGAGGATGCGGTCGCCCCTGACCTCCTGGATCTTGGCCTTGCCGTGCACCGGATCGGTCACGATGCCAACCTGCGGACCGGTGAACGAGATAGCGTCGTGACCCTCGGCATGGATCGCCATGGCAAGCAGGGCGATCGACACTTGCTCGCCCGTGGAGAGCAGCATGTCCATCTCACGGTCAGGTGGATCGCTGCAGATCGCCGAGGCAAGCTCGACGAGTTCGTCGGTCACATGGCCCATGGCCGAGACGACCGCGACGACATCGTCCCCAGCGCGCTTGCGCGCGATCAGGCGCCGCGCGACCGCGCGGATGCGGTCGGGCGTGCCGACCGATGTGCCGCCATACTTCTGGACGATGCGGGCCATTGCGCCTCCGGATGTGGGGTACGGTCTATCCCCACCGGTCAGCTGAACATTGGCAGATAGTGTAGCAGCAAATGCGCCGCTCGGAACGTGAGAATCGCCGCTAGCGAAGCAGGCCGAGATAATCCGCCTGATGACGCATCCGCTCGGGCAGGGCCTCGACTGCCTCAGCGTAGAAGTGACCGACGAGACTGGCGCCGGAGGTCCGTTCGATGAACGCCGCGACTGCCGCCATCGCGCTGCGCATCTGCTCCAGCTGCTCGATCTCGGAGAGTTCCGATTCGCCATCATGTACGAGATGCCCTGCGGTGAGGGTGTACGGAAGGCCCTGCTCGGCGAAGGTGGCGTTGATGTCTTGCTCAAGGTTGGCCGCAAGACGCGGCCCGCCAAGACGCCGGAAGCTCGAGAACATGCCGTCGCACACGGCGACGAACACGGCACTCGCTTCTTCGGGGCCAGGCTCGTCCGTTTGGTGGACCACCGCGAGGCCTGCCAGCTCGGCGCCTTCGGCGATCACGCGGATGAACGCATCCACGATGCGGGGGTCGAAGTGCGTGCCCGAGCAACGACGCAGCTCAAGAATCGCGTCCTCTTCCGAACGCCCACGACGGTACGGGCGATCCGAGACCATCGCCTCGTACGCATCGGCGACCGTCAGCACCCGTGCGAGCAGCGGGATCTCCTCGCCCTTCAGGCCGGCAGGGTACCCACGACCGTCGAAATGTTCGTGGTGATGACGCACCACCGGTGCGATCGGCCACGGGAACGCGATCGGCTTGAGGATATTCGCGCCAATGAGCGGATGGTGCCGCATCTGGCCCATCTCCTCATCGGAGAGCTTGCCGGGCTTGAGGAGAATCTCCTCGCTGATGCCGATCTTCCCGATGTCATGCAGATAGGCCGCCATTTCGAGCGCGGTTCGCTGCTCCGGCGCAAGCGCCATGCTCTCACCGATGGACACCGCGTAGCGGGCAACCCGGTCCGAGTGGCCCCGGGTGTACGGGTCCTTCGCGTCCACCGCCGCGGCCAGTGCCCTGACGGTCGCGAGATACGCATCCTGCAGCGTGGAGAACAGATCGATGTTGCCGATGGCGATCGTGACATGGTTCGCGATGGTAGCGAGAAGCCGCACGTCGTCACTCGTGAACCGGTGCTGCGGGTCTCGGCTGCCGACCGTGATGGCTCCAACCGTGCCATCGTTTGATACGAGCGGAACGCAGAGTGCGGCAAGTGCGCCGCTCACACTGTCGACCCGCCCGTTGGGCTCCTCGCCCGCCCGGGGCGGGTTGAAGATCAGCGGCCGACCTTCGCGGACGACCCACTCGGACATCGA
>CAZGNF010000020.1:19386-19818 GCA_964527045.1 uncultured Coriobacteriaceae bacterium | reverse complement strand
TGGCAGCGTCGAACACCAGGATAGTGCCCCACTCGGGACCGGGGATGTAGTAGGACTTCGGGTTGTTCTCACCCCGGCAGCTCACGAAAAGCATCTTCTTGTCGGGCGACAGGTCGATGGTGTTCGGCTTCTCGTCCACATCGAGGAACTTCGAAGTCGCACCAGTCTTCATGTCGTGCACCCAGATCGTGTCCTGCGACATGTCCGAGATGAACAGCCGTCCCGTGTCCTCATCGGCAACTATATGTCGCAACGCTCCGCCGCTCTTGAAGATGGTCGTCATCTTCCCGGTGGCCAGATCGATCTTGTCGAGGAATCCCGAGTCGAAGCCGGCCACGTAGAGCGTCTTGCTGTCGGCGGTAGCGTACATGCCGCGCGGCGTGTTGGAGACGCCGATCCGCTTCACGAGCTCGCCGGTGGCCAGATCGATGA
>CAZGNF010000020.1:0-19376 GCA_964527045.1 uncultured Coriobacteriaceae bacterium | reverse complement strand
CCGGCGCTGGGATCGTCGCCCGACCAGTTGCTGGCGTAGAGCGTACCCTCGTCGGGCGAGAGCTGCACCCACTTCGTCCACGCGCTCCCGCTCTTGAACGAGCGCAGGACCTTACGCGTCTTCACGTCGATCTCGAAGCACTCGGCGGTCTCCATCTGCGACGTGTACGCCAGCGTGCCGGCCTTGTTAAAGATGACCTCCACGGCGCCGTACTTGCCGATGTCGACCTCGCCAATCTTCTTGCCGCTTCTCGGCTCGAAGATCTCGATCGAGGGCGGGCCGTTCAGGATGCTCGTCCACGCCTCACTACCGTCGGGAGTGACCGAGACACCCTTGGGCGCACCCTTGGTCGTGATGGTTCCGAGGCCGTGCAGGACCTGTCCCTCGGGATCCATGAAGAAGTCGAGCTCAAGCGGCTCGTCGAGGAATACCTCCCGCGTGAACGTGTTGTAGCCGGCCATCGCGACCGTGAGGGTGCACTTTCCTGCCAGGGCTTGCTGTGCGAACGGTGCGGCGCCCGTGAGCTTCTCGCCCGAGGCGGTCGTGAGCGTGCAGGTCGCGCCCTCGGGATGCGTTACGATCGACACGCCGAACGGCTGCGGCTTGAGCGCGTAGGTGAGCTTCGTCTTGCGACCGCGCTTGAGCGTGACCGTGGCCGAGAAGGGCTCGAAGCCCTTGCGGCTTACATTGACCGTGTAATCGCCGGGCTCGAGGTCCTCGGCCGTGAGCGTCCCCGATGCGGCTTGCGAGCCGTTGAAGACGATGCTGGCATCGGTCGGCGTGGCGGCGATGGCAACGGACGCCGGGCGGGTGAGCACCCAGGCGGTCACCGCGATGGCGATGGCGAGCACGCCAACAACGAGCGCGACAAGTCCGAATGGCACCGGGTTGCGCCGGCGGCGCCCCGCGAAGATCTGTGCGTCGTGTCGGGTGCGCGGCAGCGGCGTCCTGCGTCCGCTGTGGCCCCGTTTGCGCCCCGAACCTCCCGAGATGCCCTCAAGCCGTCTCGACGACGCAGGCGGCGATGCATGCCGCGCTCGCGACGAGCGCGAACGTGACGACGGATCCCGCAGGCTTCCGTACTCGCTCAAGGCTCCTCCGCCCTAGCGACGGCCCTTCATCGTGCCGGTCATCCCGTACCATGCCATGAGTGCGATGCCCCGCGCCAGTCTCGGCCCCTTGAGGAGGCTGTAGATACGCCCCGTTTCGCGCCCCGGCTCCTTGCCGAGAAGCGCCGCAGCCTCGCGACCCACCACGTCGAGCGGCACGCCGAACGCCTCCAGCGCGTAGCGCCAGTTGTCCTTCGTCGCCTCAAGGCGCGGGCTGCACGTGATGTCCACATAGAAGTCCGTGGCGACCATCCCGGGCACAAGCGCGTTCACGGACATGGTGGGGACGTCCCGGTTCTCCTCGGCAACGCTCTTGGTGATGCTGGCGATCGCGGTCTTGGTGGCGGCGTAGGCGGCGGTGTACGGCGTCGGGTCGCCCCTGTAGCCGCGACCGGTCATGTTGAGGATGTGGCCGCCGTGCTCGCGGAAGTACGGCACCGCGACACGCAGCGCATACAGGTGGCCGAGCAGGTTGATGCGCACGATGTCATCGAGTTCCGCCACCGAGAGCTCGTCGAGCGGCCGGTACCCTTCCGAGATGCCTGCGTTGTTCACCCAGGCGTCGATGCGTCCGTGCGTCGCGAGCGCGTGGTCGAAGAGCGCCTGTACCTGGGCGGCATCCGCCACATCGGCGGCGATCCCCGAGGCCTTCCAGCCGGCCGCCGAGAAGGTCGCGAGCGTCTCGGCGACCGTCTCTGCCGAGCGCGACGAGATCACGACCGTCGCGCCTTCGGCGGCGCACGCCTCGGCGATCGAGCGGCCGATGCCACGGGTGGAGCCGGTGACGACGACGACCTTATCGGCAAGCCGTCCGGTCACAAGAGTCCCTTCGCGAGCAGTTCCTTTGCGGCGATAATTGCCGCTTCCGGCGTGTCGGCATCGATGATGCGGCCGGCAGCGCGAATCGCGGGACCCGGGTCCCAGCCGAGCACGATCACGGGCTTGCGCGCCGAGAGCGCGAGCGCGACCTCGGAAAGCGTCCCGGCACCGCCCGGCAGTGCGATGACGACGTCGCTCGACAGCACGTTCACCGAGTTGCGGGCGTCGCCCATGCCCGTATGAATCGCGATATCGATCGCCGATGACGCGCGCGCGGAGTCAACATCGGGCAGTACGCCGACCACCAGCCCGCCCGCATCTTTCGCTCCGTGCGAGCATCCATCCATCACACCGCTCGCTCTGCCGCCGGTGAGCAGCACCCACCCCTCGGCCGCGATCAGCGAGCCGAGATGTCGCGCGGTAGCACTGGCGGCGGGCAGCAGCGGTCGCCCCGAACCCATCACACCGACGATCTTGAGCATGGCGCACCTCCTACCCGATGGTAGCGCACCGGGGGGAGAAGCGGCAGGGGAGCCGCGTCGTACACGGCTCCCCTGCGACAGTGCACGAGCTGCAGCGCTACTTGAGCTCGAACACCACGGTCACACTTGCGGTCACGTCGAGCGTGCCGGCCTCGATCGGCACCTTATCGACGGCCCCGGCTGCGCTCCTCGCCATGCCGGCGTAGTAGATCGGCGGAACGCTCACGCCGGCCTCGCTGATGCTGAGCACGGCACCGACCGACTTGCCGGCGGCCCTCGCCATCACGTCAGCGCGAGCACGTGCGTCGGTAACGGCCTTGTCGATCGCGTCTGCGCGCGACGCGGACTTCTCGGACAGGGTGAAGGTCGGACCATAGATCTCGTTTGCGCCTGCATCGGTGCCCGCGGCGATGATGTCACCGACCTTCTCGATGTCCTTCATCGTCACGCGTACCTGCACGCTCGCCTGGTACCCCGTGATGCGGGGCGTCTTGCCGTCGCTGTAGTCCTGCTGCGGGTAGAGGTTCACGCCGCTCGTCTGGATGTCATCCTTTGCGACTCCGGCCTTCTTGAGTGCCGCGATGATCGCGTCGGCCTTCTTGGCGGCGTCATCGAGCGTCTTCTTCGCGTCAGTGCCCGTGGTGGTCACGCCGAAGTTCATCTCGGCCTGATCGGGGGCGGCGACTGCCTTGCCCTCGCCTGTTGCCGTCACCGTGTTGAGCGCGCTACCTGCCGGTGCCGAGACGACCTTGGTCGTGCAGCCACCGAGCGCGACCGCGCCGATCACAAGTGCGATCGCGAGCACGAGCCACATCCTGTTTCGCATCGTGAGCCCCTCCCTTCAAAGGGCGACCGCATGCGGTCGCCGCGAGTTCTGCAGAGGGTATGACGTCAGGTGCGACGGGTGGGTTCTCGGGAAAACGAAAGACCCCGCCGAGTGGCGGGGTCTCGCAAGTGCAATGGTGCGCCCTGCAGGATTCGAACCTGCGACCTCCCGGTTCGTAGCCGGACGCTCTATCCACTGAGCTAAGGGCGCGTGGGCCGTATAGGCTCACGTATCCTGCCATTCGACGGCCTGTCTGTCAATCTCGGCCGACGTGCAGGTAGGGATGTCAACTGGCGGAGAGTGAGGGATTCGAACCCTCGAAAGGGCTTCAAGCCCTTTACTCGCTTAGCAGGCGAGCGCCTTCAACCGACTCGGCCAACTCTCCGCGCCAATGACGCGCAAGTGATTATACACGGCGACGCGGTGTGCGGCGACACGAGCTTTCGACCGTTAAACACCATAAATGCGTGTCGCGTCAGCCGTCGACCGGGTATAGCATCAGAAGCGAGCCGTCGTCGGGGCGGCCTGACGAAAGAAGGGAACCGCTGTGTTGCCTGTAGTCTTAGCAGTTCTGCTTGTCATCGTTCTGATTCTGCTCTCGGGTCTGCGCATTGCGAATGAGTACGAGCGCGCGGTCGTGTTCCGCCTTGGTAGGCTCAAGGGGCTCAGGGGACCTGGTCTGTACTGGCTCATCCCGCTCGGCATTGAGACGCAGCGCAAGGTGGACCTACGGACCAACACGGTTGACGTTGAACGACAGGAAACGATCACCAAGGACTCGGTGACCATCAAGGTCAACGCGGTGCTCTGGTTCCGCATCATGGATCCGGTCAAAGCGGTCGTTGAGGTTGCGAACTACTACGCAGCAACGTATCAGATCGCCCTCACCAGCCTGCGCAACATCATCGGTCAACACCAGCTTGACGAGATCCTGCGTGAGCGCGATCAGATATCCAGCATTCTGCAGGAGGTCGTGGACAAAGCGACCGATCCCTGGGGCATCAAAGTCGAGATGGTCGAGATGAAGGACGTCGAGCTCCCGGATGGCATGCAGCGTGCCATGGCGCAGGAGGCGCAAGCCGCCCGCGAGAAGCGCGCACGTCTCATCAAGGCCGATGCCGAGTTCGAGGCGTCCAAGAAACTCGCGGAGGCAAGCGCGGTCATGGCCGCCAACCCGCTTTCGCTCGAACTGCGCCGCATGCAGATGATCACCGAGGTGGGTGCCGAGCAGAACACCACCACCATCGTGATGATGCCAAGCGAGTTCGTGAGCCTCGCCGACAGCATCTCGAAGAAGTTCAAGGCCGAGCTGCCGAAAGAGAAGTAGCCACAGCGCTACGCTAGGGTGTGGAACCGACGAGTCGATTGCCGAGGGTCACTGCGTCACGAGCGTTTGACGCATACCCATCGGCGCCGACTCGCTTCCACAACTCGGGGGCGGTGTTGAATGTGTAGCCACCGACCATCACCTTGACCTGAGCCGTTCGCTCGTCCTCGCGAAGCTGGCGGATGATTTCAGCCACTTCTTCAACATGGAGGCTCATGGTCGCCGACAGCGCGAGGAGGTCGGCATCGCGCTCCACGACTGCCGACACGATTGCCGAGGCGGGAGTGTTGGCGCCCATGCAATACGTGCGCCACTGGCCCATCTCGAAGAAGTCGGCCACCATCCGGACGCCAACCTGGTGAAGCTCCTCTCCGACGCATGCGGCGACCAGCGTGTGTTGCCGCTGTGTTGTCTCGGGAAACTCGTCGATCAGCCGGGACATAGCCATCTCGGTGATGGAGGTGGCGAAGTGCTCTTGCGCCACCGAGATCCGGTTCAGGTGCCACAGCCGTCCAAGCTCCAACTGCACCGGCTCGAACACAGAGGTATAGATGTCCTGTACCGGAGTGCCGGTTGAGACTGCATCGAGAATCGCCCGGGTGGCCCCGCGTCTATCGCCACCCAGCATCGCACCGAGAAATCGGGTTGCAAGGGGCGCAAGTGGGCGTGCCGGGTCGATGAAAGTGGGACGTGCCACGTCGATGGTGTCGAGTTCGTTGAGCGCGCGATCGATGATTGCGGAGGACCGGGCCGAGACGTCCGGATCGAGCTCCGCAAGGACGGCATCGCGCACGTCTTCGAGGCTGCCAGTGAGCCACTCGGTCGGCAATCCCAGATTCACGAAGAGCACCTTGACCCACCGGACGTAGTCTTTGTAGAGCGCGGGCTCCTCGGCCCAGATCGAGGAGGCGAGGAACTCCAGGTGGTACCGCGTGTCGCGTACGGTGTTCTCCAGTTGGAACGGGCTGAAGGACTCTCGCATTCCGGGCCAGCGTTGCCAGTGCAGATCGAGCGCAGTCAGTACGAGGCGATCGAGAGAGGCTCGAATGCTCTTGCTCGCGAGCTCTGCGTCGGTGTGCACCTGTCGCCCTTTCGCCGTCCGGGTTCGCGTCAGCGTGGGTTGGGTCGTCCACGTATGGGATCGCGCTCCGAAACCGAGAGATACTGTGATACTCGTTCCGTTAGCAGAGATACCCGTCGATACGTCGTCGAGTCGTTTCGGGTACCCTGGTATCATGCACGTCGCGAACGCGCCCGCCTGATTATCGGCCCGGGCCTTCGAGAAGCGAAGGGGAATCCTCATGGCGCAAGCCAAGAACGCCATACCGTCCAGTACGCCCCTGGGTGTGCCGAGTGGCCGAGAAGCCGCTCTTGATGCGTGGACCGCCATCGCCGATGAGCGCTCGGTGGTCGATCCGGGGCTGTATCTCGAATACGACGTGAAGCGTGGCCTTCGCGACCAGAATGGCCGAGGCGTGCTCGCCGGTCTCACCCGCATAGGTGACGTCGTCGGCACGGTCGCCGACCGTGACCAGCTCGTTCCCGCGCCGGGCAAGCTGCTGTATCGCGGCATCGAGATCACAGACCTGGTCGACGGTTTCGTAGCTGAGCACCAGCATGGTTTCGAGGAGACGGCGTACCTGCTGCTCTTCGGATCGCTGCCGAACAAAGCGCAGCTCGACGAGTTCGACGGGTACCTCTCGGAAATGCGCCGGATGCCCCGCTCGTTCATCCACGACGGGATCCTTCGCATGCCGAGCAACGACATCATGAACGCGATGATGCGCGGGGTCCTCGGCCTCTACACGCTTGACTCCAACGCCGACGACACCTCCACGCGGAACGTGCTCCGCCAGAGCCTGCATCTCACCGCCAAGCTGCCGATGCTCGCCGTCTACGCGTACCAGGCGTACCTTGACGAGTTCCACGGCAAGAGCCTCGTCATCCACCGTCCCGACCCCGGCTGCTCAACCGCCGAGAACTTCCTGCACATGCTGCGTCCCGACAGCAGCTTCACCAAGCTCGAGGCGCTCGTGCTCGATATGATGCTCGTGCTGCACGCTGAGCACGGCGGCGGCAACAACTCGTCGTTCACCACGCACGTCGTGTCGTCGACCGGGACCGACACCTACTCGGCCATCGCGGCGTCGCTCGGCTCGCTCAAAGGCCCGCGACACGGTGGCGCGAACATCAAGGTCGTGGGGATGCTGGACGACTTGAGCGAGAAGGTCTCGGACTGGGAAGACGACGAGCAGATCGCGGATTACCTGCATCTCATGCTCGAGAAGAAGGCGTTCGACAAGTCCGGCCTCATCTACGGCATGGGCCACCCGGTCTACTCGGTCTCGGACCCGCGTGCTGTTCTTCTGCGCGCTTACGCCGAGAAGCTCGCCGCCGAGAAGGGCTTCTCGAAGGAGTTCGCGCTGCACGCACGCGTGGAGCGCATCGCGCCGCTGATCGTCTCGGCACAGCGGCGGCTCTACAAGGGTGTGAGCGCCAACGTCGATTTCTACTCGGGCTTCGTCTATCGCATGCTCGATATTCCGCCCGAGCTGTACACACCGCTCTTCGCAATCTCGCGCGTGGTCGGCTGGAGCGCTCATCGGCTCGAGGAGATCGCCAACGGCGGCAAGATCATCCGACCTGCGTACAAGAGCGTCTGTCCGCGGCAGGAGTACGTGCCACTCAAGGATCGCTAGGGGACCTGTATGCGTTTGATCCTACGAGGCGTGTTCTGGTTCGGCATCTACCTGACGATCATCTTGTTCCCGCTCGTTCTGGGCGTGGTCTTCTTCGACCCACGGCAGGCGGCCGGGCCGCTTATCTACCTCTCGGCCGCAGCGGGCTACATCGCCATCGCGCTCATGGCGACCGAGCTCACATTGGTCGCCCGCCTGAAGGGTGTCGCTGGCGCCTTCGGCATCGACTCGCTGCTGCAGTTCCACCGCCAGATCGGAATCGCGTCCATGGCGTTCGCCGTGGCCCATCCGGTGCTCCTGGTGGCGGACCGTGCATACACCGCCGGGCTCTTGGTGCTCTCGGCCACCACGCCATGGCCGGTGACCGTCGGGTTTGCTGCGTTCATCGTGGCGGCGCTTGTAGTTGGACTCTCGGTCTATCGACGTCTGCTTCGGATGTCCTACGAGCTCTGGCACACGACGCATGGCATCCTGTCGATCGTGCTCATCGGCTTCGGGGCAGCGCACATTCTCAGCATCGGGCGCTTCGCCGCGCTCCCGGTCATGCGAACGCTCGTAATCATCTACCTGGTGTTCTTCGTCGGCATCTTCCTGCGCTACCGGCTGGCGCGCCCGCTCTCGCTGTGGCATCGGCCGTGGGAAGTCGTCGAGAACCGTGCCGAGCATGGGCAGTCGCACACGCTCGTGCTGCGTCCGGTCGGGCATGAGGGATTCCGCTTCGAACCCGGTCAGTTCGCCTGGATCGGCTTTGGACCCACGCCGCTCAATGCGGACAAGCACCCGATCTCGTTCTCTTCGAACGGTGACATCCCAAGTCACGACGGCACCATCGCGTTCACCATCAAGGAGCTTGGTGACTGGTCTGGCGGCGTTGTGCCGACGGTCAAGCCGGGCACTCGTGCCTGGGTCGACGGACCACATGGCGTGTTCACGATGGACCGCGAAGAGGGCGCCGGCTACGTGCTCATCGGCGGAGGGGTGGGCATCACGCCGCTCTACTCGATGCTGCAGGCGCTTGAGACCCGCGCAGACGCTCGGCCCGTCTTCCTGTTCCATGCGGCCAACGATTTCGATGACCTCACGTTCCGAGAGGAGCTGGCCGCCACGGCCGAGCGCATGCCCTCGCTCACGCTCGTTACGGTGCTCCTGCGCGCGGACGATGCATGGGACGGCGAGCGGGGATTCGTCAACGCGGAGATCCTGTCGCGCAATCTTCCGCCCGCGCTGTATCGGCACTTCCAGTACTTCATCTGCGGGCCGACACCGTTGATGGATGCCATGGAAGCGGTGCTGCCCAAGATCGGGGTACCCGCTGAGCGCATCCACACCGAGCGATTCGACATGGTGTAGGAGGCCACATGAACCACCGCATCGTGTCGACAGTGGTCGCCATCATCGTGACGCTGTTCGTGGGCGCCGTGGCGCTCTTCGCCGGTACGGCAGTATCGGTCGCACCCGCCGCAAGCGTCAGCGCACCGGACAACCCCCACCCGACTTCGCAGCGGACCGAAGCATGTCTGGAGTGCCACAACGGCGAGCAGCACACGATTCCGGCGACCCACAGGAACTTCTCCCTGGCGACATGCGCGTCGTGCCACACGCTTGCGAAGCGCGTGCTCGTGCCGCACTCGATCGCCATGGGTGACGCCCGCTGCCCGCTCTGTCACGGCGAACCTGCGCGCGATTACGGGATCCCGGTCAGCCATCTGCGATACGAGTCGGGGGAGTGCCTGCTCTGTCATCCGGGAGACCCGGCTAACGACGACAAGCAGCCAGACGCCGCGGGCCTGTCCAAGAGCCCGGCTGCGACGATTCCCCACGTACTGGACGGATTCTTCGCCGATTGCTCGGGCTGCCATTTCGCCACAGCGAAGAGCACGCTGCCTGAGAACCACCGGGACTTCCCGTCGGATTCGTGCGGTAGTTGTCACTACCGGACGCCGGCAGAAGTCGGCGCTGGTAAGTAGGTGGCGGAGGGGGTGGGATTCGAACCCACGAACCCTTGCGGGTCAACAGTTTTCAAGACTGTCGCATTCAACCACTCTGCCACCCCTCCGTGGGTGACTGCGGGAACACCAGAGCGCTCCTCGGCGGTCAGTAGTGTAGCATTCTGAGCATGGATGCAGACATGGTGTACATGAGGATGGCGCTCGACGAGGCGCGATTGGCGGCCGAGAAGGGCGAAGTCCCTATCGGTGCTGTCATCGTGTGCGATGGCGCGGTCGTCGCGCGAGCGCATAACACGCGTGAGATCGACAACGATCCCACGTCGCATGCCGAGCTGATCGCGATACGCGAAGCGGCAGCCAAACTTGGCCGCTGGCGGCTCTCGGACTGCACGGTCTACGCGACGCTTGAGCCGTGCCCGATGTGCGCCGGAGCGATGCATCAGGCCCGCATAGACCGACTCGTCTACGGTGCACCGGACCCCAAGGCAGGCGCCGTCGGCACGCTCTACGACCTCTCCAACGACGAGCGGCTGAACCACCGCTTCAGTGTGACTTCAGGTATTCTTTCCGAGGAAAGTTCTACCATGCTGAAGCAGTTCTTCGGGGATTTGCGGGCGAATCGGGGGAACGGACGCCCACCCGTCGAATGTGTGTGACGTGGGGTACATGCGAAGTAGCCGAAAGGGTCGATATCCGATTGCACGATGAGATGCGAACACCAACTCCAGCAAACAGGAGGATGCATATGCGATCGAGCAGGTTCGCGCTTCTGACGACAGGCCTTGTACTCGCGATGCCGTCTGCGGCTTTCGCGCAGGATGGAACGTCCGCCGCTATATCGACCGGCGCAGGCGTCGTTGCGCTTGTCGTTGCCGCGATGCTGCTCCTTGAGATGCTCGCCCTTCGCAAGCTCGCCCAGGGTGCAGCGATCGCCGACAACATCAGCTATGCGATTCTCGGCGTGGCATGCATGGCCACTTCCGTGCTTGTAGGCTGGGTCTCCAGGTATGTTCCGACCGGGTTCACCGCCGAGCAAGCGCGTCTTGGAGCCGATTTGCTGTCCATCGTCTCGATGGTGCTTTTCGGCATCTACTTCTTCCGCGTCCGGAGGGCGATGTCCAGGTTTCTAGGTCGCCTCACGGGCCAGGAGCAGCATCTCATCTCGGTACTTGAGCCGGACGCCGAACTCCCGATGAATCGGGACGGTGACGGTGCCTAATATCCTCGCAGAGCGCATCGAGGAGGTACTGCGCCCAATCGTGGGCACGGTGCTGGCGACCGTGTCGGTCGACCTCGAAAGCAAGCGAATCGGGAAGGACCCCGAGACGATCACGCGCCTTGACCTTCCGGTCATCGCCGACAACCTGTCGCAGCAGCTCAGGCTCGTTGTGGGGCCGGACCTGGCGGTCGCTGCGGCGCAGCGCGTGCGGGAGCTCTCGTAGTCTCGATGTCGGCGTCGCGTGGTATTCTTGGGCAGGTGCTACGCACGCTTTCTATGCTCGGGAGGGAGCAGGATGGCGACGTCCTCGCCACGGATCCCGCTTCAGGTGGAGGTGCTCGAGGAGCTTCTCGGCGCGAACGAGGAGTGGCTGATTCGCCGCATCCTCGGGTACGCGCAGGAATTCGGGTACGCGAAGTACACCTCCACCCTCGAGGAGGCCTGGCGGCTCTCGATTCGCGGGTTGAGCGGGTCGCTCCTGGAGGCGGCGCGAGTCAGCCAATGCGACCTTGAGATTCGCTGCGAGGAGGACGTCAGTGCGGATCCGGCGGTCTCATTCGGCGTCACCGAGGCGCAGCTGCACCGTTCCCGGGGCATACCGCTTCCCATGTTCTACTCGCTCATGAAGTATTACGCGCAATCGTACGAGGACTTGTGCGAAACCCTTGAGGACCCCGACCAGGCCCGCGCGTGCGCTCATCTGGTGCGACGCTTCTTCGACCGGGTCGAAATCGGCTTTGGCTCCGAGTGGGCAGGGCTCAGCGAGCAGGATACTGTCCTCGAGCTCCAGGAGCGCAATCGTGACCTGACAGACGAGAAGGTCCGCTACATCACCATCTTCGAGAGCCTCAACGTGCCGGTCGTACTCCTGCGCGAAGACGGTATGGTCGAGAACATCAACGAGGCCGCTGCGGGAGCCTTCGGCATTACCGCCGTAACCGGCTCGGCGTACTACTCGCATGTTGCTGTCGGAGAGCCGTTCGCGCCGCTCGACGCGGAGATCAGGTCGTTCCTGGCGGCCAACGCGACCGAGCGTGAGCTCGAGCGCACGCTGCAGACCAGCGCCGGACCGCGCCACTACATCGTGCGTGTCAAGCGGATACAGGACCTGTCGGACAAGTTCCGTGGCATCACCGTCGTGCTCTCCGACGTGACCGACCGCAAACGAATCGAAGACGAAGCGCTGCAGAGCCAGGCGGAGTATCGCGCGCTCTACGAGAACACAATTGACGCGTTCGCGCAGCATCTCGCGCGGCGTGACCCCGAAGGTGCTGTCATCGACTACGAGTTCATCGAGGTCAATCCCGCCTTCGAGGGGCTGTTCGGACTGCGCTCGGAAGATGTTGTTGGGAGGCTTGTGGGCGAGGTATGGCCCCCTGGGAATGCACTCTCCCTCAATTGAAACGACTCATACTCCGCCGTGGCCAGCGGAGAAGTCAGCAAGACATACGAGGTATGGGCTGAGCCCATCGCCAAGTGGCTCCGCGTCACGTCCTTCCGGGCCGGCGCTGGCGATCGGTTTGCAACTGTGTTCCGCGATTTCACGATGCACAAGGAGACCGAGCGTGCCCTTGAGGTTCTGGTCGACGAACGCACCGCAGAGCTCACTGCTTCGCTTGAGGAGCTGGCCGAGGCGCTCCGCGTCAAGGACGACTTCCTCGCGAGTATGAGTCACGAACTCAGAACACCTCTCAACTCGATCATCGGGTTCTCGGGAATCCTCGCGCAGGGAATGGCGGGACCACTCAATGGGGAGCAGCAGAAGCAGGTCGGCATCATCCGTGAGTCCGGAGAGCGCCTGCTTGGGCTCGTCAACGATGTGCTCGATCTGAGTCGCATCGAGTCGGGACGAGTCGAGGTCGCCGTCGAGGAATTCGACCTTGTGGCCCTCGTAACGAGCATGGTGACGACCGTCGAACCCATGGCCGAGCAGAAGAACCTGGTGCTCGACGTGAGTTCCATCGACCCCTTGATTCCCATGTGGACCGACCGCGAGAAGGTCGGCCAGATCGTGCTGAATCTGCTGTCGAATGCCATCAAGTACACGCACGAGGGATGCATCCACGTCGGGGTCGAGCCGAGCAGGGATGGGATGACCGCCTCGGTGATCGTCACTGACACCGGATGCGGCATTCTGCCCGAGGACATCGGCGGGCTCTTCGACAGGTTCGCGACGGTCAGGGGAATGGTGCGCAGGGTCGAGGACGGCGCGGGACTTGGTCTTTCGATCTCGCGACGCCTGGCGACGCTTCTGGGCGGAACGCTGACCGTGGAATCGACGCTGGGCGAGGGCTCGACGTTCACCCTCCAGGTGCCCGTGCGTCATGCTGACGCGCAGCTCTAGCTGCTAGATCAGCCCCGCGCGGATGAGCGCTTCCTTCGCGTGCGCGTACGAGCCGCCGAGCAGCAGCTTGTACTTGGTGCCTGCGGCCTTGAGGGTGATGTAGTCGGGGTCGTCCGCCGTGTCTTCGCGGGTCATGCCCGCGTGAAGCTTCATCTTCTCGATCGTCCGACGATCGATCATGAAGTTGCCGGGTGTCTCGGCCAGTGCCGCGTCAGGCGGGAGTTGCCAGTAGCGCTCAGCGTACGAGAAGGACGCTGCGATCTGTGCACCCCACTGCTTGAAGAAGCCACCGCCGTCGGCCTTGGTCTCCGAACGGGCCTGTTCGATGGCGGCTTTGAGCATGTCCGACGTCATCTCGGCGAAGATCAGCCGCGATTGCGTCATCACAAGGGTGTACGAGGTGCGCTTGAGGCCCATGAACCCGCTCGCGATCGATACTCCGCCGAGAACCGAGATGACCTGCTCGGTGGAAGAGGGGGGAGCGGGAACGGGAGCGGCGGGAGCGGCCGGCTGAGGCGGAGCGGGGGGTGCGACGGCTGGTGCGACCTGCTGCGCGACCGGCGCCGGGGCACCGCAGTTGGTGCAGAACGCGTTCCCGACGACGATCGGCGTGCCACAGGTGGTGCAGAACCCGGCAGTCTCGGCAGCCATTGCGAACCTCCCCGTTGGTGGACTTCGTCTCAACTGTAACGTTCTGACGTTTGCCCGACCAGGGCTTCCTCGCTATACTCGCGTTTGCGCTCCACGCCCTATCCAGGACGCGCGCGGAGAGTTGTCCGAGTGGTTGAAGGAGCACGACTGGAAATCGTGTATGCGGTGTTGAACCGTATCCAGGGTTCGAATCCCTGACTCTCCGCCAGCACGACATCCCCGGTCCTTGCGACCGTAGCACCCCTGCGGAGGGGTGGCAGAGTGGTTGAATGCGGCAGTCTCGAAAACTGTTTAGGAGGTATCCCCTCCTACGAGGGTTCGAATCCCTCCCCCTCCGCCAGCAGAAGATCATGAGGAGGCCTCGGCGCATGCCGGGGTCTCTTTGCGTCAGCCGAGGGTGCCGCGCTAGCGCAGCTCGCACAGCGCAGGGGGTTGGCAATATCCAATCCAAAAGGCCACAATCGCGCTAGTGGCAACGGTGTTTCCGGTACCACCCGGGGTTGGTCCCATGTGTACGTCGCACACCGGAGGCCGGCATGCGCGATGAGGCAGTGGTGATTCAGGGAGACCGCTGATGGCCTCGACTCCCGAGGACCCGCCAGTCCAAGAACCTGAACTTGTGCGCCTCCTCGAAGTCGAACGCGAGGCGTCACGGCTCAGCGCCGCTCTTGCCGAGGTTGAAGTCCTCGTGCACGGCTCGCTCGATCCCGAAGAGGTCGCTAACCGGGCGCTCGCGGCCGGTGCCAGAGCATTGGGTGCCGAGACGGGTGCCATTATCGCGCTCGACGGTGACGGCTGGGTCACGTGGAACTCCTACAACTTCGACCCGCCGGTCGTTGGGGTGCGCCTGACAGACGCACAGAACCCCCACGGGGTCCTGGCTGTGTCCACACTCAAACCGGTTGCAGTTGACGACGCCTACAATGACCCTCGCGTCGACCCTGCGTTCATGAAGAGCTACGGGCTACGATCGGTGATCGTCGCACCGCTCATCATCAGGGGCGAAGCAGTCGCCGGAATCTACTACAACTACAACTCCGACATGCATAGATTCACGAGTGCCGAGGTTGACTTCGTGACCAGGGTTGCTTCATCGCTGTCGCTTGCCCTGGACAACGCTCGGCTCTTCGAGCAAACGGTGCTCGCCCGGAGCGTCGCACAACGTGAACTCGCGATGTCCGACCTCCTGCTCCAGACGGCCAACGGCCTCGCCGATTGGACCGACCTGGACTCGACCCTTGAACGGCTTGCGGAGATCACACTTTCGGCGAGCAAGCACGCCCGGGTGACCGTCGATCTGTGGGACGAAGAGCAGCAGGCGCTGAGGGTCGTCACGTCTCGCGGGGAGTCACCCATCAGTCCGGGCGTCTTTGCGCTGAGCGAGCTGTCGAGCGCGGCGCTGGAGGCCATCAAGACGAAGCGGTCGGTGTTCGCGGACTACGACTCGCTCGGCGGCAGCATCGGTCAGCGTGCGAACGCTCTCCTTGCGCGGCTCGGTCTGATCGTGCCGATCGTCCACTCGGGCATCCTGCTCGGGCTCATGCTTGTGGACTCTCCCGGCGAACGCCGGGACTTCTCCGAGAGAGAGGTCGAGCTCATCGAAGGCGTGGCCGCCCAGGCCGCCATCGCGATAGAAAACGGCATGCTGCACGACGCGGTGCGGAAATCGAGAGAGAACGTGACGGCGATCCTCAACAGCATCGGGGACGCGTTCTACGCTCTCGATTCCGATTGGCGCTACACCTTCGTGAATCCCGAGACCGAACGGCTTCTCAAGCGCACGGCGGCGGAGCTTCTCGGGCGGCGTCCGTGGGACGTGTTCCCGGACCTCGCCGGCAGCTTCCTTGAGCGCGAGTACCACCAAGTGGCCGAGACTGGCACACCGGCAGCGTTCGAGGTCTACTACGAACCGTTCGAACTCTGGGCCGACGTGCGAGTCTACCCCGCAGCCGACGGGGTGACCGTATACTTCCGTGACGTTTCAGCGCGAAAGGCCGCCGAGGCTGCGTTGGCGCGCAGCCGCGAGCGTGCCGACATGTTGGCGATGCTGCTAGATGACTCCTCACAGCCCTTCATGGTCGGCACGCCTGACGGTAGGTTCATGCTCTTCAATAGTGCATTCGAGCGGCTGACCGGCTTCACGGCTGACGAGCTAGCAACCATGACGTGGCCTGACGATCTCACGGCGCCCGAGACGCTGATCGCCGAGAAGAGAGCGATCGCCGAAATCGATCGGACTGGCACCCCGCAGCGGTTCGAGAAGGAGTTTCTGCGCCCCGACGGCGTGAGGGTGCCTGTCGAAGTTCTACGCCACGGACATCGGGGCGAGGACGGACGCATGGAGTACTACTACGCGTTCATGACCGATATCAGCGAGCGCAGGGCCGCGGAGTTGGCGATCGAGTCCGAGCGGCGGCATCTGCGTGAGGTCATCGACGGCGTGCCGGTCGGCATCACGCTCTTCGATGCCGACGGAACCATTCTGGAGACGAACGAGGCGAATCGAGCCATCTGGCAGGGCGACATGCCCCTTGGCACGACCGCGCGGGACTACGGCGCGGGACGCATCCGAAGCATGCACGACGGCACGCCCGTATCTCCGGAGGACGTCCCGACGAGCAGGGTCCTTCAGAGCGGGCTTCCCAGTGCTGCTGTCGCACAGATCGAGTGCTTCGACGGCCAGACCGCCAAGGTCAGTTTCTCGGCCACGCCGATCGTGAATGCGACAGGCGACCTGTCCCGAGTGGTTCTCGTCACGCAAGACGTCACCGCTGAGTTCGAGGCCCGCCGCCTGGACGAAGCACTCAGTGAGATAGGCACTGCCGTCACCACGAAGCTCGACTCTGCGCAGATACTCTTCGTGCTCGTGACGCTCTCGGCCGAGGCCATCGGTGCGGAGACAGCGGGCCTGGCTCTCGAGAGGGACGGCGAGTGGATCGTGGAAGCGGCATTCGGCATGACCCGCATGACGTCCGCGATGACCGACGCGAAGTTCGCAGCGGTCGTGCTCGGAGCCAAAACGCACGCGCCGATCGTCGTTGACGATACGGCCGAGGATCCGCGCGTCGACCCCGATGCCATGCGGCGTCTGCGCATCAAATCCCTCATGGCGATCCCCATAATATTGCAGAAGGCCGTGGTCGGCGTCTTGATCTTCCATCACCGCACCCAACGGGCTGCATTCTCACAGGCCGAAGTCGACTTCGCGGCGAGGCTCATGGACGTTGCGACCCTGGCGCTTGAGAATGCGCGACTCTACGAACGTGAACATCGTATCGCGGACACGCTGCAGTCAGTAATTCTGACGCCGCCAGAGCAGATGGCACGAATCGAGTCGGCGTGCGTGTACCGGCCGGCCTCCGATGTTGCGAGAATCGGCGGTGACTTCTATGACGTCTTTGCTATCGACCACGACCATCTCGGCATCGTGATTGGCGATGTTTCCGGCAAGGGCCTTGACGCCGCCCGATTCACATCGCTCATGCACGATGGCATGCGCGCCTACGCGTACGAGGGGTCACGCCCGGCCGAGGTGATGACGCGCATGAACAGGCTCGTGTATCGCATGTCACCGACCGAGACGTTTGCCACCATCTTCTTCGGTGTTCTCGAGGCCTCGACAGGTCGGCTCCGCTTCTCTGCTGCCGGACATCCGTGTCCCATCGTTGTAGGGTCTGGATCCGCCAGGTTCCTTGAGGATGGGCGGTCGCCGTTCCTCGGTGCCTTTGACAATGCTGTGTTCGTGGACGTAGAGGAGCAGCTCTCTGCCGGTGACATGATTGTGCTCTATACGGACGGCATCATCGAAGCTCGGTCGAACGGCGAGTTCTTCGGGGAGGCGCGTCTGCTCGCCACTGTCCAGAAGATCCGACACGCCGCCGCGCGCAAGATGCCAAAGCGGGTGCTTGCCGCAGCGCTCAGGTTCGCCGGTGGTCAGCTCCAGGACGATGCTGTCGTCCTGGCCGTGAAGTGGACTGGCTGACCGCAGCCTACACAAGGGCGCACTGGGCGCCCTACCCTCGTGCCATCGCGCTGTCGACAGCAGCGCCGTGGTACGCGTCAACCGCGCTGGCGACATCCTCGAACAGTTCCGGGGGGCAGTGAAGGCGGAGCACCGTGCGCCACGAGTTGCGCAGTGCGATGACCCGTTCGCGACGGTAGACGACCACACGATGAACGCTCTCCCAGGGAACGAGCATCCGCTCACGTGTCATGGCAAGCGCGCCTGCGCCAGCTGTGGTGGGGTTGCGCGCGAGAAAGCCCACGATCATGACCAGCCTGTTCATGGCTCGCTCGCGCTTCTCGGCACGGTACTCGACGCCCTTCGCGCTGACGGTGAAGCGTGCGCCCTGGTGGTTGCCCAGCAGGAGGCTCGTGAGAACGAACAGGCCCGCCATGATGCCGGTCGTGAGAACAAACACCATCGGCGGTAGGATGATCAGCTCGCGTTCGATGATCAGGCCGCCCACGGCGACGATCACATACATCGCTACAACAGAGAGCAGGATTACACGCACGAAGTCCCACAGCATGAAGCGACTCGTCAGCAGGGGAATGTCGTAGGTCCACTCGATCGGATCAGGTGCGGGGCTCGATGTGTGAGCGGTCGCAGTTTCTGGCGCTTCAAGCACGAGAACCCCCATGTGTCCGGCGTTGTGACCGGTTCCATGATACCAATGGCGCGTGAATGTGGGTCGTCATCCGCCATCCCAGCTATAGTCACTACAGACGCAACACGAGCCGGGGAGGCTTCATGAGTGATGGGTCCGCGCGATTCTGCACTCGATGTGGGGGACCGCTGAGCAGCTCGGAGCGGTTCTGCACGAAATGCGGGAATCCTCGAGAGCTCCCGGTTTCAAGCCAGCCGACCCCCGCGCAGCGGTCGGTTCCCTCCGCACGTGTCGTTGCGACCGCAGCTGGCGTGGCGGCCATCGCTGCCGGACTTCCCTGGCAGACGATCGTAGCCGGTCAGACTCCCGATCTTCGCGCGATGCTGTCCGGCGCGGCCATGCCAGCCGCTCGATCCGTCGTGCAGCGGTCCCTGCGGCGCCCTGGCTTCTCGATGGCTGTCACGGTGGCGCTCGACCTGTTCGTGGCTGGCGTCTCGGGAGGCCCTGCGGCGCTGACAAGAGCCATCCCTCGAGCTCTTGGCGGAGGCCTGACATCGCTGCTCTCCCTGATAACCGGCTCCAAAGGTGGAGCACTGCGTGGTCTCACGGGGGCCGTGTCTCTGGTCACGGCCGTCATCCAGATAGTGTCGCTCGGCGGGACACTCCTCGCAGGGCTGGCGAACGGAACGTCGCTCCTCACACTCGCTCCGATGGCGGTGGCGACCGCCTCGGCGCTCGTGATGGCGCTCAAGACTGCCTCGGTGGCACTGAGGAGGCGGTCATGATGCGCGCATTCATCCGTCATCGTGCCCTCGCTCGTCGGATTGCCGCCGCCGTGACAGTTGTGTCGATCGTCGTGCTGGTGCTGCTGCCCGCTAGTGCATTCGCGGTAGAGAATCTGGTCACCAGCAGTAGCGTGCCGGATGATTGGAACGTCACGTTTGATGATGCCGGGCTCTTCCATGTGAACGGCTTCTACGCACGCATGGGCACGGTGGATACCGAGTACGGACCCTCCGCGCAGGCGTTGTGGAAGGGCGAGGGTCGCGTCTCGGTCACACTCAGCACGGGCGACACGATGTTCGACGATGAGTACAGCTCATGGGAGGACTTCAAGGCCCGCTCACCCGAGGGCTACTCGGCCGACGTCACGTACAGTTGGGACGGTGCGCGGCGGACGAGCATCGGCGGGTATGAGGCGTACTTGAACGTCGGTAACGCGCAGTACGACCGTGCGTGGGTCGCGTGGGTGCCCCTGGCCGAGGGTGGTATCAGCATCACGGCCAACGCCTGGGCCGAGGGCACCGAGGCGGCTACCGGCTTCGATGAGGTCGTGGGCGA
>CAZGNF010000019.1:15622-20147 GCA_964527045.1 uncultured Coriobacteriaceae bacterium | reverse complement strand
AGACGCCGCCATGATCAGGTCGCCTTCGTTCTCGCGATCCTCGTCGTCCACGACGATCAGCATGCGGCCGGCGCGGATCGCCTCGATACCGTCTTCGATGCTGGCGAAGGGCGCAGCCATGACTACCGCCCCTCGGTGAACTCGCGGAGCATGTCGCCAAGGCCGCGCTTGCCGGCCGCAGGAGTCTCGTCGTCCACGCCGGCGTACAGCGCGACGAAGCGCTTCACGTACTTGCCGAGCATGTCGGCTTCGAGATTGACGCTTGCCCCGTTCGGCTTCTCCTTGAGCGTCGTCGTTTCCTCCGTTTGAGGAATGACCGCAACGGTGAAGCCGGTGTCGCCCACGCGGGCGACAGTGAGCGAGATGCCGTCAACTGCGATGGAACCCTTCTCGATGACGTAGCTCATCACCTCGGCGGGCGCCTGGATCTGGTAGACCGTGAACTTGCCCGCCTGTTGCTTGAGCTCGATACGACCGACCCCGTCGATATGTCCGGAGACGAGGTGTCCGCCAAGTCGGTCCGAGAGCCTGAGCGCACGTTCGAGGTTCACTTTCGCGCCCTGGCGCAGCCCCCCGAGCGTGGTGCGCTCGAGCGTCTCGCCGCTCACGTCAGTGAGGAATGCTCCTCTGATGAACTTGACCACGGTGAGACACACGCCGTCGACAGCGATGGAATCGCCTATGGCCATGTCGCGACCGAACTCCGGGGCATACACCTCGAGCCGCATTCCGCCCGAGACTCGCTCGGCCCGGGTGATGATCCCTTCGCATTCGATGAGACCGGTGAACATCACGAACTCCTTCCGTCTTCGAAAACGGCGTCTGTCTTCTTACGCGGACGCCACACGGTAATCGCGTCCTCTCCCCGTACCGCGGCCTCCACGGCGCGCATCGTCGGCACGAGATCGCCTGCGGCTGCGTCCGGTCCGCCAAGATACAACGGAGGTGCTGCATTCCCGCCCATGCCGCCTGCTTGCACGACTACGAGCTCATCGATAAGGCGAGCGCTCCACAGCGCGCTCGCGATGGTGGGCCCCGCTTCGATCAGGACGTCGTCGATGTCGTGCTCGGCGAGCGCGCGAAGCGCGCCTCCGATGCCATCAGCATACCGGTAGCGTACGACGTGAGCCCCCGCGGATTCGAGCACGGCTACGGCCCTGGCGTCCGCACCATCGCTCGTCACCAGCACGACGGGCGACGCAGCGGTCGTCATGATGCGTGCCGTTGGCGCTGGAACCGACGTGCGAGAGAGGATGACGCGACTAGGCTGTCTGATGGCGGTACGGTCTTCGTGGTCGCGAACCGTTAGCACCGGGTCGTCCACCTTGACCGTGGCCGCTCCGACTGCGACCGCCGTGGCTCCGCTACGAAGATCCATGGTCACCGAGGATCCGCCGTCACCCGTGATGCGTGCCCGACGGCTCGCATACAGGGCGGGGCGCCCATCCAGCGTCAGGGCTACCTTGACGCGCGTGAACGCACGTCCCGTCGACAGGCGATGCAGCCATGCCTCGTTGAGTCGAACGAACGGTGTTTCGTCGGGAGCGAACTCGACAGCGACCCCGGCTTCAGCCAGCAGCGCAGCACCGCCACCCGATACGGCGCGATTCGGGTCCCGCATTCCGATCACGACCTGCGCAACGCCTGCCTTGATGAGCGCGGGAGCGCATGGCGGGGTGCGGCCATAGTGTGTGCAGGGCTCCAGAGTCACGTAGACTGTCGCGCCTTTCGCCTGATCTCCGGCCGCCCGGAGAGCGACCACCTCGGCGTGGGGCGTGCCTGCGCGCTCGTGATACCCCTCACCAACGACGACGCCATCGCGCACGACGACGCAGCCGACCATTGGGTTCGGGCTTACTGAACCACGGCCTCGGAGCGCAAGCGAGAACGCGCGCCGCAAGAACGGGTCGGAAATCGCCGACGCATCGTCGGAGAACAGGCTCACGCCCAGACCTTCCTTCTCTCATCCGGACTCTACCGTCGGCTCCGGGAATTCTCCGGATCTGCCCTGTAAGGGGCTCGCGGGCTGTCACCGCCGGTGGGGAATCTCACCCCGCCCTGAAGAAAGTACGCGCCTATACTACACCAGCTTGGTCACCGCTGCCGAGCGTATGGCGCCAAGAGCTGCCGAGGGATCCTCTGCACAGAACACGGCGCTGCCGGCGATCAGCATGTCGGCGCCCACCTTGGTGACCAGTGGCGCGGTGCGAACATCGATACCACCGTCCACAGCGATGCGCGGCGACGCTCCCCTGCCGTTCGCCATGCGCACAAGCTCCTCGATCTTGGCGACCGACGAGGGGATGAACGCTTGTCCGCCGAAACCGGGATTCACACTCATGACAAGCACGAAATCGACGTCGGTGATGATGCCCTCAAGAGCCGAGACCGGCGTCCCCGGATTGAGCGCGACGCCCGCTTGTGCACCTGCCTCGTGAATACTCTGCACCACGCGGTGGATGTGATTGCACGCTTCGATGTGCACGACGACGATGTCTGCGCCGGCTTCGAGGTACCAGCCGACCGTCTCGTCAGCGTTGTCGATCATGAGGTGCACGTCGAGCGGCACCGTAGCGACGCGCTTGAGCGCCTTGACGACCGGAGGTCCGATCGTGAGGTTTGGTACAAAGTGGCCGTCCATCACATCCACGTGGATGAGATCCGCACCAGCTGCCTCGACAAGCGCTACCGCCTCCCCGAGTCGCCCGAAGTCCGCCGACAGGATCGATGGCGCGATGAGCAGCGGTCGTTGCATCAGACCTCCTCGTCGACGATCAAACCCATACCGTGCAGCTCGTCTTTTGCGGCTCGGCCCATGAGCAACGCGCCGGCCGTCGACGGAGAAGCCCCGTCATAGAGAATCGAGCGAACCTGGTGCGTGATCGGCAGCTCCATCCCCTCTCGGTGACCGAGCTCATCGACCGACACGCACGAGTACGCGCCCTCAGCGACCATGTGTGTCTCGGCGGCGTATGAATCGACGGAGCCGCCGAGCGCGACATGCTCGCCAAGACCGCGATTCCGGCTGTGACGACTCGTGCACGTGGCGATCAGGTCGCCCACTCCTGCGAGCCCCATGAAGGTGAGCGGATTCGCGCCGAGGCGCGTGCCGAGGCGGGCCATTTCGGCGAGTCCGCGGGTCATCAGCGTCGCCTTGGTGTTGTCACCGTAGCCAAGACCGTCGGACATGCCTGCCGCCACGGCCACGACGTTCTTGCACGCCGCGCAGAGCTCAACGCCGACGACATCGGGGTTGGTGTAGACGCGGAAGGTCGGCGCCATGAAGGCGTCCTGAAACATACGTCCGACGACCTCGTCGTACGCGGCTACGACCGTTGCGGAGGGAACCTGCTTGCTGACTTCCTCGGCATGGTTCGGGCCGGAGAGTGCGGCGAGACGACTCCGATTGCCGAGCACATCTTCGAGCACCTCGGTCATCCGCATGTCTGTGCCCCGCTCAACGCCCTTAGAGAGGTTGATGATAGGCATCGCGGGCGACAGGAAGGGCTTCATGGACTCGGCCGTGCCGCGCACTCCGTGGCTGGGGGTCACGATCACGACCGCCTCGGCTCCCCGTAGCGCCTCTTCTACATCGGGAGTCGCAACCACGCAACCCGGCAGAACGATATCGGTGAGATAGAGCGGATTCTGCCGCCTGGCATTGATCCCCTCGGCGATCTCGGTCTCACGAGCCCACAGCTGAACGTCCGTGCCCTTGCTGCCGAGGAGCGCCGACACGGCGGTCCCCCACGAGCCGGCACCGATCACCGCAATACGCATCTCGCGCGTCCCTCCTGAAAGTCAGACGGTGGTACCCATTCTATGCTCTTCGCCCCGGAAGATGCGCCGGAGATTCGAGTGATGACGCCAGACAACGAGTGCGCCGCCGAGCAATCCAAAGAGCATGATCGGCGTTCGGTCTCCGTACAGGAGCACACAGAGCACCGGAAGTTCCAGGGCGATCGTGATAGAGCCGAGCGACACCATCCGCGTTATCGCGATGATCAGCAGGAACATCGGAAGAAGCACGATGAACGCGACCGGCATGATCATCCCGATCGCGCCTGCGGCCGTGGCAACGCCCTTGCCACCTTTGAATCCGATGAACGGCGAGAACGCGTGACCGGCTATGGCCGCCATCGCCACCGCGATCATGAGCCAGTCCACGCTATCGGCGGTCCACGCTATCGGCGCGAGGCGCTGCGCGATGTACACCGCTAGCGAGCCTTTCAGGATGTCGAGAGCGAACGTAGCGGAACCAGCAACGGGCCCGAACGTTCGCAGAACATTCGTCGCTCCGGGATTGCCCGACCCGAACGAGCGGATGTCCTTCTTGAAGAACACACGGCTGACGATCACCGCAAAAGGGATGCTACCAAGAAGGAACGCCACGACAAGCGAAACGATGATGATGAGAGGCGCGCTCAAGTGTTAGGCCTTCTTCCTGAAGCGCAGGCGGATCGGCGTGCCGGTCAGATCGAAGTTCTCACGGATCCTGTTTTCGAGGTATCGCTCGAACCCGTCG
>CAZGNF010000019.1:8116-15612 GCA_964527045.1 uncultured Coriobacteriaceae bacterium | reverse complement strand
GCTGCGGGTGGTTCGCGAAGAAGGTGAACACCGGCGGCTTCACGCCGGTCTGAGTCACGTAGCTGAGGCGAAGGGCCTTGCCCTGATGCGAGATGGTGTGACCGGTCGCGCGTACATCGGTGAGCCACTTGTTGAGGGCACTGGTGGGAATCGTCTGGGTGAACGACTCGTACGCCTGCTTCACGGCCGGCAACACCTTGCCCATCGCGGTACCCGTGAGCGCGCTCACGCGCAGCACAGGTGCGAAGCCGATGAAGCCGAGCTTCTCGGGAACGGTCGCTGAGACCTCGAGCTTATCGTCCGGGCCCGGAACGATATCCCACTTGTTGAGCACGACGACGATGGCGCAGCCGCGCTCGGCAGCGAACCGTGCCACGCGCTGGTCCTGGTCGGTGATGCCAAGCGGTGAGTCGACGACGAGGAGCGCGACGTCTGCACGGTCGATGGCCCGCATCGCGCGAACGAAACTGTAGTACTCGACCTCTTCATCGATCTGCGACTTTCGGCGCAGTCCTGCGGTATCGACGAGGCGATACGCCACCCCATCCCGCTCGAGGAGGGTGTCGAGCGCGTCGCGCGTGGTGCCGGCGACCTCGGAGACGATCGACCGCTCGACGCCGAGCATGCGGTTGAACAGCGAGGACTTCCCTGCGTTCGGACGACCGATGATCGCCACGTTGATGGCGTCGATCTCGGGCTCTGGCTCGGACTCAGGAAGCGCCGCGACGATCTCATCAAGCAGGTCGCCCGTGCCGTGTCCGTGGAGTGCCGAGACGCCCCACGGCTGACCGAGGCCGAGGCCCCAGAACTCGTGGATCATGTCGAAGTTCCCAGGGTTGTCGGCCTTGTTGACGACGAGGAACACCGTCGCGCCGGAGCGCTTCAACAGCTTGGCGACATCTTCGTCACCTGGCGCGATTCCCGACTTCCCATCCACCAGGAACACGACGATGTCCGCCTGCTCGGCTGCGGTGACTGCCTGCGCACGGATCGACGGCCCAAAGGCATCATCCGCAGTGAATTCGATGCCGCCGGTGTCGACCAGCATGAACTCGACGCCGTTCCAATCCGCACGATGATAGCTGCGGTCACGGGTGACGCCGCTTGATGCGTGGACGATGGCGTCCTGACCCTGCACGATCCTGTTGACGAACGTGGACTTGCCGACATTCGGTCGGCCGACCACGGCGATGAGCGGTAGGCTCATGGGGTTCTCCTTACACGCGTGTCGCAAGCGCTGTCGCAAGCGCTGCGGCATCGGGGCCGCTGAGATGCACTTGGGCCCCGGTCCTGACTGCCAGGTCCCCGGCGGGGACGTCGTCCAGCAATAGACCGTCGGAGTTTACCACGATGTCCGGTACGAGGTAGCGTGCGTCTGTCGCATCGGCGCGAATCGAGTCGATGATGTCGACTCCGGTCAGCAGACCCGTCACCGAGACATTCCCGCCGAAGAACCGGTTCTGCACCGGAAGAACGCGAACGCGCTCGTCCAGACCGGCTCCTTCTAGCAAGGATGTCAGCACAGGAGCGAAGAGCGTTCCGGTCACAAGGACCGTCTCGGCAGGAACGACCGAAAGGCCACGTGCGGCCTCCGAGAACTCATCGATGAAGGCGCGCACAAGACCGATGCCGTTCTCGTATTGGGGGAAGTCATCGTATGCGTCGGCGTCAGGTAGCGGCTCCCCCGCCGCCAGATAGAACTCGTCAGCGGCGTACACCCAACCGATCCCCCGAACGGCACGTGCGCGCGTCTGCCAGGGCTCAAGCGAGCGCACGAGGGCCGTGGACTCCTCGGCGGAGAACGAACGCTGGAAGCGCTGCTGATGTGCGGTGTAGCCGAGCGGGACGATGCCGACCGACAGCACGCCTTGGCGCGCCTCAAGCCATGCGAGCGTACGAGTGAGCACCGGGCCATCGTTGACGCCGGGCACGAGCACGATCTGCACGTGGATCTCGATACCGCCCGAGAGAAGCGCATCGATGCGGTCGAGCGTGGTGTCATCGACCGTCGGACAGACCAGACGGGCACGAACGTCCTCGTCGACAGCATGCAGCGAGATGTGCAAGGGCGAGAGGTGCTGCCGGATGATCCGGTCCACGTCACGCTCTTCAAGGTTGGTGAGCGTGATGAAATTGCCGTGGAGAAACGAGAGACGATAGTCATCATCACGCACATAGAGCGCAGGTCGAAGTCCAGCCGGCAGCTGTGCGACGAAGCAGAACGCGCACGCGTTCGCGCACTGTCGGACCCCGTCGAAGACCACGCCCTCGAATTCGAGGCCGAGCGGCTCGCCCGGAACCCGATACACGTCGGCCTCGAAGAGCTCACCTTCGCGCTCGATGGTGACGGTGAAATCGTCATCGGCCGTAAGCCACTGCCAGTCGAGGATGTCGAGAACCGGCTCGTCATCGACCTCGCGGACGATGTCTCCTACCTCGATGCCTGATGCCGCAACAGCGCCGTCCGGGCAGAGGGAGGCGATGCGGCCACCCTCGGCCGGTATCTCTTCGCCGTAGCGCTCAGCTGACATCGTCGTCGAGCGCCTCGATGGCAGCGATCACGCCGGCGATCTGCTCGTCCGGCGTGGATGCACCGGCCGTGACGCCGACCACGTCGGCCGTGGCAAACCATGCAGGGTCGAGTTCATCTGCGGTCTCGACGTGATGGACGCTCTCGTTGACGGCCCGGCATATCTCGGCAAGGCGCGTGGTGTTGCCCGAGTTTCGCCCGCCGACGACGATCATCACATCAACGGTGCGCGCAAGCTCGTCGGCCGCCTTCTGGCGCTTCGCCGTAGCGCTGCAGATGGTGTTGAAGACGCGCAGCTCGTTCACGCTCCCAAGCAACGCCGAGACGACCTCCTCGAGTCGAGAGGGAGATTGCGTCGTCTGCACGACAACGCCGACGCGCCTGGACGGCAACCGTGAGGGAAGGTCGGCCGCATGCCCGACGATGAGGGCTGAGCCGCCGGCGTGCGCGAGGATGCCCTCGACCTCAGGATGCTCGGCCTCCCCCACGATCACGACCGTATACCCCTCTCGGGCAAGATCGGCGGCGTGCCGCTGCGCGGTCGACACGAACGGGCACGTCGCGTCGATGACGGCGAGACCAGCGGCGTCGGCCTGCTCGATCACGGCGGGATCGACTCCGTGCGATCGGATGACGAGCGTGCCCTGTGGCACCTCGTCTACCGAAGATGCGACCTCGACGCCTCGGTCTCGGAGCGCCTGAACGGCCTGCGGATTATGGATGAGCGGCCCGAGCGTGTGCACGGGGCCTCCCGTATCTGCCGCCTCGCCCGCCAGCTTGAGCGCGCGTTCCACGCCGTAACAGATGCCTGCATGCTGTGCGACAACGACCCGCATCTCTACAGCCTCCCGGCTTCCGCAAGCTCCTCGCCGATGCGACGCATGATCTCGGCGGTCAGCGTCTCGACGCGTTCCTTCCGCGTACCCTCAGTGTAGTTCGCAGGATCGATCGGCGTGCCGACCTTGATCACGACTCGCACGAATCTGGGCAGCTTCTGGCCTCTGGGAAGAACCCGCTCGGTGCCCGAGAAGGCGACAGGAACCACCGGCACACCGGCGCGCATGGCGATGAAGGCGACACCGCCGTGGGCCTCTCCGGGCCCGTCTGCTCCCGCTCGAGTACCCTCAGGAAACATGCCGACGAGCTCACCAGACTCGAGAAACGCGGTCGCCGTGCCGATCGCCGCACGATCCGCCGTGCCTCGCGCCACCGGGAACGCGTAGAACTTCGTCAGCAACCAACCGACCCAGCCATGGAACAGCTCGCTCTTGGCCATGAAGTGGATCCAACGTGGGGAGTACGTCCACAGGAAGGCCGGGTCCATGTACGAGACATGGTTGCCCGCGATGATCGCACCGCCGGTTGCAGGGATGTTCTCCCGTCCAACGACCTTGATGCGAAAAGCGAGCTTGAAGACGGCTCGCGCGGGCGCTCTGATGATCGCAGCGAGCATCAGCGAACCACCTCCCTTGCGAGCACCTCGATCTGGTCGACAACGTCCTCGACCGAGAGGCCGGTCGTGTCGATCACGTGCGCGTCATCGGCAGTTGCAAGCGGGCTTGCCGCACGCGTGCTGTCTATCAGGTCGCGCTGCGCGATGTCGTCGGCCACGGCGGCGATCTCCGCTTCATGCCCGGCGGCTTCTCGATCGCCGAAGCGGCGACGAGCGCGTTCCTCTGGCGTCGCCGTGAGGTACACCTTGACCGCCGCGTCAGGAAACACCACCGTCCCGATATCCCGACCTTCGACGACCGTGTCTGAACCGGTCGCGAATCGACGCTGAAGCGGTACGAGGGCGCTCCGGACTCCGGGGATCCGGGCGACAAGGCTCACTGCGGCATCCACCATCGGAGTGCGGATAGCGGCCGTCACGTCGGTCCCGCACACGAGAACCGCACATGGTATCGGATCGTCTGCGCTATACGAGAACGACACGGGGGTGGTCTCCGCGAGGGCGGCCATCGCGCCAGCGTCCTCAAGCGAGAGTCCGAGGCGGACAGCTTCGGACGCGATCGCCCGGTACATGGCACCCGTATCCAGATAGCGGAAGCCAAGCCGCCGCGCGACTGCGCGTGCGACAGTTGACTTGCCGGACGCGGCTGGTCCGTCAATGGCGATTATCATGCGGGAGACTCCTGCAGGTTTCGTTCGGTCAGGCACGCCGATGATAGCACGCACAGAGGCGCGGACCTCAGTTGGACGCGCCGTCCATGAGCGCTTTGATGTCACCCGCGAAACCCGGATACGAGACGTCGACGGCCTCGAACCGATCGATCACCGTCTCGCCCTCGGCAACAAGTCCAGCAACGGCGAATGCCATGGCGAGGCGATGGTCCCCAAGCGAGTCGAGGTCTGTGCCGACAAGCGGGTGCCCACCTGTCACGGTGAGGGTGTCCTCAGTTGCCACAGCGCCGCCCTGCAGCGCGTTGATGGCATCGGCTATGGCTGCGAGCCTGTCGGACTCCTTCACACGCAGCTCGCCGACGCCCTCGAAGCGAGTGGTGCCCACTGCTGCCGTCGCGACCATCGCGAGCAGCGGCACTTCGTCGATGAGCGACGGGACCTCCTCGGCGGTGATCGTGGTGCCATCGAGGCGCTCGGTGAATCGTACGCGGACATCCCCGGTCGGCTCACCGCACACGTCAGGGCCCTGGGTCACGTCGATATCGGCCCCCATGCGCGCAAGCACGCGCAGAAAGCCGATTCGGGTTGGGTTGAGCGAGATGCCGGGAAGCGTGACGTCGCTCCCGCGCACGAGCAACGCCGCCCCGACCAGAAATGCCGCCGAGGACGGATCCGCGGGCACCGCGACATCGGTCGCCGAGAGCGATACAGGCCCCGAGACGCTTGCACAGCGCCCCTCACGAGACACGGGAACGCCGAATCCGGGCAGCATCAGCTCGGTGTGGTCTCGGCTGGGAGCAGGCTCGCAGACGGTGGTCGTCCCGGGTGCCCGAAGTCCTGCCAGCAGGACGGCCGTCTTCACCTGAGCGCTTGCGACCGGCAGATCGACGTTCGCCGGGGCAAGCGTACCGCCGCTGACGCCGACCGGCGCGACTCCGCCCTCGGCGGTCTCGAATCGAGCGCCCATCTCGGCAAGCGGGCTCGTCACGCGACGCATCGGCCTGCGCGAGAGCGACTCGTCACCGGTGAGGACGGCATGGATGTCCCAGCCGGCAAGGGCGCCGAGCAGCAGGCGGATAGTCGTGCCGCTGTTCCCGCAATCGATCGCGCCGACGGGCTCAACGGGGCCGTCGCTCCCCCATCCATGTACGAGCAGGGAGAGTCCCTCGGAATCCTCATCGACGATCTCGACCACGGCGCCAAGGGAACTCACCGCGGACATCGTGGAACGCACGTCGGCGCTATCGAGCACGCCCGTGAGCTGCGACGTGCCCTCGGCCATTGCCGAGAACAGCACCGCGCGGTGCGAGATCGACTTGTCACCGGGAACGCGAACGACGCCCGCAAGCGGCACATCGGTGGGACGGATGTGATAGCGCATGAACTCCCCCTATTCCAGCGGCTTGAGCACCGCATTGAATCCTGCGGCATCGAGGTCCCTCATCAGGCGGACACGATCTCCCTCGTCGGTGAGGATGAGGCGCAAGACGGCGCTGTCCTCGGACTGGTGGTCGATCTCGATGTCCTCGATGTTGCAGGCGACACGGCTCACAGCCGTGGTGACCTGACTGACAACACCGGGACGGTCGGTCATCGGCAGTGAGAGCTCGAAGAGCGCGGCAGTATCGGGCACCCACTGCGCCGGAAGCGCGCGACGGACGTCGGCAGGCTCGGCGAGCCACGTTCGGACAGCATCCGCATCGCGTTCCGTGACGGCATCCGCGAACTCGCCGAGAACAACCTGCAGCTCCTCGATGCCAGCGACGAGCGGCCCGGCATTGTCCAGGCAGATGCCCGTCCACAGCTCGGGACTACCGGCGGCGATTCGCGTCATGTCCTTGAAGCCGCCGGCGGCCAGACGCAGCACGTCTCGGCCACCGCGTTGCGAGCGCCGGGATGCGAGCGCGACGAGCGCCGCCGCGGCAACGTGCGGGACATGACTCACCACGGCCACCGCCTCGTCATGCGCCTCGGCTGGCACTGAGATGACGCGCGCTCCCATCGCCGAGACGAACTCGTGCACCTGGCGGTACGCTTCGAGGTTGGTGTCGTCGGTGGGCGTAAGCACGTAGTAGGCGCCACGGAAGAGCGCGGCATCCGCAGCCTTCACGCCGCTCCGCTCTGAGCCGGCCATGGGATGGCCGCCAACGAATGCGTAGGACGATCCGGCGTGTCGGTTCGCCGCGATGATCACGCCGTGCTTTGTGGAGGCCACGTCGGTGACGATTCCCACGTAGCCGACCTCATCGAGGCGCTCAAGCCATTCGACGATCCTGCGCGCAGGCGTCGCAAGCACGACGACGTCGACCACCCCAGGGGCGAGCCATCCTGCGGCGAACGCCTCGTCCGGCTGCGCAGCTGCATCCGCAAGTCCGGTCTCCACCGAATACGCGAGCGTCTGCTGGTCGGTGTCCACGGCGTAGATCACCGGCGCCTCGTCGAGTGCCTTAGCCGCTGCGGCGATGGAGCCGCCGATGAGCCCCATCCCGACGATCATCATCGAACGGAACATCAGGCCCTCCCGAACGTGCGGCCCTCGAGCGTCACGAGGGGCGCAATGTCGCTCACAAGCGCATCGAACTCCGCAGGTCTCAGCGACTGCGGACCGTCGCAGCGTGCGTGCTCGGGGTCGTTGTGCACCTCGACCATCAGCCCGTCGGCTCCAGTCGCGACTGCCGCCCGGCACATCGGCGCAACGAGGTCGCGACGTCCGGTGGCATGCGAGGGATCGACGATGATGGGCAGGTGCGTAAGCATCTTCAGCGCAGCGACTGCCGCAAGGTCGAGCGTGTTGCGGGTGTACGTCTCGAAGGTGCGGATGCCACGCTCGCAGAGGATCACC
>CAZGNF010000019.1:1589-8106 GCA_964527045.1 uncultured Coriobacteriaceae bacterium | reverse complement strand
TGGTGGCGGAGAGCCCTCGCTTGAGCAGGATCGGCTTCCGGATGTTGCCAAGCTCGTCGAGCATCATGAAGTTCTGCATGTTGCGTGCGCCCACCTGGAGCACGTCGGCCCACTCGGCGACCTTCTCGGCATCGCGAACGTCGAGTACCTCGGTGACGACAGGGAGTCCGACTTCATCACCGGCCGCACGGAGGAGCTTGAGCCCGTCGAGGCCCATGCCCTGGAATGCATAGGGACTGCTTCGCGGCTTGTAGGCGCCTCCGCGAAGCATCGTTGCGCCTGCGGCTTTGACCGCACGCGCGGTCGTCATGAGCTGTTCCTCGGACTCGATCGAGCAGGGGCCCGCGATCATCGCGAACGCTCCCCCGCCGACCGTGGCCGAGCCGACCTTGATGACCGTGTCCTCCGGCTGGAAGTCGCGCGAGACAAGCTTGTAAGGCTTGAGTACGCGGATTACCTGCTCAACACCGGCCAGACCCTCGAGGTCGAGCGCGTACATGACCTCGCGCTCGCCGATGACCCCGATGATGGTTTTTACTTCGCCTTGCGAGAGGTGCGCCTCGGCACCTGCTTCGTGCAGCAACCCTACGACGTGGTCGACCTCCGCCTGACTGGCGTGGTCTCTCATGATGACGAGCATTGCGAATCACCCTTCCGGCACGCAGCGCGTGCGTCGCATGTCCTGACCGCTGATGCAGCCGCGCGCGACGCTAGAGCTTGCCGAGCCGCGCTGCGATCACATCGAAAGCCGCGATCGTCATCTGCGTGTCCTCAGGAGTACCGATACCCACTCGGAGCGCCGGAGCATTCCCGAAGTCGCGGACGATCACCCCCTCCGCAAGGAGGGCCTGGAAGACTTCGACCGGTTGGGAAGTGTGGAAGTACACGAAGTTCGTCTCCGACCGCGCGTACTGGATCCCCAGCCGATCGAAGCACGAATACAGGTAGGTCTTCTGCTCTTGGTTCTCTTTACGGCGCCGCCGCACTTCGGCTTCGTCGTCGAGCGAGTAGTACGCGGCGACCTGCGCCACGGTATTCACATTGAACGGCTCACGCACCTTGTGCAGTGCCTCAGCGATCTTCGGCGGGCAGATCGCGTAGCCCACGCGCAGACCGGCGAGCGAGTAGATCTTCGAGAAGGTCCTGGCTACGACGATAGGGCGCTCACCATCGAAGTAGTCAAGCCCGTCGGGGTACGCTTCGTCGGTGACGAATTCGAAGTACGCCTCATCGATGACCGTGAGCACATGCGGCGGCACAGCGGCCAGGAAGCGCTCAAAGGCGGCTTTGGTGTAGATGGTGCCGGTCGGGTTGTTCGGGTTGCACAGGAACACCAAACGCGTCTTGGGGGTAATCGCAGCGAGCATCGCGTCGAGGTCGAGCACGTCGCCCTCGGCAAGAGGGACTTTCACGCCGGTTGCGCCGAAGATCGCCGTGACCATCGGGTAGACGATGAACGACGGCCAGGCGAAGACGACCTCGTCACCGGGACGAAGGACGACCTGCGCAAGGAGCCGAAGGATCTCGTTGCTGCCGTTGCCGACGACAACGCTCTCGTTCGGCACGCCGAAGCGCTCGGAGAGCTTGCGGCGGAGCGCGGTGCAGCCGCCGTCCGAGTAGCGGTTCATCCTCGGCAGAACCTCTCGCATGGCGGCCATCGCGATGGGCACGGGTCCACACGGGTGCTCGTTGCTGGAGAGCTTCAGGACTACGTCTTTGCCCGAGCGCTCGCGGACCTGGCTCGCGCGCAGCCCGGGGGCGTACGGCACGAGCGGCTCAAGGTCGGGTCGGATGATGTCGTCCCAGGACACTCGTGGTCCTCCTCGGCTGCTCAAGGGTTGCCGAGGATTGTCCCGCACTCGCGCGTGCCGCGCAAGCGAAAAGCGGCTAGACGTGTGGTTCGAGGCTTGTCAGCACGCCAGCTCCGTCGATGACACGAAGCGTCGCGACAGCCGCGTTGGGGACCGAGAAGCGCCAGGAGGACTCCATCGGAAGCCCGAGCCAGTGCGCAAGGAGCGTCCGGAACACGCCGCCGTGCGTTACGACAACGACGCGACTCCCCGCACCCTCGCATGCGACTGCTGCAGCGCGCACGCGTGCCTCGAAGTCCGTCCAGGACTCGCCACCCGGAGCAACGGGGCCGTCGCCGGGCCCGCCCAGGTCATCCGCGTCCTGAGCTGCACCGTTGCGCAGGTAGTCGATCTTCATGCCGACCGACGTTATCTCGTTCCAGGTGAGCCCTTCAGCACGACCGAAGTCGATCTCCTGGAGGTCCTGCAGCACGTTCACGGGGATGCCGCACGATACGATCGCCTGTGCGGTCGTAAGGGCTCGCTTGAGCGGTGAGGTGAACACGACAGTCGGCTTCCACCGCTCCATGTAGGCGGTCAGTGCGAGGATCTGCTCCCTGCCTGTGTCGGTGATGGGAGAGTCGCCTCGACCAACGAACCGTCCCTCGGTGTTCGCTGTGGTTTGCGGGTGCCGGACGATGACTATCTCGGTCGTTGTGGACGCCATTCCTATCCTCCAGTCATCAGTGCAGATACGACAAGGACGAGCGTCTCAACGAAAATCACAGACGCGCCGAGCAGATCGCCAGTGATTCCCCCGACAGACCGGGAAAGCAGCCGCGGTATCAGCATAGCGGCACTGATGCCCACGAGCAGCATCGGTGCCTGATATGGCGAGAGCACCACCAGCGGCACGACGAGCACCACGACGACAAGCCAGGCCGGCCAGCCCTCCGATGCAGGTAGCCGCGCCGCAAGCCCGGTTGCGGACGCGCGTGGCACGGTCCAGAGACCAGCCGAGGCTGAAATGCGTCCAAGCACGGGCGCTGCGAGAAGCGGCCAAAGGTCGAGGGATGCCACGAGTGCGCTCACGGCAAAGACCTGCAGCGTCGCAACAAGCACGATGGCTGTTGCGCCAAACGCTCCCGTACAGCTGTCGTGCATGATCTCCAGACGCCGCTCGGGTGTGGATCCGCCCAGAAGTCCATCGGCGGTGTCGGCGACGCCGTCCCAGTGCAGGAACCGGCTGAGCACCGCCCATGTCGAGACGATGAGCGCACCCACAAGCAGCGTGCCGAAGAGTCCACTGCCGAGGAGACCGGCGAGGCGTGCAATCGACCAAGCCACGCCACCAAAGAGCCATCCAACGAGCGGGAACCAGCGGGTCGGTCGCGCTTCACTGTTCGCGCGAACGGGCACGATACTCAACCAGCCGAACGCGGCGGCGATGTCGCGCAGGAAGCTCACGCGTCCTCGGCCCCGCTTACCCCGGCCTCGGCAAACGTCGCCATCCCACTCATCACGGCGCATGCAGCGCCGATGATCTCGATCGCGAGCGCGGCGCCCGTTCCTTCGCCCAGGCGCATATCAAGCTCAAGCACCGGCTCCAGTCCAAGCGCATCAAGCACGACTGTGTGGCCGGGCTCCGCCGAACGGTGCGACGGGAAGAGATACCCGCCAAGCTCCGGACACAGACGCAGTGCCACCAAAGCCGCCGCCCCGGAGATGAAGCCGTCGGCTACCACGCAGCAGCCCACCGATGCTGCGCCGATCATCACGCCGGCCATCCCGGCGATCTCGAGACCACCGACGGCTGCAAGCACACCGAGCGGATCCATTGACGAGGCCTTGTTCACCTCAAGAGCGCGCCGAATGACCTCGGTCTTGCGAGCGACTCCTGCATCGTCAAGCCCGGTACCGCGACCGACAACCCCGGCCGCATCGACGCCGGTGAGCGCTACAGTCAGCGCGGATGCCGCAGTCGTGTTGCCGATTCCCATCTCGCCCGTGCCGATGAGACGCACGCCCTGTGCCTGGAGGTCCGAAGCGGTCCGCGCGCCCACGAGCAGCGCCTCGGCGGCTTCTTCGCGAGTCATTGCCGGGCCCTCGGCCATATTCGCCGTGCCGGGACGTACTTTGGCTTGCACAACGCCCGTGAACGCGGTCGTATCCGTTGCGACACCAATGTCGACGAGCACGAGGGTGGCCTTCGCATGTCCGGCGAGTTGGTTGATCGCCGCGCCGCCGGCCGAGAAGTTCGCCACCATCTGCCACGTCACGTCCTGCGGGTACGGCGAAACACCCTCCACGACAACACCGTGGTCTCCTGCCATCAGCACGATCGCCGAGGGCGCCGCAGTTGGTCGGACATCTCGCTGTACGATCGCCACGCGTGCTGCGAGCTCTTCGAGGCGCCCGAGGCTTCCGGGGGGCTTCGTAAGCGAATCGAGCCGCTCCTGTGCGTCGACTGTGAATGCAGCATCCACCGGCTGTACCGTTGCGATCAGTTCGTGCAGGTGTGCCTCGGCGGTCATGGATCCCCTATCGGTCGGTCGGCCACGCCGGGTCAGCCGGCGAAGCGCTGATATCGATACAGCGGCCGCATACCACGAGGTATGCGGCGTCAGCAGATGCAACAAGCCGGGCGTTGGCCCGGCCTAGCACGTCTCGGAAGAGTCGTCCCGCGGCCGAGACGGGCACGACGCCCGACCCGACTTCGTTGGTCACGATGATGGTGTCGCCAACGCGGGCGATCAAAGCGTCCACAAGAGCCGTGACCGTCTTCTCGCCGTCCGCGTCGCTCGGCTCGGTGCCGGCGCCCCACAGAAGATCCGTTACCAGGGTGCCGAGGCAGTCCAGTATGAGAACGGCATCCGAGGGAACGGTGGGCAGCCATTCGCCGGGTGCGATCCCGGCCACTTCCAGCGTTCGCCACTCGGCGGGACGTTCGGCGCGGTGCCGCTCGATGCGCGTCGCCATCTCCACATCGCCATCGGCGATACCCGCAACCGCCACGACGACCTCAGTACTGCGTGCTGTCGCGAGCCGTGCGGCAGCACCGGACTTGCCGCTTCTGGCGCCGCCCGTGAGGATCACGAGCGCCATCAGTCGTCACGTCCCTCAAGCCCGGCATTCGCGATCAGAGCGGCAACTTCGTCCTCGGTGAGCGTCCGCGTGGTCCCCAGCGCCATGTCGCCCAGTTCGATCGGACCGAACCGCACGCGATGCAGCGCCACGACGCGATGGCCGACCGCACGGAGCATCCTTCGCACCTGGCGCTTGCGCCCCTCTCGGATCACAAGTCGCACGACGCTCGTGGTATCGCCGAGACGCTCGGCGGTGGCCTCGGCAGGTCGGGTCATGCCATCGTCGAGTTCCACGCCCGCCCGCAGCTGCTTGAGCGTCGTCTCGGTCGGTCGACCGGCGACGGTGGCCAGGTACTCCTTGGAAACGTGATAGCGCGGGTGCATGAGGCGGTGCGCCAGCTCGCCGTCATCGGTGAGGAGCAGCACGCCTGTGGTGTCCATATCGAGACGACCCACGTTGAAGAGTCGGTGGTCCGTCTCGGGCATGAGTTCGGCCACCGTTCGACGACCTTGCGGGTCCTTGAGGGTCGACACGTAGCCGACAGGCTTGTTCAGCACCACGTAGACGCGATCGGACTTCACCCGCACTGCAACGCCGTCGACCTCGACGACATCTCTGCCTGGAAGGACCTTCGTGCCGAATTCGACGACAAGGTTGCCGTTCAGGCGAACCCGCCCCGCCGAGATGAGCTCCTCGGCACCGCGCCGTGATGCCACGCCAGCCCGCGCAAGGAACTTGTTGATGCGTTCCTCGCTACTCGTCGGATTCTGGCTCGGCGTCATCGTCGTCCGGCTCCTCTTCGTCATCCGGCTCGCCGAACAGCGGCATCTCAAGCGCGTTCAGGCGATCGCGTATCGCGCGCTCTGTATCCGGATCGGGAGCAAACTCGGCCAGCGGCGGAAGCTCGGAGATGTCTTTCAGTCCGAACTTCTCAAGGAACGCACGGGTGGTTCCGTACAGGATCGCGTTGCCACCGTCCCGATCGCGTCCGACCTCGCGAACGAGGCCCTTTTCGATGAGCGACGCGATGACCGCCTCGCTGTTCACGCCGCGAACGGCGTTCACGCCCTGGCGAGTCACGGGCTGGTGGTACGAGATCACGGCGAGCGCCTCAAGCGCCGCCTGTGAGAGCTTACGCGTGTCCCACGAGAGCACGTACTCCTCGATGTAGTCGTGAAAGCCGGGATGCGTGCCAAGACGCCAGCCGCCGGCGACCTCGCGCAGCTGGAAGCCTCGCTCGTCGCGTGCGTACTCCTCGGCGATGGCGTTGAGTGCGGTCTCGACCTCGGCTACATTCGCGACAAGCACCTTCGCGAGCCGAGCAGTGCTCACCGGCTCGTCGCTCACGAAGAGCAGCGCCTCGAGCGGACCTCTGAGACTTCCTGGCTCGCTCACGCGACTACCCCTTCCCTTTCAGCTTCACGACTTCGATATCTCCGAAGTTGGCGACTTGCTTGAGCGACACCAGGCCGCGTTTGTAGAGCTCGAGGATCGCCAGGAACGTGACGACGATCTCCTCGGTACGCGCGCCGCCCGAGATGAGCTCTGAGAACATCGCGCGCTTGCGCTTCATAAGCGTGCGGGCCACGCCTTCAACGTGCAGCTCGAGCGAGATGGGTGCCGCTGCGATGTGCTCGGCC
>CAZGNF010000019.1:0-1579 GCA_964527045.1 uncultured Coriobacteriaceae bacterium | reverse complement strand
CGACTCTTCGAGGCCGGCCGCCCGCGGATGCATGCGCGTCTCGGACTCGAACCGGGCGGCGAGTTCTCCGGCGGCGTTCTTGAACTGCTTGTACGCGAGCAGCCGCGTCACCAGAAGCTCGCGGGCCTCCTCTGGCGAGAGGTCCTCGTACTCTTCGCCAAGGTCAACCGTCTCACGCGGGAGGAGACTGGCGGCCTTGAGCTCGAGAAGCGTCGCCGCCACCAGCAAGAAGTCGCTTGCGACCTCCAGATCGAACTCTTCCAGCCGCTCGATCTCGAGGAGGTACTGGTCGGCGATATCGGCGATGGAGAGCTCGCTCACGTCGACCTTCTGCCGTGCAACGAGCGACAGCAGCAGGTCGAATGGACCCTCGAAGGTGTCTGTCTTTACGGTGTACGCCATCGCTAGACGCCGCTGTCGACGTGCATAGAGCGTCGGACGGCGGACATCAGCTCATCGACGGCGGGACGCACTCGCGCTGCGCCGTCAGTGAGCACTTCCCAGGCATAGCCGGGTTCTTTGGCGAGCTCGGCACGGCGGGCCCGGAAGTCGGCAAGGTACGCGTTCAGGTCCTCGGCCATTGCGCGCTTGTGTGCCACGCAGCCGCAGTCTGCCACGCGGCAGCAGCGGTCCCACTCGGCAACGTCGTCGGCGGCACCGATGAGCTTGTGAATCTGGTGGAGCGGGCAGATGTCGGGGTTGCCCGGATCGGTCTTGAGCTTACGGGCAGGGTCCGTGACCATGCCCATGACCTTCTTGGTGGTCTCCTCTTCGGTATCCGAGAGGAAGATCGCGTTGCCGTAGCTCTTGGACATCTTGCGGCCGTCGGTACCCGGCACACGTGCGCCTTCCTTGGGGATGATCGCCTTCGGCTCCACGAGCAGGTCGCCGTACTGCGTGTTGAAGCGGCGAACGATCTCGCGAGTCAGCTCGAGGTGCGGTGCCTGGTCCTCGCCAACTGGAACGACGTCGCCGCGCACGATCGTGATGTCGGCAGCCTGCATGAGCGGGTAGAGGAAGAATCCAACGTTGCCGAGGTCCTTCTCGGCAATCTGCTCACGCTGCTCCTTGTAGGATGGAACGCGCTCGAGCCACGACATCGGCGCGACCATCGAAAGGTACATAGTGAGCTCCGCTACCTCGGGCACATCCGACTGACGGTAGATCGTCGACTTCGCCGGATCGATGCCGGCAGCCACCCAGTCGAGCACCATCTCTTCGGTGTATTTGCGAATCGCCGAGGTATCCTGCCAGTCGCTCGTAAGCGCATGCCAGTCTGCGACGAAGTAGTACGCGTCGTACTCTTCCTGCATCTCGCGCATGTTGAGCAGGTTGCCAAACCAGTGGCCGAGGGTAAGACGGCCGGTCGGGCGATAGCCGGTCAAGACGCGTTTCTTGGACATGCGGGGCCTTTCGGACGTGACGGCGCGGAACCTGTTCATGATAGCGCAGAGCGCCGACTAGACGCCTGTCAGCAACGTGAGAATCGGGAACACGGTGGCCCTGAAGTACGCAGTGAAGGGATCGAACTTGAATACCGCAGGAACGATCCACAGGACACCGATGAGGATGATGAAGC
>CAZGNF010000018.1:12606-20253 GCA_964527045.1 uncultured Coriobacteriaceae bacterium | reverse complement strand
GACGAACACCTGCCGCATGAACGCGGTCGCGCCGTGCACGGCAAGCGAGTAACAATCGACGCCGCCTGCACGGGCCTCCTCAAGCTGATTGAGACGCCAGCCGGTCATGAACTCCATCGTGAGAACGCGCGCTGTGGACGTGGGCCACACGATGCGGGGTGCGACAACCTTGGGGTCGTCTCGGAAGTCGAACGTGAACCGATCCGCGAAGCGACCTTCCTGCCGAAGATCGAGCTCTCGGTCGACGGTCGCCGCGAACTCGTCGAGCAATGCGACCGGGTCGAACCGCCGAGCGACCCGCATGCGCGCCACACGCTCCGCAAGCGAGCGGGCGATCGCGACATCAGCGCGGATCGACGCAGCGGCGCCCGGACGCACGACTTTGATCGCGAGTGCAGTGCCAGCGAGTAGCTGCGCCCCCCACACAGGAGTGTACGCGCGCGCCAGCGTTGCGCGATGCACCTGCGCGATCGACGCCGAGGCGACCGGCGTGTCGTCGAAGGTCGCCCAGAGCTCCTCGGGCTCGCGCGCGAACTCGGTGCGGATCACGGCGCGGATCGCCTCGGCAGGAAGCGGCGGGACGGCATCCTGCATCGATTGCATCTCGGCCACGAGCTCGTCGGAGAACTCGTCGGGGCGCACCGAAATGAGCTGCCCAAGCTTGATGAACGCGGGGCCGAGGTCTTCGAATGCGAGTCGCCAGGCCCGTGCGAACGCCGCGCGGCGCCGGTGGGCGGTGGCGAGGCCGAATCCGGCCGCGGGGAGCGCTGCGACAAGCCGCTTCGCGACGGTAACGGCGATGGTGAGTCGTCTGGATGCCATGGCGGGCTACTTTCCCGCGTCGGCGCGGCGCACGAGCGTCTCAAGCAGCGACTCGATGTTATCGAGACGACCCCGCAGCTCGCCCACCTCGAAGCGCAGCTCCTCGAACGCCGGATCGGGTTCGGACTCGATGGAGACCTCCTCGCCGCGAGCGCGGGCTTCGAGATCTCGCTTGAGCTTCTCCTTCTCCTCGGCGACCATCGCGGCAAGGCCGTCGACGAATGCGTCGGGGCCACCGCTCATGCCGTCGGCACCGCCCTCATCGCCGCGGAGCACCGCGGCCTTCAATCCCTCGTCGGCTGCCTCGTGCGTGAGCATCCATGCTGCGAAGAAGCGCATCACGTCGTCGGTCATCGGGCATCTCCCCCATCGTTCGCCGTCATCCCACGGAACCCGACCGCGTCGGTCCCGTCCCTGTCCGAGGTTTACGCTACACTGCCCCCTATGAAGATGACACACCTGTTATTGGTGGCGCTCGGCGGCGCGCTCGGTGCCGGCGCCCGGTATCTGCTCGGCGGATGGCTCACCGACCGCTGGGGCACGTCGTTCCCCTGGCACACGCTCGTCATCAACGCCGGCGGAGCGTTCCTCCTCGGCGTGCTGATGGCGGTCTCGCTGGGACGCGGCGGCGTCAGCCTGTCGTGGCAGCTCTTTCTCGGCTCGGGGATCCTGGGTGGGTTCACCACGTTTTCCACGCTCTCCTACGAGAGCATCGCCCTCATCGCCGAGGGAAGCGCCGTCGCAGGCTTGGCGAACATGTTCGGCAGCGGGGTCATCGGCCTTGCGGCGGTCGCGCTCGGCGTCGTCGTCGGGCGGATGTTCTAGCCGCGCTACCGCTTCTTGAGCAGCCGCAGGCCGTTCGCGATGACGATGAGTGCCACGCCGGTATCAGCGAAGACCGCCATCCACAGCGTCGCCTTGCCGAAGACCGCCAGCACGAGCACGGCAAGCTTCACAACGATGGAGAGCGCCACGTTCTGGCGGATGTTCGCGACCGTACGGCGACCCAGGTCGAAGAAGCCCGGCAACGCCGAGAGGTCATCGCGCATGAGCGCCACGTCAGCGGTCTCGACCGCCGTGTCACTTCCCGCTGCGCCCATCGCGATGCCGAGGTCGGCGGCCGCAAGCGCAGGCGCGTCGTTCACGCCGTCACCGATCATCGCGATCGCGCCGTGGCGCTCGCGCAGCTCGACGATCGCGGTGGTCTTGTCACCCGGCAACAGACGCGCGCGGCTCTCGGTGAGGCCAGCATCGGCCGCGACCGCCTCAGCGGTGCGTTCGTTGTCACCGGTGAGCATCACGAGGTGCTGCATACCCGCCGAGCGAAGCGCACCCATAACGCCTGTAGCCGTCGCGCGAACCTCGTCGGCAACGGCGATATAGCCGAGCGGCAGCCCTTCGTCGAGCAGCACGAGAACGGTGCGCCCGGCCTCCTCGGCACGCGTGATGCGCGACGCGAGCGGATCGCGGACGTCGCCGATCTCGGCGGCGAACGCGGGGCTCACGAGCCGCACATGGCGGCCCGCGATTATCGCGCCCACGCCTCGACCCGGGAGCTCCTCGAAGCCAGAGACCGCGTGCGTTGCAACGCCCTCGCGCTCCGCATGCGCGACGACCGCGCGCGCGAGCGGATGGTTCGAGTTCGCCTCGAGCGAGGCGGCGAGTTCCAACAGCTCGCGTGGATTCTCAGCAGCGATTTCCACGACGGCGGGACGGCCGTGCGTGAGCGTGCCGGTCTTGTCGAACGCGATCGCGCGCACCTTGGCCGCGACCTCCAGGAACGCCCCGCCCTTCACGAGCACGCCGTCGCGCGACGCACGCGTGATGGCCGAGACGATCGCCACCGGCGTGGAGATCACGAGCGCGCACGGGCAGCTGATGACGAGCAGCACGAGCGCGCGGTAGAGCCACGACTGAAACCCGCCCCACTCGGCGCCGAGAACCCAGGCTGCGATCGGCGGGACGGTCGCGATACCCGCCGCAAGCCACACGACGATGGGCGTATACAGGCGCGAGAAGCGGTCGACGAGCTGCTGCGCGGGCGCCTTGGCGGCCTGCGCCTCCTCCACCAGGAAGATGATGCGCGAGAGCGTGGGGTCCGCCGAAAGCGCGGTCACCTCCACTTGCAGAAGCCCGCTCGTGTTGAGCGAGCCCGCGAAGACGCGGTCGCCCTCGGCCTTGTCGAGCGGCACGGACTCACCGGTGATGGGCGCTTCGTCAAGCGCGGATGCGCCGGCCGAGATGACGCCGTCGAGCGCCACACGCTCCCCCGGCCGCACGACGAGCGTCTCGCCGAGAAGTACCTCGGCGGGAGCCACGAGCACCTCGGCCCCGGCGCGCACGACACGCGCGAGTTCCGGCTCGAAGGCGAGGAGATCGCGGATGGAGCGCCGCGTGCGCTCGAGCGAGCGCGACTCGAGCCAGCCACCGAGCGCGAACAGGAAGATGACGGTCGCGCCCTCCTGCCACTCGCCGATGGCCGCGGCACCGATGACGGCGATCGTCATAAGCACGTTCATGTCGAGCATGCGCGCCTTGAGCGACACGTACGCTCGCCGCCAGGTGATGAGGCCGCCCGCCACGATGGCGAGCGCGTAGAGCACGGTCGAGACGATCTGTGGCGCGCCGACGACGCCAAGCGCCCAGCCCGTCGCGATGAGCTGCCCGCTTGCCGCCATCGCCGCGGTCGTTCGGTGGCGCTCCCACCACGTCTGCGGCGGCGCCTCGCCGCCCGCAGCCTCGCCGAGCGGCTCCACGCCGTGACCGGTGCCGCGCACAAGCGTTGCGACCGCCTCGCGCGGGTCCACCGCTGCGTCGTACTCGAAGGTGAGCAGGCCGCTCGCGAAGTTCACATCTGCCGAGAACACGCCCTCGACCCCGGCCACCGACGCGCCCACGGCGCGTGCGCAGTCGGGTCAATCGAGGCCCGTTAGCCGGAAGACCGCATGCCCCACGGCGCCGGTCACCGAAAGAGCGAGGTCCCGCACGCGCGCGGCGAGCTCCTCGGCATCGATCGCGAGCGGGTCATACGTAACGTCGAGCGCGCCTTCCTCGGCAGCGCAGACCGCCTCGGTGACGCCGGCCACAGAACGCACGGCGTCGCAGACGCGCGACGCGCACCCCACGCAGTAGTACGGCGCGGGCAGGAGCGCTTGCAGCTGGAACGTCTCTGTTGCTGTTGGAGGCATGCGGCTAGTGTACCCGACGACTATGACGCCGTGCGTGGGAGTATCATCGTGCGGTATGCCGAGGAGGGAATGCATGCCCGACGAACCAGTAACGCCCACCGCGAAACCCGCACGCGACACGTCGCTGCGCAACGTGAAGGCGCTCGGCATCGTGAGCCTGCTCACCGACGCTTCCTCCGAGGCCATCTACCCGATCCTCCCGCTCTTCCTCTCAAGCGTCCTCGGCACGCCCGTGGCCGTCATCGGCGTCATCGAGTCCATTGCCGAGGCGACCTCCTCGCTCATGAAGGTCTTCTCCGGCTGGCTCTCCGACCGCGTCGGCAGGCGCCGTCCGCTCATCCTGGCGGGCTACGCGCTCTCAAACCTCATGAAGCCGGTGCTCGCGATCGCCGGAACGTGGCCGGCGGTCCTCGCTGTGCGCTTCGCCGACCGCTTCGGCAAGGGCATCCGCACCGCGCCGAGAGACGCGCTCATCGCGGACTCGGCGCCGCCCGAGGTGCGCGGCAAGGCGTTCGGGCTCCACCGCGCGCTCGACACCTTCGGCGCTGCCATCGGCCCGCTCGTGGCCTGGGCGACGCTCTCGCTCGTGCACGGCGCGGCCGGGTTCCGCACGGTGTTCCTCATCTCGGCGATTCCGGGGACCGCGGCAATCATCGTGCTGCTCTTCGCCGTGCGTGAGCGACGACCGCAGCAGTCGGCCGGGACGCGACCGCCACTCGGCTTCAAGCACCTGGGCGTGCCGTTCGGCGTCTTCACGGCGATTTCGGCGGTCTTCGCGCTGGGGAACTCCTCTGACGCGATGCTCATCCTGCGTGCGAAGGACCTCGGCACCGCAACGCCGATCGTGCCGCTCATGTACTTCGTCTTCAACATCGTGGGGGCGCTCGTGGCGACGCCCGTCGGCATCCTGTCGGACCGCGTCGGGCGCCGCCGGATGCTCACGGCCGGCTTCGCGCTCTACGGCGCCGTCTACGCGGGCTTCGCGTTCGCGTCGCAGTCGTGGGCGCCGTGGCTGCTCTTCGCCGCCTACGGCATCCCGTACGCGATGACCGAGGGGATGGCGCGCGCGTTCGTCGTCGACCTCGTCGACCCTGATTGCCGGGGCACAGCCGTCGGAAGCTACACGTTCGTTCTCGGACTGGCCGCGCTGCCGTCGAGCGCGGTCGCGGGCATCCTGTGGGACACCGTCGGCCACAGCGCCCCGTTCTTCCTGAGCGCCGCGCTCATGCTCGCCTCGGCACTGGCGCTAGCGATTGTCGGACGCTTCCTCAAGCCGACGGACGCCTGCATCGCGCGCTGAAGCGGTATCATGGCTGCAGGAACCGCCGAGAGGGGACGCATCATGGACCTACGCTCGAAGAAGACCATCGCGATGCTCGTGGGCGGGGCGCTCGTCATCGGACTCGCTGGCGGGTTCATCGGCTTCCTGCTTCGCGGACCGGCGCTCGACGAAGCGCTCAATCGCGCCAACTTGGCAGAAGGCAAGCTCGCGGCCATCGAAGCCACCATGCCTGCTGAACCGACCTCGTCGGTCGTACCCACGACTCCACCTGCAACCGACTCCGGCACGCCGGCAGTCTCCACCGCCGAGGACGGCAAGCACTTCGCGTACATCAAGACCGTCGTCGACAAGAACGGTGGCACGTACCTGACGGTCGATTACGCCGAGATGCTCACCGGCAAGGCGGCCGCCGACGCCGCGAAAGCCGCGGGCCAGGAGTCTCCCCCGCCCAACGACTACTTCATCAGCAACACCAACAAGAAGCTGCGCGAATTCCCGGTGGATACCGCGATCAACGTCACGCTCACGTCCACGTCCGAAGGCGTGAAGCCCGAAGGCTACAAGGTCCCGTTCGGGGACTTCGAGAACATCTTCACCGGCGTGATTTCCGGTCCCGATCTCAGCCGTCAGCCGTTCTGGATCACCATCAAAGACGGCACCATCACGATCATCGCCGAGCAGTACCTGCCGTAGGAACACAAGCATCCGTCAAGAGAGAGTGGGTACTCTTCAGTCCCTCACTGCACACAGTCGCCAATACCGGACAGCTATGCGGTCAGTGAGTTGAGACTCAGGTATGCGACTCTCGAACTGCAATCTCGGCCTCGGCTGAATCCTCGTGCACCACAGCTCGCCCAGGAAAGCATGCCACCGTTGGCGCAGCTCCAGACGCGCAGCGCCTCACAGACGGCGAGGCCCCGCGCCTTAGAATCGGCTAGTTACGCTCGACGATTACTCGAGTGTCCACTGACCTGTCGTTGACAAGATCGAGGGTAAACACTCCCTCTCCACCCCACGGATCGCTGTCCACTGGCGGGACTGGGCCCCTTACTACTTCTGCAACGCCCTCAATGCTTGCACGCCCGGTCTCGTCGAAGATAACAATCCGCTGTGCCTTATCACAACACAGATAGATGACAGCGGTCGCCGCGAACAGGTCCACCCCGAAGTCGTGGTCACGCGACATCCCGCGCGTGTCCACCTCAAGCGACACTGGCTGACTACATACCAAGTAGACGTTTGTCTTGTTCAATGCTCCCGTCTTGATGGTTGCTCGCCGTGCTGAACTGTAGATCTCAGCCTCCCACGAGACCTTATCTCCAAGCCCAATCGACTGTGCCGCCGTACCTTTGTACGCGAGGGGCCCATCAAGACCACTGAGATCGAGATCGGTGCTGTGCTCCGCGGGGCTCCGTCTTGACACCGTCACCGGCACAAGTCCTCTTCGGCCGCGCACGTCCAGACCACCCTCGCGCGCATGAATGTCCAGTTCCTGTGCGTCCGTGGAAAAGACAAGGCGTGCATCCTCGACACGGTCCATGTTCTCCTCCACATCAAACGCCACTCCTGCTCGCATCGAGAACACCACAACCACACATGCGGTCACCGCGAGGAAGACCATACCGAGCATCAAGAACCGACCCAATCGCTGCATTGCCCCCCCCTACTTCGGTCTCAAGACGACGGCAAACATGTTCGTGTACTGACTCTTGCTCATGTAGTCTCGGTAGTTCTCCTTTCTACGCAAGTGCCATACAACTTGGTGTCGAAATCCATGTTGGTCGATACGCGGATACCCACTCGGGTTCGCCACCACAATCGAAACATGGTTCATATCTCCGTCGCCATACCAATCGTAGAAAACGACATCTCCAGGGCGTACGTCCGAAACGTAATCCCTGATTGGTCGACGGGTGCCAATCTTGCGGTTCCACTCCCATGCAAACCGTCCGACTACAAATGCGCCGCGATTTACCACGTAGGAGTACAGCGCCTTTGCATTGCACCAGCTGGAAGTAGCCTTGATCCCGTTGTTATACCAGTCCCGTTTCATTCCCCAACCTCCAGCATTGAGGCATTGGGAAACGTAGTTCGTACAATCATGGTCTTTGTCAGTCTTGAAATGCGCTGTGTTGTAGCGATACCACCACTGCTCGGCATATGCTACCGCCTTGACAGCTGAGTATGCCTCTCCACTCGGATCGATCCTACCCACCGGGTCGCCGGCGCAGTACTGGTACGCGCTCTCCTCGCCATCGGCCTTGGCGGGGTCCTTGGTGATGAACTGCGCGGTCGCCGGATCGTAGTATCGCTGGGAGAGGTAGTAGAGTCCCGAGAAGCGATCGTAGCAGTATC
>CAZGNF010000018.1:9638-12506 GCA_964527045.1 uncultured Coriobacteriaceae bacterium | reverse complement strand
AGATAGCTCACGGAGAGCGTCGTGCCGTCGCTCCGCTCGGAGGCGGTGCGCTGGACCAGAAGGCCTTCGTAGAGATAGGTCGAGGTGGTCGTGAGGCTTCCTTGCGTCGTGACGCTCCTCACCCGCTGGCCGGTCGCGTCGTAGGCGAAGGCGGCCGTCACCGAGGCGTTCGGGTCCGCGTAGGAGGTGAGGCGGTCGGCCGTGTAGGTGTAGGTGACCGAGCTCTCTCCCGAGCGCTTCGCGCTCGTGCGCCAGCCTTTGGCGGCGTCCCGGGGCGTGCCGACTACACTTTGCGGGCAGCAGTCGCAACGCCAGGACCACAGGTGCGCCACCTGCAGGGCATGGCTGGGAGAGGGTCAACACGAGAAAACTAGTACCGGCCTGTGCGGACTGTACGATGAGTACTGGCAATGTGGACCCCGAATGCGTCCTCAACCGGAGCGACCCAGCAACGCACGTCTTAGGCCCTCCGTCACCAGAGCACCAAGCAGCGAGACTGTGCTTACAATGCTGACCGCAATCACGGGAACAACGATCAGCGTGGCCAGGCCGAACGGATCATGAGGAATGGCCAGGATGCGCAGAACGAGCGCAGCCATGATGCCAACGCCCAGCGCCGACGTCAGCCCATGGCGCAGGAGGGGTGCGCGGCTCGTCGTAGCGAGACGAAGTACACCCGCAACAAGCAACGTGAGCGACGCCGAAATGCACGCTGCGCCAGCCAGCGGTACTTGGTTGGTCACGTAATAGACATCCACGGGCCACACCTCGACCAGAAGTACAAGAGACGACATCGCGAAGACTCCTGCGGCGCAGTTTGCGGCGAATGAGAACTTGTCCCGTCTCAACACCGCACTCCGCGTCCCAAGCAAGACGAGCGGGACTAATCCATTCGCGGTGCGCCCGACGAGAAGGAGCACTCCATTGGTAGCGGTGGAACAGAGTACCGCAATCAAGAAACCCGCAAGCGCGGACGCCCACACCCACAACCACAGGGACTCACCAGAGTCGAGCCAGGTCCATTGCGCATCAACTCGCGCGGAATTTGGCACTGGGTTGCGGAGATCCCCTTTCACGATGACCCTCGCTTTCGTCGCAATACGCATCTGGAAACCATCATGCAAGCCACACCCTGAGTGTCGCATGACCGGGGTAGATGAATCTATCGACTTGAGACGACGAACGATTGATGTAACCGAAGTCACCGAACGCATAGTATCCACGGGCAATTTCGCGTTGATCCTGGGTCTCATTAGAGCCCGCGCGCAGCGTCAGGTGAGTGACCCCGTTTACAACGGCACTCCCCCTCTTTAAATCAGCGAGAGAGAAGCCCGCTGCACGACCCACGTAACCAAAGTGGATGTTCCCAAACGCTTCCATCGAGATCCGCGTCGCAAAGAACCCGAAGGATGACGAGAACCTCCATTTTGACGGAGCACACAATTTGAGATCCCACGCACCGTTCGGACGTACCGCATTTACGAACCATCCATAGAAGCCTGCCCGTGACAACGACCTCTTCTGGCGAATGGTTCTTCCCGCATTCACGCGCAGAACCTTCACAAAGTACTGGGTCTGGTTCCCGATGTCGGGCACGAACTCATGTGCGTAGAGGCCGCTCGGATCGGTCTTCCCCACCGGGTCCCCGCCGCAGTACTGGTACGCGCTCTCCTCGCCGTCGGCCTTGGCGGGGTCCTTCGTGATGAACTGCGCGGTGGCCGGGTCGTAGTATCGCTGGGAGAGGTAGTAGAGTCCCGAGAAGCGATCGTAGCAGTATCCGGCGTAGCGGAGCGGGTTCGCCGCGGCGATCTCGGCTGCGGTCGTGGCGTCCAGGCTCGCGGTGGCGGTGGTCGTGGTCTCGGTCGGGCGTCCGAAGGCGTCGTAGCTGTAGAAGGCGAATGATGCGCCGCCTTCATCCAGAAGTTCGCGCACGTCGCCGCGGTCGGTCGTGATGATCGTGAAGACGACAGGGGTGGCCTCTCCGCTCTCGTAGATCGCGGCGTAGGGGTCGTTCTCCTCGTCGAAGAGATAGCTCACGGAGAGCGTCGTGCCGTCGCTCCGCTCGGAGGCGGTGCGCTGGAGCAGCAACCCGTCGTAGGTGAAGGTCGAGGTGGTCGTGAGGCTTCCTTGCGTCGTGACGCTTCTCACCCGCTGGCCGGTCGCGTCGTAGGCGAAGGCGGCCGCAGTCGAGGCGTTCGGGTCCGCGTAGGAGGTGAGACGGGCGGCGGTGTAGGTGTAGGTGACCGAGCTCTCTCCTGAGCGCTTCGCGCTCGTGCGGGTGCCCTTGGCGGCGTCCCAGCCGTAGGTGAAGCTGCCGGCGGGTCCGCTCATCGTGGCGAGCCGGTTGCCCGAGCCGTAGGTGAGGGTGGTCGTGGTCTCTCCCGGGCGGCGGATGCCGGTGAGGTTGCCAGTACCCGCGGGGTCGAAGGCGTAGGTGGTGGTCGTGAGGTCTTTCGCCACAGAGGCGATGCGACCGGCGGGCGTGTAGGTGTAGGTGGTGTCCTCGCTCTTGTCCGCGTACGTGAAGAGGAAGCCGTCATGCGTCTTGCGACCAGAGTCCTCGTCGAAGACGTAGTTCACGCCCACAGGCGGTACACCCAGAGGCACGATACCGCCAGAGGACGCCTCGCCGTCTTCAGGGACGATCGCGTCTTGGATGCTCAGGCGGCCGGCCTCGTCGTAGGCGACGCCAGCGGGGGTGTTCCCGTCGACCTGCCATGCGACCGGTCGCATGGCCGTGTCGGTGTCGGTCAGGCTGCGCGCGATCGTCGCGCCCGATGCGCTCTTGACGGCCTGGGTCCGCCTGAGCCCGAAAGCGTCGGTCGTGGTCGTGGTGACGACGCCCGCGAGATCGCGCACGCTCGTCAC
>CAZGNF010000018.1:7940-9628 GCA_964527045.1 uncultured Coriobacteriaceae bacterium | reverse complement strand
GTCATGAGCGAGTACGACGAGTTCGGCCGGGTGGAGGCGTCGACGGTCTGGATGGGGCGGCCCTGCGCGTCGTAGCCGGTGACCGCGTCGGAGACCATCGTGTCGTCGGTGGCGAGCTGGGTCGACGCCTCCACCCGGCCGAACTCGTCGTACTCGCTCATGACCGAGCTTCCGTCGGGGTTGACCTGCTCGATGGTGTTGCCGGACTCGTCGTAGGTACTCGTCGTCGTCTCGCCTGCGGTCGTCTCGGCAAGGACCCGGCCGCACGCGTCGTAGGTCCAGGACTTCGTGACCCCGTCCGCGTCGGTCTCGGAGAGCCTCCAGCCGAATGTGTTGTAGGCCGTGACGGTCGGGCTCGCGCCCTCCGCCGCCGCCTGCGTCTGGCGGCCGGCAAGGTCGAAGACGCCTATCGTGGTGTCGCCCTCCGGAGAGGTCTCGGCCACCATGCGCCCGCCGATGTCGTAGGCGCGCTTCGTCACGACGGTGCCGCCGTCTTCTGTCGGCGTTGTCTCGGTGATCGTGTTGCCGCTCTCGTCGTAGGCGGAATCGGTGTAGGTGCCGTCGGGGGCGGTGGTCCGCTTTACCTGGCCGTTTGCGAAGTACGTGGTCACGGTCGATGCCGTGACGGCTCCCGGCGCAAGCTCCGTGATGACACGGCCGTAGAGGTCGTATGTGCTCCTCGTCGAGGCGATGTCGTCGGCCGCGTCGGCGCCCTCGGCCCAGGACTTCGTCGCGTTGCCTCGCGCGTCGTAGCGGGTGAGGGCGCTCCCGGTGACCCGGCTATCGTCGGATGAGGTCTCGCGACCCATCGGATCGAAGGCGTGGGTGACGGTTCCGCTCTCGACCGGGTCGCCTGAGGCGTCCGCCAGGTAGCGGGTCTCGGTCACAGCGTTGCCATCGGCATCGTAGGTGGACGCTGTGCGGTCGCACCAGGTGCCGTCCGTCGCCTCGCGGTATCTGAGCGTCTCACGGCCGATGGCATCATAGACGTGGTGCGTGACGGTGCCAGTGGCATCCTCGGCCGTGAGCACGCGACCGGCGAGGTCGTAGGCGCTCCGCTCGGTCGTAACGCCGGCGGCATCCGTGCGTGAGAGCGCGTTGCCGAAGCCGTCGAAGGTCGTGTGCTCGACCAGGTCGACAGGGGCACTGCCGGAGGAGAGGGTCACGTCCTGGCGTGTGGTCGTGCCCGCCTCGCCCGAGAGCGCGAGGTCAGCATAATCGGTCACGGCCCACTCGGTGCCATTGAGCTTCTGCTTCTCCTGCGTGAGCGTGCCCGAGGCGTTGTAGGAGTACTCGGTGCGGGCGCGTTCGGTGGAGTTGAGCTGGCGCTCCTCGACGGTGACGGGGCCTGCGCCCTCGAATCCTGTGGAGGCGTAGGTGCGGTAGGTGGTCGCGCCGCGTGGGTCCGTCTCGCGGACGCAGCGGTCAAGGGCGTCGAAGACGTAGGTGGTGCGGTGGCCCTCCTCGTCGACCTCGGCGAGCGTGTTGCCGCGCGAGTCAACGTCGCGCGAAACGGTCGCGCCCGTCGGCGAGACTTCGCGTACGGCGGCGTTGGCCGGGTCGTAGGAGTAGGTCCAGGTCGCTGCGGTCGTGCCGGAGGCGTACGGGTCGGTCATGGTCGCGGTCGTGCCGGTCGGGTTCCAAGTGTAGTCGGTGAGGACCGACGTGCCCTCGGCGGTGTCCACGGT
>CAZGNF010000018.1:0-7930 GCA_964527045.1 uncultured Coriobacteriaceae bacterium | reverse complement strand
GAAGCGCCCGGGTCGATGTCGACGCAGCGATGCGCATCCGACGAGTATCCAGGCAAGCGCAGCGAGGTGAGCTTGCCGGATGTGTAGACGGCGCTCCATGTGGCCGTGATTCCCGAGGGTTCGTAGCCCTCGATCTCGGCCTGCGTGAGGTAGCCGACAGCGTGCGTGAGGACGACGGTCTGCTCCTCGGCCTCGCCAGGGTAGGTCGTGACGGCGATGGTGCCGTCGCCGCGGTCGTCGTAGGAGACGGTGCGCGTGCCATCCGCGGTCGCGTAGGACGCCGTCGACACATGTCCTGAAGCGTCGAAGGAGGCGAGGATCGACTGGCCGTTGGCAGCGGTCACGGTCATCGTGGCGCCTTCACGCTCGTACGTCACCTCGTTGTCTGCCTGGTCGTAGTCCGCGAGCAGCTTGCCGGTCGCGTCGAAGACGCTCGAGCTGCGGTCGGGCTCGATCAGGCGGTATCTCGACGCACCCGACACCGTCTCGGTCGTGAGCCGCGAATACGAGCCGTTGGGGGCGACGTAGGAGCCGCCGGCGAGTATGAAGCGATCGCGCTCCCCGGCCTCGTCCACGTACGTGACGCTCGTCGAGGTGACCTCGAGGGCGCGCTCGAAGCCGAAGCGCCAGCCAGGCGCGCCGTGTAGGAGCGATGCAGCGCTCGTCTCCGAGGAGTAGTGCCGGGAAATGGCGGCCTCGGGTCCCCACGAGGCGATCGAGAGGTCGGTCGCATCGAGCGTGAGCGCGCCGGAGTCGAGCTCGGCGGCCGCGCCCATCCTCGCGACCTCAGGGAGCTCGGCTACCGTGTGCCGCGCCTGGTCGTTCACGCGCACGGTGCGGTTGTCGAGGGTGACCGGAGCGGTGGCACAAAGCGATATCGGCGCGACCACGTTCGCGTTGAACGGCACGACCTTGAAGTCGTACGCGCTCTGACCGTAGAAGAAGGCGCCGGTCCCCTTGTCGTAGAGGGCGCCGGGGTCGTCGCGCAGATCGAGGCCGGGCCCGAGGTAGCGGCGCACGGTGCCGGTATCGAGCGAGCCGAGCCAGAAGCACTCGTTGGCGGGGTCAAAGCAGCCGTTGATCACCCGGGTCGTCGCCTGGTTGATCGACCACTGGTTCGCGATCCGCATATCCGACAGGCGCACCTTAGTCACGTGCGCGTAATCCGTCACGTCCCACTCGAGGAGGTAGAGCGCGTCGCCGTCGGTGAGCACGCCGTCGATCATGTCGGAGGCGGTGGCGATCGTCGCATCCACGCTGCCGATCCTCGCGCCGTCACGGTCGAAGGTCCGGATCGTGTAGCCGTTCCTCGCGCTCGAACCCCCGATGCCGTAGGCGATATTGTAGATGCGGCTCCCGTCGGTCGTGAGCAACACCGCGCTTGAGGCCGCGCTGAGCTCCGCCCCCGTCGCCCGGTCGAGGAGCGGCGATGAGAAGGTGAGCGTCGCGGTCTCCGTGGACTCGGCGGCGGCTCCTGTCCAAACGCCCTCGATGGTGGTCGGGCTCGTCGCGTATCCGCTGTAGACGAGGCCGTCGAGGTAGAAGGCCGAGTACGCGGGACTGTCGGAGAGGTCATCGCCGATGGTGCCGCAGTCGGCCCCGGCCGTCGTTCCGTTGAGTCCTGTCCCGACCTTCTTCCACGCCGCAGGCCCATCAAAGATGCCCCAGGCGCGGACGTAGAGATACGTCCCGTCGGTCACCACGAGACCGGATCCTGTCTCGTCAGGGACATTGAGCGTCCCGGTCTCGGTCGCCGCCCGCGGGCTGGCGGCGCGCGTGAGCGCGTTTCTGGACGCGACGGGCCATCCCGCGATCTCGGAGTCGGTCGGGTAGATGCCGGCGCCCTCGCTCGTCCATGTCGTCGCGTTCGACCCGAGGGTCGTGCCGACCTTCTCGTAGGAGTCGCCGTCGTGCTGGTAGATGTCGTAGCCGGTCGCCCGAGGCGCCACCGGCCAGGAGAGCGTCACGCCGCCACGCCCGACGCTCGGCAGGTCATCGGGGGTGTCGGAGACGCCGTCTTGGTCCCGATCGACCTCGCGGAACCAGTCGTATGCCTCGACCGTCGCCGAGACGTCGGTGACGGGGTCGAGCGTGTAGTCGACGACCAGCACAGGACGGAGCGACGTGGTCGCGTACTCGCTCGAGTAGAAGCTCTTGTAGTGATAGGCGCCGTCGGTGGTGGGCTGGTAGAGCTGGAAGCCGTACCACCACGCGGCGCCCACGCCGTCGGCCCACTCCTGGACCGTCGCATCCACGTCCCAGGTGACCCAGCCTGCCGCCGCAAGGGACTTCGCTCCGATGTAGCTCTTGCCCGGCACCGCATCGGAGTAGCGCCAGGACTCCGACCAGAAGCCCGTGTTGCGCCCAAGGTACCAGTAGGAGCCCGCGCTCGTGGCGTTCACGTACACCTTGAAGTCCGCGTTGGTGATCTTCGTGTTCGTGAACGAGGTGCAGTCGAACTTCACGAGGCCGTAGTTGTAGCCGGTCGTGGTACTGTAGCCCGTCTTGACCGTGGCATCGCCGCCGTGATAGTCGGTGTTGCCGATCGAGTGGACGTAGGTATCCTCGTCGACCTGAAGCGTCGGGTCGACGGCGACCGGGTAGACGCGGGTCGGGTCATCAAGCCATGCACGGGGGACGTCGTAGGTGACGGTCGCGCCGCCCTGGCCGTCGGGGACGACCGAGAGGGTCGCGTCCTCGCAACGGGCCCCGGCGGCGTCGGCCACCTCGATCGCGCCGAGGGAGAACGCGGGAGCATCCCCGCCGCTCTCGCGCACGACCCAGCCGCCTGGCACGCGCTCAAGCGCGCCGCCCTCGACCCCGAGCGCGAAGGAGAAGGAGGACGGGGCGGCTGGCGAGGACAAGACGAGCGTCTGTTTGAGGCCGCCCTCGAGCGCCTCGTAGACTAGGTCGGTCGAGGAGGCGACGGCGAGGTAGCGGGCGGTGTCCCCGAGCGCGATGTGCGCCCCTTCGGCCACGCCGAGCATGTCGAGCGTGACGTCCAGGTCGCCTCGTGTGACGGCGACCGGCCGTCCGGGCTCATAGGCGGCCTTGAAGCGCGCTGTCGCGCCCGCCGCGGCGGTCCTGTGGGCTCCAGGCGTGCCGTCGCTCACGAGGGTGGTGTCGATCGGTACCCAGGAGCCGGATCCGTCGCGGTAGTTCACGGGGGTGGCGGACACGACGGCACGCACGGTGCCGTCAGGGAGCCGGAAATGACGGGAGAACGCATCGGCGAGCGTGGCGTCCTCGACGGCGCCTGCCGGAAGCTCGACGGAACCGACGGTCACGGCAGCTGCGGCGGGCAGGGGCTCCTCGGCGTAGGCCACGGCGGGAAACGCGCCAAGCGTGGTGGTGACGAGCACCGAGAGTGCGAGCACGAGCGATACCGCCGAGCTGCGAGCGCGACCGACGTGGCGCATGAAGCCTCCCCAGGACCGTGGACATGCGATTGGCGCCCCCTAGACGCCGAATCGGATGCTGACAGGTTAACGAGCGTCCAGTACAGAATCGGTCCAAGATTCCGATAGACGGCACCCGCTGTGCCGGAAGTCACCGCGATCTTGCTACCGCTTTCGCTTCCTGACCCCGTGCGCCGAGCCCTTGCGCGCGCCTTGCTTGAGACGCGTGAGGACCTCATCGGCGGTCGATGATTCAACCTCTGCCTTGATCTTCACGACCTGGTCGCGCAGGCGCGCGGCCGTCTCGAAATCGAGCGCCTCGGCCGCTCCGTGCATGTCCTCTTCCATCGTGGCGATGATGCGAGCGAGCTCTGCGCGTGGGAGCTTGCCGAGCTCCTCGGCCACAGAGACGCTCGGCTCGAGGCCGACCTCGGTCTCGCGGACGTACTGCGCGATGTCGTGGATAACCTTGCGGATCGTCTTCGGCTCGATGCCGTGCTCGGTGTTGTACGCGGTCTGGATGGCACGACGGCGGTCGGTCTCGTCGATGGCGGTGCGCATGGAGTCCGTGACCTTGTCGGCGTAGAGAATGACTTCGCCCGAGACGTTTCTGGCCGCTCGCCCGATCGTCTGGATGAGGCTGCGGTGGTTGCGCAGGAAGCCTTCTTTGTCGGCATCGAGAATCGCCACGAGCGAGACTTCCGGCAGGTCGAGGCCCTCGCGCAGCAGGTTGATGCCCACAACGGCGTCCACGATGCCCGCCCGCAGGTCGCGCAGGATCTCCACACGCTCAAGCGTGCCGATGTCACTGTGCAGGTAGCGGACCTTGATGCCGTGCTCAAAGAGGTACTCGGTGAGGTCCTCGGCCATCTTCTTGGTGAGGGTCGTGATGAGCGAGCGCTCGTCACGGTCGGCGCGCTCCCGCACCTCGGCGATGAGGTCGTCGATCTGCCCGAGCGTGGGGCGCACCTCGACCTTTGGGTCAACGAGTCCCGTCGGGCGAATGATCTGCTCCACCACCTGCTGGCTGGAGCGGACCTCGTACTCCCCAGGCGTGGCCGAGACAAATACCGTCTGCGGGATGCGCGCGCGGAATTCTTCGAAGCGCAGCGGCCGGTTGTCGAGCGCGCTGGGGAGCCGGAAGCCGTGCTCCACGAGCGTGAGCTTGCGCGAGCGGTCGCCCTCGTACATGCCGTGGAGCTGCGGCACTGTCACGTGCGACTCGTCGATGACACACAGGAAGTCCTTGCCGAAGTAGTCGATGAGCGTGTGCGGCGGCTCCCCCGGCTGGCGTCCGTCGAGGTGGCGCGAGTAGTTCTCGATGCCGTTGCAGTAGCCCATCGTCTCGAGCATCTCGAGGTCGTAGCTCGTGCGCATCTCGAGACGCTGCGCCTCAAGGAGCTTGCCTTCGCTCTTGAGCTGCGCGAGCCGCTGCTGCAGCTCGTCTCGGATGCCGTCGAGCGCCTCCGAGATGCGGTCGGGATGCGTGACGTAGTGAGTCGCCGGCCAGATCGGCAGCGAGCCGAACGGCGAGACGACTTCGCCGGTGACCATGTCGACCTCGGTGAGCGCCTCGATGGTGTCACCGAAGAGCTCAACACGCACGGGGTTGTCCGCGTACGGCGGGAAGATGTCGACGACGTCGCCACGCACGCGGAACGTGCCGCGCGTGAGGTCGTAGTCGTTACGGTCGTAGTTGATCTCGATCAGGTCGCGAATGAGCTTGTCGCGGTCGTAGTCGGCACCTACGCCCAAGAAGACAGCCATACCCGCGTAGTCCTCGGGCGAGCCGATGCCGTAGATGCAGCTCACGCTCGCCACCACCACGACATCCTTGCGCGACAGGAGCGCCGCCGTGGCGGCATGGCGCAGCTTCTCGACCTCTTCGTTGATCGAGGCGTCCTTCTCGATATACGTGTCCGAGGACGGAACGTACGCCTCGGGCTGGTAGTAGTCGTAGTACGACACGAAGTACACGACAGCGTTGTCCGGCATGATGTCGCGCATCTCGGAGGCAAGCTGCGCGGCGAGCGTCTTGTTGGGGGCGAGGATCAGCGTGGGCTTACCGATCGCCTCGGCAAGCTTCGCCACGGTGAACGTCTTGCCGGAGCCGGTGACCCCGAGCAGTGTCTGGTCGCTCATGCCCGCGCGAATGCCCTCGGCCAGCTTCTCGATCGCCTTGGGCTGATCGCCTGCCGGTTCGTACCCCGAGACGACCCTGAGTTCCGTCATCCCGCTCCCTCCGCTACTTGCCGTCGAACGCGTTCGGATACAGCTTCACGTAGCGCGCACGCTCAGAAAGCACTCGCTCCACGTAGGCGCGCGTTTCGGGGAAACCCGCCGCCGTAAGGGTTGTACCACCCTGCTCTGACATCCAGCGGTCCACGTTGCCCGAACCTGCGTTGTATGCCGCAAGCGCGGTCTCCGTTTCAGTGTACCTGCCGAGCAGATCCGCGAGGTGCCGCGACCCAAGGGCGATGTTGAGCTCGGCGTCCTTGAGCGCCTCGGTGTCGACACGCTGGTTGAGCGCCTCAGCAGCTGCGACCTCCATCGCGGTCATCGGCATAAGCTGCATGAGCCCGACCGCTCCGGCACCGGAGACCTGTGTGCGGTCGAAACCGGACTCCGAGTTGATGACGGCGGCAATCAGGTACGGGTCGATGCCGTTCTTCTCGGCAGAAGCTGCGATGGCGGCTTCGTATCGCAGCGGATGGTAGACCCGCTGCCACCACACCGGACCCCGGAATGCCAGCAGCAGCACCAGCCCCAACGCTACGATCACGAGAGCGGGCAGGGCGCGGTGAAGCGAGAGCGGGTGCTCACGCGACACGCGGCGCCACCTCCTCCTCGAAGAACTCCGCCAGCGCGGCGCGGAACGCGGCCAGATCGCCATCGTTCTCGATGACGTAGTCGGCGATGTCGCGGCGCTCGGCATCGCTCGCCTGGCATGCCATCCTGCGCTCGGCATCGTTCTCGGTCACCCCGCGAGCTACCAGGCGGTCGATGCGCGAGTCCTCATCCGAGGAGAGCGCGAGCACGGCGTCGGCGAGGTCGGCGAAGTGCGGAGACTCAGCCAGAAGCGGCACCTCAAGCACGACGAAGCGCGGCGGCTCGGCCTGCATCGCCAGCGCGTCGAGCGCGCCAGCGACGACGGTGTAGACAGCAGGGTGCACGGCGTCGTTCAGCAGTTTCGCGGACGCTGGTGACACAAACGCGCGCTCAGCGAGCGCCGCGGTATCGATGCGACCGTCAGTGGCGACGATCTCGGGCCCGAAGACCTCCACGACCGCCGCATGCATGGGCATGTCCGGCTCCATGAGCCGCTTGGCGATGTCATCGAGATCGAGCACGATCGCACCGCGCGACGCGAAGTACGCCGACGCGGTCGACTTCCCCGATCCGATGCCCCCCGTGAGCGCGAGCACGTACACCTGCGTACCTCCAACACTTCAGACGAATCGGGGCCGGACTTCCGCAGAAGCGGTGGTCCGGCCCCGTGCGTGACTGTGACGTCCCGGCGCGAGCCGGTATTACTCGGCAGTCTCCTCGGCGGCGTCCTCGGCGACCTCGGCCTCAACGGCCTCCGGTGCTTCGACAACCTCCTCGGCGACCTCTACCTCAGCCTCAGTGGCCTCGGTCTCATCGGCACCTTCGACCTCGGCGACCTCTTCGACCTCGACAACGTCGACGACTTCCTCGGGCTCGGCGCCATCCTCGGCGGCCATAGCCTCGATGGCCTCGTTCTCCTCAACGGCCTCGACGGCCTCGGGGGACTCAGCGTCTTCATCGCCGGACGGAGCAGGAAGCTCCTCTTCCTCGATGCCGAGCTCTTCGTTCGCCGCGCGAAGCGACAGCGAGATGCGGCGGCGCTCCACGTCGACGTCCATGATCTTGACCTGGACTTCCTTACCCACGGCCACAACGTCCTCGGCCTTCTCCACGTGGCCCTTGGCCATCTCGGAGATGTGGACGAGACCCTCGACGCCGTCGCCGATCTCGACGAACGCGCCGAACGGAACGATCTTGGTGACCTTGCCGCTCACAAGCGTACCGATCTCGAAGCCCTTGACGAGCTGCTTCCACGGATCGTCCTGGGTCTGCTTGAGACCGAGCGAGATGCGCTCGCGGTCGAGATCGACCTCGAGGACCTGGACCTCGACCTTGTCGCCCACCGAGACGACCTCGGACGGGTGATTGACGTGGCTCCAGGAGAGCTCGGAGATGTGAACCAGACCGTCGATGCCGCCGAGGTCGACGAATGCGCCGAAGTCGACGATCGAGGAGACGGCGCCCGGCAGGATCATGCCCTTGACGAGCTTGCCGAGGATGTCCTGGCGCTCCTGCTTGCGGTCCTCCTCCAACACCACGCGGCGCGAGAGAACGACGTTGTTGCGGTTGCGGTCCATCTCGATGACACGACACTCAAGGCGCGTGTTGATGAACGCCTGCAGGTCCTTCACGCGGCGAAGGTCGACGAGCGATGCCGGCAGGAAGCCGCGCAGGCCGATGTCGAGGATGAGACCGCCCTTGAC
>CAZGNF010000017.1:19556-20776 GCA_964527045.1 uncultured Coriobacteriaceae bacterium | reverse complement strand
GCGCCGGCAGCGCGCGCCACGCGATTCTGTTCCGCTCGTGGGGACTCGACGTCACGGCGATCGACCCGAGCGCCGACATGCTTGCGCTCGCCCGCGAGAACGCCGAGGCGGCTGGCAGCGACCTGCAGATTGTCGAGGGCGGCTTCGGACAGGTGGCGGGTCTGCTCGGCGGCCAGGTCGACGCGCTCACATGCACGGGCAATGCACTCCCGCACGTGCGTTCGCTTGAGGGGCTGCGCGAGGCGCTCGCGGACTTCTCGGCGGCAGTACGTGCCGGTGGCGTGCTCGTGCTGCACTACCTCAACCACGAACGGCTCGTCACGCAGCGCATCCGAACGATGAGTCCCGTCTTTCGAGAGACGCCCGGCGGCGACAAGTTCTTTCTGCGGCTGCTGGACTACACCCCCGACGGCGACGGTGTGCTCTTCGACTTCGTGACGCTCGTGCGCGACCCGGCCGTTCGCGAGGGCGCACACACGATCGAGAGCTGGCCGAAGACGATCGAAGTCGATCCCACCGGCGGCTGGATGCTTCGATCGCGACGCTCGCTGCACTTCGCGATGCCGCCTGCGCTTATCGGCGCCGAGCTTGCGCGAGCAGGCTTCGGCGACGTGCGCTTCCTCGGCGACCATACCGGGCGCGTGCTCGATGCCGAGAAGGACGAGTCGATGATCGTGACGGCGGTCCGCCGCTAGCGAACGAGCGTGGGGCCGAGCGCGCAGTGGCGGTTGAGCGCGGCGTCGCACGCGGCTACCGGCGATTTCAGGCCGACTGGCACACCCGCGATCTCGCCTGAGGCGAGCGCCGCGTGCAGGTGGCAGAGCGGCATCCCGGCTACGTTGTGATAGCACTCATCGGGCGCGACCGAAGCCAGGTGGTGTTCGATGTTGTATGCGCCGGCGCACCCCAGGAGCTCACCCTTCTCGGCCCAGGTTGCGATGTCGTCGTCGGAGAGCTCGCGCATCTGCACGCGCGTCGTGACAGCGAATGTTTGCGGCTCGTCCCTACCGGGCTCCAGCAGCGCGATGCCGGTCACCACCTGATGTGTGCGACCGGAGAGCGCACGAAGCATCCGGTACGCGTCGTCCAGGTCCACTGGCTTGCCGAGAACCTCGCCGTCGGCCACCACGATCGTGTCGAGCGCCAGCACGAGCCGATCGCTTTCGCCGGCGGCACGGGCTGCCTCGTTCGCTTCGATGGCCGACCCTATTATGGCGCCT
>CAZGNF010000017.1:0-19546 GCA_964527045.1 uncultured Coriobacteriaceae bacterium | reverse complement strand
AAGGCGAATCGAGCTCCTCGGGCGTCTCGACGGACGTGACGTCGACAGGCACGCCGAGCCAGTCGACGAGCCGTCGACGTCGGGGCGATGCGGATGCCAGAAGGATGCGTGCCGACGAGGATTCCATGGGCGCGATAATAGCACCGACGAGCGCTAGGGGTCATAATCGACGCTGAGGGTGGGTTTCGAGTTATGACGCGGGAGGATCTCAGGCGTGGCGGAAGCCAAGACATCCGGCGAGCGCGCACCTGCTGCTATCGAAGGCCTCGTGAAGCAGCTGCTTGTCACCTACAAGGCGGTGAAACTCTACCCGCCCACGAGCACGATTCCTCGCGAGAATGCTCGCGAGGTCGTGAGCGCACTCCGGCTGCAATTGCGCGAGCGCTCCGGCGTGCGGTTCGTGGTCGCGCGCGACGGGCTCTTCTTCGAGTCGTTGCCGATCCTTCCGGGGCAACCCGCATTCGCGGCATTCGCGCGAGAGTTCTATCACCGCCACCTCTCGGACGTTCGCTTCCACGCGGGAGTGACCGAAGAGGAAGTGACCGCGTTCCTCGGCGTGCTCCTCGAAGCACCAGAAGATATCGAGTCGGCCGGTGGCTTCGAAGTCCGCTTGTGGGACAGGCAGGTAGACGGTATCACCGTGAGCGCCGTCTCGACGAAGATCGTGGATGCCGAGATTCCCGAGGGGCTAGACGAGCTTCCGGTCACCGGTGAACCATGGCCGCCGGATAACGACCGCATCGAGGAGCTACTCGGCGATCGCTTCGGCATCAAGCCCCGGGAGCAGCGGCTGCTCATCAGGTTCGTCGCCAACCCCAAGCTCCTCAGCCGCTATCTTACCGAGGTCGCGCTTGCACGCGTGGCGTCGGGTCCGGCATCGGCGCTTGCCGAGCGCATCTCCACGCTTGCCCGGCTCGCCAACAGCGAGCTTGCAGAGGATCGTCACGCGCTCTTCCGTTCAATCGCCGAGGCGGTGATGGGACTCGATTCCGAGACGCGCCATCAGCTGCTCGTCGACCGACTCCTTGCCGATGCGCGCATCGATGATGCGATTGCGGAAGTCATTCGACAGCTCGATCTCGATGAGGTCTGCCACGCCCTCGCCGAGGGCCTTGGCCCTGATCCGGTGAGCCGCGAAGGCATCTCTCGGGCGCTTCGCAACCTGGCGCTCATCTCGATGGCAGCGAAAGACGACGTTTCTGCGGCCGCTCATCAGGCCCTGACCGCAGCGGGTCTTGCCACCACCGAGGCTGAAGAGATCATCGAGCAGGCGCTCCCGACCCATCTCCACGTGGTGCGCAAGACCGAGGAGAAGCGAGACAAAGAGATAGACAGCGTACTCAAGCTGATCGATCTGGCGCCGTCGCGCGACCTTGTGAGTGACGAGGGCGATTCCGAGCTGAAGACGCTTCGCGAAGAGGCGCTATCCAACGTCACCGACGGTGAAGTAATCGCGAGTCTCGTGACGCTTGCAACGCTCGAGCGCAGACCCGACGTGTTCGGTTCGATCGTGGCTAACGTGGAGGACAGCCTCTGCATGCTGATCGAGTGGGGCGACTTCGAAATCGCCGCGGACGCCGCTACCGCGCTGCTTGCGCTCTCGTATGAAGAGAATCTCGCTGAGCCGCAGCGCGAGCGTGTTCTCGGAGTCCTCAAGAGCCTGGCCGAGCCGAAGCAGATCCGGCTGATCGCACGGGCGATGCGGGTCTTCTCGGCGGACTCGCCCGAGCATGCGACGTGTCGCCGACTTCTGAACGTTCTCGGTGGGCAGACGATCGACTCCCTGCTTGAGGTGCTGGCGGATGAGCCGGACATGTCGGCCAGAAAGGCGCTTGTCGATCTGGTGACCGATCTGGCGCCGGGCCACGTGCAGCGGCTCGGCGAGCGCGTGTCCGATCCGCGCTGGTACTTCGTTCGCAACGTCGTCAGCATTCTCGGCTCGACGCGGGGATCGGACACGCTACCGTACCTGGGGCGGACGCTACGCCACCCCGATGCACGCGTGCGACGCGAGACCATTCGGGCGCTCTCAAACATCCGTGACCGATTGGCCGATGAGATGCTTACCGCCTCGCTCGCCGATACCGATGCGCAGAACGTGCAGCTTGCAGCTCGCTATCTCGGAATCGTGGGTGCGCGCGGCGCGGCTCCGGCGCTCATGGCTGTCGCCCGCGGCGATGGCCGAGGCAACCGCGATGTGCCACCGCGCGTCGAGGCGATCGAGGCACTCGGTCGCATGGGTGCCACCGAGGCGATTCCGTTGCTGACCGACCTTGCCGGTCGCCGGGCCATTCTCCGTGCTGGCCGGGTGAAGGAGATTCGGGCAGCTGCCGAATCCGCGCTGGCTGCCATCTCCACGGCTTCGAATGGAGGTGTGTGATGGTCGACGACGCCTCCTCGGACATCGTTCGTGAAGCCGCCGGTGCACTTGGTGCAGAGGGTCTCCGTGACGTGATCGAGGACGATGGCTCGAGGCCAGCCGCGCCCACTGCCGCGTTCTCGACGAAGCAGGTGCGACGGGCCCGAGATGTGCTCGCCAGGCTCTACGCGCTTCGCCGAGCCGAGCGGTTCTACCCACAGGAGCACCCTGCCGTGAGTCAGGCGGTCGACGAGTTCGCGAGCGTGCTCTCGCACTTTCACGAAGAGGGCGTCGACGTGCCCCTCACCTTCTATGAGGACGAGCTGCTGCTCGGCGATCAGCTTCTTGCCGAGGATAGCGTGCTGTTCGATCAGCTCATCCGTGACATGACGGCTATCGGCGCAGGCAACGTGATCTTCCGGCAGGGAGTGACGAAAGGCGAGATCCAGCGCTTCGCGAAGATCATCAGCACCGATCCCGAGGCGGTGGCCGAGCAGGGCGGCGTGGCTGCCATGTCGACCGCTGCCGGGCTCACCAGTATCGTCGTGAGCGATGTGGCGGTGTACCGCGAACCCGCGGAGATCAAAGAAGAGGATAGCGGCAAGCTTGCACGCGCCGCCTACTCGAATGCTCTTGAGCTGATGCGAGAACTTGAGCGCCTTATTCGCTCGAATCAGGTCATCAATGTCCCCCGCGTGAAGGGAACCGTCAGAAGCCTCATCGAGAATGTGCTGAACAACCGGTACGCCACGCTCGAGCTGACGGGACTCAAGAGTTTCGATGAGTACACGTTCTACCACTCGGTCAACGTCGCGATTCTCTCGCTCGCGCTCGGATCGATGATCACCCACGATTACCGGTTCCTCTCCACGCTCGGAACCGGTGCGCTCTTGCACGATGTAGGGAAGATGACGGTTGACCTGGACGTGCTCAACAAGCCCGGACCGCTGACGTCGGATGAGTGGGCGCAGATTCGTCAGCATCCCATCTTCGGCGCCGAGAACACCTCGCTTACCCCCGGCCTCGACAAGGCCGCGACCGTTATAGTGCTCGAGCACCACATGCGCTACGACCTCACCGGTTACCCGCAGCGGGTGCCGCCACGCAAGCAGCACCTCGCGAGCAGGATAGTCGCCGTGGCAGACGCGTATGATGCGATGACGTCGCAGCGTACGTACAGCGCTCCCCGTCCGCAAGACGACGCCATACTCACGCTCATCAAGAATGCGGAGACTGCGCTCGATCCCACGCTCGTTCGATTGTTCGTCGGGCTCATGGGACTCTACCCGCCACGTTCCGTCGTGTTACTCAGCTCGGGGGAGACGGGTATTGTCGTTTCACCGAACCCGCGAGATGTCTCGTTGCCGAGGGTTCGGATCATCGCCGCCCCGGGCGGCGATCTGCTGGCTCCGATAGACGTCGACCTCTCGGAGGATGAAGAGGGGCGCACGATCGAACGCTGTATCGACCCCGCGGGTCTCAACGTCGAGGTCTCGGACTTCTTGTGACGCCGCATATGCGGTGCGATCTGACCGGAGGAACCAATGTCTGATGTATCTGCAACGACTGATCGTCGCGCTCGTCCGGTGGTGCCCATACTCATCGGTGTCGTCGTGCTGCTGTTCGCGATATCGGGCGGCGTGGCGACGTTTTACACCGACGCGCTCTGGTATTCGGACCTCGGGCAGTCCGGGGTCTTCTGGACCCGGATTGCCTCAAGCTGGGCTACCGGCGTGGTCTTCTTCCTGCTGTTCTTCGCCATCCTGTACGTGAACGTGCTCATTGCACGCCGAATGGCTCCCAAAGTCGTGCTGCGTGCCACGGACGAGGTCGGCTTCAGATTCGAGATGGCGCTTCAGCAGGTCCGCGACGTCCTCGAGAAGGTCTCGGGTGTCGCGCTCGTGGCCATCAGCGCTCTGGCTGCGCTTATCTCGGGGGCGGCGATGGCTTCGCAGTGGAGCGTCTTCCGGCTTGCGATGCTCGCAGTCCCATTCGGCGAGAAGGACCCGCAGTTCGGCCGCGATCTGTCGTTCTACTTCTTCACGATGCCGGCGATGCGTACGGCGGCTGACTGGCTGACCGGGGCACTCGCGTTCACGCTTTTCGTGACGGCCATCGTTCATGTGCTCACCGGCGCCATACGCCCGTGGGCGCGCCTCAAGGGCTTCGATCCGCACGTGAAGGCGCACCTCTCCGTCCTCGGCGGACTGATGATCGTCGTGCAAGGCTTCAAGTACTGGCTCGACATCTTCGAGCTGAGCTTCTCGCCGCGCGGCCAGGTCTTGGGTGCGTCGTACACCGACGTCCACGCGCAGATTCCCGCGTATCAGATTCTCATCGTGATCGCGGTCCTCTCCGGCCTCGCGCTCATGATCAACATCCGCTTCAAGGGCTGGAGGCTCCCGGCGATCGCGCTCGGCGTCTGGCTGGGCGCGTCGATACTCATCGGCGGCATCTACCCGGCGGTCGTGCAGCAGTTCCGCGTTTCGCCGAACGAGGTTGCCGCCGAGGCGCCCTATATCGAGCGCAACATCGCGATGACCCGCAAGGCGTTCAAGATCGAGGACGTCGTCGCGCGGGCGTTTCCCGCCGAGGAGAGCCTGACCGCCTCGGCGGTCGCTGGTGACAGCGACACGATACGGAACATCCGTCTGTGGGACCCGAGCATCGTGTCTCAGTCGTACCAGCAGTTGCAGGGCATCCGACCCTACTACAGCTTCATCGACGTGGATGTCGATCGTTACACCATCGACGGCGAGCGGCGGCAGGTGCTTGTCTCGCTGCGCGAGATGAACATCGATCAGCTTGCCGAGCAGGCCAAGACCTGGGTGAACCAGCACCTCGTGTACACGCACGGCTACGGCGCCGTTGTGAGCCCGGTCAATGAGTCGAGTGGCCAGGGACTGCCGGAGTTCATGGTTCGCGACATCCCGCCGGCCGGTACGACAGACCTGAAGGTGGACCGTCCCGCTGTGTACTACGGTGAGCTGACCAACAACTACGTGGTTGCAGCGACCCAGATCAAGGAGTTCGACTACCCGGTCGGCGACCAGAACGCAACGACGTCATACGAGGGCAAGACCGGCATCGCAATCGGCAACATCGTGCGGCGGGCCGCGTTCGCGCTGCGCTTCTCGGCACCGCAGATGCTCTTCAGCAGCTACATCACGCCCGAGAGCAAGGTGCTCTTCCGCCGCTCGCTCACCGAGCGCATCGGCGCGCTGGCGCCCTTCCTGACGCTCGACCGAGATCCATACGCTGCAATCATCGACGGCAAGCTCGTCTGGATCATCGATGCGTACACGACATCGGATCGCTACCCGTACTCGGAGCGCATCGGCGGCGTGAACTACATGCGGAACTCGGTGAAGATCACGATGGACGCGTACGACGGCACGGTCACGATGTATGCGTTCGACGAGACCGACCCGCTTCTGGCGACCTGGCGCGCGGTGTTCCCGGACCTGATCGTGGACGGATCCGAGATGCCAGATGGCGTTCGCGCACACTTGCGCTATCCGGAGGATCTCTTCCGCGTACAGGCCGAGGTCTACAAGACGTACCACATGCTCGACCCGCTCGTGTTCTACAACAAGGAAGACCAGTGGGCGCTTCCGGGCGAGGGCGACAACGCGCCCATGGACCCGTTCTATGTGCTGATGAAGCTTCCGCAGGAGCCCGTCGAGGACTTCATGCTCATGTTGCCGTTCACGCCGAGGAACAAGGACAACATGATCGGCTGGATGTCGGCATCCTCCGACCCGGCCAATTATGGACGGCGTATCGTCTACACGTTCCCCAAGCAGAAGCTCGTGTTGGGGCCGCAGCAGGTGAGCGCGCGCGTCAACCAGGACCCGATCATCAGCCAGCAGCTCACACTATGGAACCAGCGGGGGAGCGGCGTGCTCTTCGGCAACATGCTCGTCATCCCAATCGAGAACTCGATCGTGTATATCCAGCCGCTGTACCTTCAGGCCGAGCAAACCGCGATGCCGCAGCTGACGCGCGTCCTCGTCGCATACGGCGATTCGGTCGCGATGCAGCCTGACCTGACGACCGCGCTTGCGGCGGTCTTTGGCGCCGCGCCGTCGCAGCCGACGGGTGATGGTGACACCGCGCTCACCGTGGGCCTAGCACGCGATCTGTACCTGAAGGCGATCGAGGCGCAGAAGGCGGGCGACTGGGCGGCGTACGGCAGTGCTATCGAAGAGCTTGGCAAGGCGCTCGAGCAGCTCTCCGGTAGTGCCGAGACGACCGTCGCGCCATAGACGGTTCGACCCACATGAGGGCCTCCGACTAGGCGTCGGGGGCCCTCCGGGGGTGGCTTTCCTGGCACGAACTGTGCTAAAGTCCCTCTCTGTTGTGCTTGAAGGACGCCACTTAGCGTTTGTCACCCGCCCCTGTGTGGGTGACATCGGACCGGCGCTAAGGGTGTCGACGCCCTGAAAAGAGAGGGCTCCGTGCGCGGGCATCAAGGCCTGCCGGGAGTCGGATCACGGTCCAAACACCAACAGCATAGCTTGTGCTTGTTAGGTCGTTAGGCGGCATAGTGCCGATCCGCGCGACCGGGCCGAGACAGCTAGCTCCTCTTCTTCAACTCTCTGTCTACACGTGACGTATGTCCTCGCCCGGGGTGCCGCCTGTCCTGTAACCGGACCCGGAGGTCATGTGTGAAGGTTCGCAGTCTGTTCTTGAAGCCCACTACGGTGGTCGCGACTGTCGTCGCGATGGTAGTCGCCGGAGCATTGGGCACCGGTTTTCTCCCCACGCAGCGTGCAAGCGCGGCAACTGTAGCTACAACCGGAACGGGCGCACGCGTCCGCCTCGCAACCGCAAGTGCGGCGCAAGTCGTCCGAGACAAGGTCAGCTCGATCGAGAGTACTCCCGAGGTCGTCGCATCGGCAGGCATCAGGCTCGCCGCGAAGACCCCAACGACTGTTCAAAGCAAGACCGAGCGCCTTGCGGCGTTCAAGGCCATCGAGGCCGCCAGGAAGGCAGCTGCTGCGCAGAAGACCGCTATCGTGGCGCTGACGAGCTGGAAGTCCGCGAAGGTGTCGTGGTACGGCCCCGGCTTCTACGGGCACACCATGGCCGGCGGAGGCACCCTGACTCCCACGAGCATGGTTGTCGCGCACCGCACGATGAAGTTCGGCACCAAGGTGCAGATCACATACAAGGGCAAGACGGTCGTAGCGGTCGTTCGTGACCGCGGCCCGTACATAGCGGGTCGCACGTTCGATCTTGGCCCTGGCACCGCTAAGGCGCTTGGCTTCTCGGGCGTTGGCACCATCCAGTGGCGTGTTGTGAAGTAGCAGGCACGGAACGCGTACTCCGACGGCGTCGGGAGCTCAGGCTTCCGGCGCCGTTCGTCTTTTCCCGCGGGGTGCCGCACAAGCTCGCTTCGGTTAGGGTATGTAGGAACCGTTGCACCTGCCCGAGGAGGTCGTCGCGCATGCCGGATCCCGGCAAGAAGAAGGCCGAACCCAAGAAGAAGGCCGCACCCAAGCAGACCGAGCCGAAGAAGGATGCTGTCGGCGAGATTATCGACTCGCTTGCCGACCTGCTCCAGACGGCGACCGATTGGGTTCGCCAGGAGGCCGAAGCAGTCGTCCGTGAGAAGATCGTCCTGCCGATCCAGAAGCTCGGTCTGACGCTTGCGTCGGCATCGGCTGCTGGCTGCCTGGCCGTTGTAGGCCTTATCTTCATCGCCGTCGGGCTCTTCCTGCTGCTTGCCGAGTGGCTCACGTACCCCGGGGCGCTTCTCGCTATCGGTGGCGTGTACCTGCTTGGAGCCCTCGTGTTCATCGTCATCAAAGTAAGGATGATGCAGAAATGACCTCAGCCGAACGGCCAATCACCGTTGAGGACCTTCGCCGCAAAGTCGTACGGATCAAGGACATGACCGAGGCCGAGGTCCGCCACCTGCGGGGGGAGCAGGCGACGAAGGTCATCGTTGTGGGCGTTGCCGCTGTGTGCGCCGCGGTAGCGCTTGCGTATTACCTGGGACGCCGCAGTCGCGGCTAGCACGGACGAGTAGGGGGGTACTCATGCGGGTGCACAGCGTGACGGTGTGCGCCGACCGCGTCGACGTCATCGTCGATGTGGGCGACGCAGAAGCACTCAGGACCACATCCGACGCCGCCATTGCCGAGCGGGCCATCGCGCTTCTGCCCGGTCTTGAGGAGCATGCTTGCAAGAACGGTGACGAGCGCACCTTCGCCGAGGAGATCGGCGACACCGAGGTGCCGCACCTGTTCGAGCACGTCGTGATGGAGCTCATGGCCAAAGCCGGCTCTCCGCGTTCGTTGCAAGGCGAGACTTCGTGGGACTTCCGCCGAGACGGGCATGGCATCTTCCGCGTCTCGTTCGAGTACGACGACGATCTCGTCTGCCTCGGCGCTATCAAGGCGGCGAGCAAGGTGATGAGTTACGTCACGGGGACGGGTCCGGCTCCCGACACGGAGGCCGAGACGATCCGATTGCGGAGCCTGCGTGAGGTGGCGGTGGGGGCGTAGGGCGCTACCAGTAGCAGCCATTCTCCACGCTACGGGCATCCGCGGGTGTTTCAGTCTCCGCAGGGCGCGTCCAGAACTCGTTCATGAGCGGGACGATGATGTCGGCGTACTCAGTTTCCCAGCGCCGGCCCTTGATTCCGAAGAGTAGCTGGGTCGCACCGCCCATGTGCACTGCCTGTCTGCCGAGGCCCTTCACGAACGCTCCTATCGGCAGTCCGTATGCGCCTGCGCCGATGATCGCGACGTCGAACTCCTGGGAGGCGATTCGCTCACACGTGTCATCGAGCGCCGCGAACCAGTCCGGGAATCCGCACGGCGCGCCTGCAATCGACTGCGGTGGCGTGAGTGTCTTGAGCTCGAGCTCCGGCAAGACGACTGGGTCCGCGAACAACTCGTGGCGATGATCGCGGTATTGCGCGGCTATGGTTGCGGCGAACGGGTGAACCACAAGCACGGTCTTGCCTGCAAGCTCGGCGGACCATGGTTGCGAGTAGCACATGCAGTCGAGCGCTGGCAGGTCGATGAGCTTCGCGTCCGGGCAGCATTCGCGGACGACGGCGTCCTCACCCCGGTTGTGCCACACCGCCATCACATCGGCAGCAGCAGCTGCCTCCAGACACCGTGCCGAGAACCGGTCGAGCGTTGCGTCGTCATGAGGGAACACGCCTGCATTCATGTGGATGAGCTCGTGGACGTACGGGGGGTACGGCACGCTGATGAGTGTCGGACGTCGCCATCGCCGATAGTGGCCGAGACACAGCACCTCCGAGCGACCAAGTCGCGTGACCAGGCACGGGGCGCCGTGGCGGAGCGTCTCCGCAACGACGTCGTTGCCGGCGGCACCCTCGGCGATCGGTCCGGGGTAGTCGCGATCTGTCGGGATGCGGCCGAAGCGGAGGGTATCGGGCAGCGACCCCGCGAGGGAGCGCAGAAGCGAGCGCGTGCGGGTCATATCGCCTCCTCCGGTGCAGCAGTGCGCGTGCGGGGTCTGACTGCCCGAAGTATGCGGCACCCGCGCGGCGGGCTCAACCGGGGGCGCCAGCGAACCGCGCGATCGACCACCATGCGTTGAGCCTTCTTACTGCAGCTGCAGGCTTGCTGCGTACTCGTACGGAATCGTCTCGCGGTCTTTCGTCTCAAGCCATGCGGGCTCTCTGTGGGAGAACTCCGACACCTGCCTGGCGGTCCAGCCATCGAAGTACTCTGCAATGTCGACGAGCGTCTTCCGTTCGGCCTCGCTGAAAACTGCAAGATCCGCAGATCTGGAAGCGACGAAGACGGTCCCCTCACACTCACCCAGAATCGCCGGTTGTTCGCTGATGCTCGTGTCTTCCACGAGCGCGCTCTGCAGGGTGTAGAAGTCAGATGGAACCGGCCCGAACTGCATGTGGACGTAGCGACAGCCCGATATGGCAGCGCCGAAGCGCCGATAGTGTAGGAAGTCCGCGTAGAAGAGCGACTTGTTCAGCTTGGTCCGCCACATGAGCTGCCTCGATGCGAAATACACCATCATCTCGCGAAGCTTCAGGACAGAAGGTCCAGCTGAGAACACGGCAGCCTCCTCTCGGACGAGCAGACCCTCGTGTTCGACGGAGAATTCCGACAGTCGCGCTTCCAGCGCTGTCCTTTGCTCTTGAGAGAGGCCACCATCGCCGCGAGCCAGAATCTGCGCCACATTGGCCGGGTTCTGCACAAGCCGCAGCATCTGGTCGTGTGCAGTCGACTGGATCGAGCCACCCTCGTAGCGCGCCAGCGTGACCTCTCCCCAGCCGAGCAGCCGAGAGAAGGCTTTCTGGCCGAGTCCGTACATCGATCGAATCCCACGAATCTCTTCGGGTTGCAGCAGCCCATGCCGGGAGCGGTACACGCTGTAGGCCTGCTGCAAGGTGGCCTCGTCGAGCTCTTCAACGCCGAGTTCGAGTCCACATGTCCGGCAGGCCGCAACCGAAGCCTCAACCGTAACCGGATCGCCCTTCACCTGGTATGTCTCTGTCCGCGCGACGACATCGTATTCACGCACTTGTTTGCAGTCATCGCAGTAGGCGATGGTCGTCATCACATGTCCATTCATCGGTATGGATAAGTAAGTGGTTTCTCAGGGAAGTGGAAGGAGATAACGCAGCCCCGCACACCATCTTCAAGTCCGACCACCGTAACCTTCACGTAGACCTCATGTCCTTGAAGTACGGTTCCAAACTCACAAGCCAGTTCGTCGGGGAAGTCCGGGTGACGGTTGTCCCATGGAGGTCCCAGCGCATCTTCTGGCTGGACCGAGGCAACCGCCTCGTACATCTCTCGAATCGTGCAGCCAAGCGAAGCGAGAGTCGCGAGGTTCTTGTCACGATCCCGGCGGTATGTCAGCCGTCTCTCCCGGTGCGCCTGCCGGACCAGTTCGACCAGCAGGGCGATTTCGTGCGGTGCCATATGTCGGCCTCCTAAGAACGGGTGGAACACGGAATCCAACCGGAGTCGACATCGAGCACCTCCCAGCGACTTGCGGACGAAGTAGGCTCCATCGGTATCAAATGATACTCCTCATAGTGCAGGTGTCAAGTAGCTCCCGCGAGTGTCACTCCCACCTGCTATCCTGTTCCTACCATTTCCAACCACGCCGGGGGGCGAGCGTGTCGGACCCTGTCGAGAGTTATTTCAGCGAGCTGCGGGACATCCGCAACTCCGGTGCAGGCGTCGCCGAGACAAGCTACTACGGGCCGCTTGCCACACTCCTCACAGCCGTGGGCTCCAAGATCAAACCGAAGGTCACCGCCATCATCAACCTGCGCAACACAGGCGCCGGTATCCCCGACGGCGGCCTCTTCACCGCGAACCAGCTCAAGAACTCGGATCCCGGCGCTGATCTGCTCCTGGGCCAGCTCCCTGCCCGCGGCGCAATCGAGGTCAAAGGCACCTCCGACGACGCCTTCGCGGTCGCCGCCTCCGAGCAGGTCGCCCGCTACGTCGACCGATACGGCCTCGTGCTCGTCACCAACCTGCGCGACTTCGCCCTCGTGGGCCGCAACCCCGACGGCGTCGGCGTGCGCACGCTCGAGACATGCAGCCTGGCCACGAGCGAGGCGGCCTTCTGGGGCATGACGCAGCAGCCCCGTAGGTACGCCGAGGATGCCGGCGAGGGCCTCACCGAGTTCCTGCGCCGCGTGCTCTTGCACAACGCGCCGCTCTCCGACCCGAAGGACCTCGCGTGGTTCCTCGCGAGCTACGCGCGCACCGCGCGCCTACGCCTGGAGCAGAAGCACGAGCTGCCCGCGCTCGACGCGCTCAGAAGCCAGCTCGAGGAATCGCTCGGCCTGAAATTCGAGGGCGAGCGCGGCGACCACTTCTTCCGCTCCACTCTCGTCCAGACGCTCTTCTACGGCATGTTCGCGTCCTGGGTGCTCTGGGCTCGCGACATGGACCACGCCGAGGCGATCCCGTGGGACCGCCGCTTCCAGTGGGAGACGGCCACGGCCACCCTTCATGTGCCGATGGTCTACGAGCTCTTCCGGCAGTTCGCCGATGTGCGTCAGCTGGGGGCGCTCGGGATCTCAGAGGTCCTCGAATGGGCCGAGGAGATTCTGTGGCGAGTCGACCGCAAGGCGTTCTTCGAGAAATTCCGAGAGGACCACGCCGTCCAGTACTTCTACGAGCCGTTCCTCGAGGCGTTCGACCCGCAGCTCCGCAAGGAGCTTGGCGTGTGGTACACCCCCGACGAGGTCGTGAAGTACATGGTTGCCCGCGTGGACTGGGCGCTTCGCGAGGAACTCGGCATCGCCGACGGCCTCGCCGACCCGAGCGTGGTCGTGCTCGACCCGTGCTGCGGCACCGGCGCCTATCTCGTGGAGGTCCTGCGCAAGATCGACGAGACGCTCCAGGCCAAAGGCGCCGACGCGCTTACCCGCCAGGACGTGAAGCGCGCCGCCATGGAGCGCGTAATCGGCTTCGAGATCATGCCGGCGCCGTTCGTGGTGGCTCACCTTCAGATGGGCATCCTGCTCGCCGAGCTTGGCGTGCCGCTCCGCGATGCCGACGAGCGCGCGGCCATCTACCTCACGAACGCGCTCACCGGATGGAACCGCGACGTCACGCCGCCCAAGGAACGTCGAGGCGTGCCGGGCCAGATGCACTCGACGCTGCTCTTCCCCGAGTTTGCTGAGGAGCGCGACGCCGCCGACCGCATCAAACGCGAAGAGCGGATCCTCGTCGTGATCGGCAACCCGCCCTACAACGGGTTCGCGGGGGTCGCACAGAACGATGAAGCTGACCTTCTGCGCCCCTTCAAGGATCGCACGGACTATTGGGGAGTGAAGAAGAACAAGATCGACGATCTCTACGTGCGGTTCTTCGCAATGGCCCTGCGCCGCATTGGAGTCATGAGTGGGCGCGGAGTGGTCTCGTTCATATCCAATGACTCGTGGCTGTCTGGTCCCTCCTATGTCACTGTCCGCGAATCACTGCTGAACACCTACGATTCCTTCTGGATTGAAGGCATGCACGGCGACAGAAGCATGTCGGAGTACGGCCCAGACGGCCGCACCAGTCAGACGGTCTTTGCTGTGTCTGGCTTCTCTCCGGGGATTCGGCAGGGAGTCGCCATTTCTACATGGGTCAAGCGTGGTGTGCCGAATGAGGGTGAAGCCACGGTCCGATATCGCTCGGATATTAACGAATCGGATGCTGCTGAGCGGCGGACTCATCTGCTGGCGACCCTTAGAGAGCCAGATTCAGAATTGAACTACCAGCAACTCATTCCTGCCGTGGATAATCGATTGTCCTTCAAACCGTTCCAAGTTGACGATGCATACATGAGCTGGCCGACGGTAGCCGACATCAGTCAAGTCCCGCCGCTACTCGGGCTAAACGAGAACCGCGGCGAGTCCTTGATTGACATCGCTCCAATCGAGCTCAGGGAACGCATGAAGACGTACTTCGACGAGCAGATCTCAACTACCGACTTGCCCGTGGAACTGGCCGGCCTGCGGCGTGACTGGGCACGTTTCGACGCCTTTGCGGCGCGGCGCAGGCTTCTCGCTGGGGCAACCTTTGACGCAAATCGCGTCCGCCGATTCCAAGCGAAGCCGTTCGACTGGAAATGGGCGTATCTCGACACCGCACGCCCGTTGTGGAACGAGCCGAGACCAGATCTACAGGCGCAACTTGCGGGAGATGCTGAGTTTGTGTTGGCTCGAATTCGTGCTCCGAAGGATAGTGACGGGGCTGCATTCGGATACGCTACGGGGGCGTTCGACCAGCATGCGCTCCATAAAGACGCTTACGCGATTCCGGTCAAACTAGTATCGACAGACGAGTCCGCGAGCCTGTTCTCGGAACGCGCCGGAATCAGGTCGAACTTGAGTCAGCGCGGTCTCGAGTATGTGGGTCATCTTGCTTTCGCGGATGGCGTTGAGGCATCCGGCCTGGTTTGGATGCACGTCCTGGCAATCGGCTACTCCCCGAGGTACCTGGCGGACAATGGGGATGGAATCGCAAGCGACTGGCCACGCATTCCCCTCCCGAGCACAGAAGTTGTGTTCCGAGAATCCGCGAGGCTCGGTGTTCGAATTGCTCGCCTCGTCAATCCAGACGTGCCACCCGAACAAAGCATGGTGCGAGCGGCTGCGGTCCTGTCTTCATCGACTGGCTCCGCGCTGTCGGACACCGATCTCGGATTGACCGCGCAATGGGGGTTACGCCAGAGAGAGGGCGTCGTCACTCCATCAAAGGGCAAGTTGAGCGAGCGACCGTACGCCGCGAACGAGCGCACCGCCATCGCGGAGGTCGCCGAGTCACTTGGCATGTCGCTTGAGCAAGCAATCGCTCTCCTCGGCGAGACGTGCTTCGACGTGTACCTCAACGATGTCGCGTATTGGCGCTGCGTGCCGGCCAACGTGTGGCGCTACACGATCGGCGGCTACCAGGTCATCAAGAAGTGGCTGAGCTACCGGGAGCGCGCGCTGCTCGGCCGCGACCTCAAGCCCGAGGAGGCGCGCCACGTCACTGAGATGGTGCGCCGCATCGCCGCCCTCGTGCTCATGCAGCCCGAACTCGATGCCAACTACGAGCGCGTGAAGGCCGACGTGTGGGAGTGGGCCGGGTAGACCATGGATGCTTCTACACTACGGCTAAACGAACTCGTCACTCATGTACGAGAGAGCCTCGACATTGAGGTGAAAGACTGGCTCGATCTGGCGACTCGCGAGGATCAGGCAAACCTGGCACAGGCGCTCATTGCGCTCGCGAACCATGGCGGGGGATACGTCGTGATCGGCTTTAGGGAGATCGAAGGTGTATACGGTGCGATCGGACCAGCGCGCCCGATAGGCCAATACTGTCAGGATACGATTAACAATATTGTTGATCGCTATGCTGCACCACGATTTCACTGTGACGTTCATTTCGTGGCCGATGAGGACGGTGTTGGTCATCCCGTTATCGTCGTTCCTGGCGGTCACCGCGTTCCGATTCGTGCTGCGCGCGGGGGACCAGATGGCCACCACCTGACGGCGAACGCTTACTACGTCAGGCGGCATGGACCGCGAAGCGAGCCACCGCAGAGTCCAGACGAGTGGGACAACCTCATCAGAAGATGCCTGAGGAATGCCAAGGACGACTTGCTCGATGGAATGCGCGCAATCCTCGTGGGGTTGCCCCCCTCCTCAACGGAGTTGGGAGTACGCGAGGACTTGCTGGACGCGTGGATCGACAATGCGATGTATGAGTGGACCAACACTCTGAATCGGTATGGACTCCCTGATGATCACGTCGCCAGGTTCCCTCTTGGCCACGTGACGTTCGCCTATCGGTTGGTCGGCAATCTCCGCGAGATAGGGCTCGCCAGGCTTAGGGACATCTTGGGACGGGCTGAGGGGAACATGACGGGTTGGCCTGAGTGGATGATCAATGCAGGCTTCGGAGTGCTTCCACCCGGCCCGATCAACCAAGACGTGATTGCGTGCTCTCTGGCGCAGAAGGAGAGCCAGCTCACCGACGACTGCGACTACTGGCAGGTTTCACGCACAGGGTTCGCCTTCCTGCTGCGTGGCCATCAGGAGGATGGTTTGAGCAATTACCGTCCGGCCGAAGTGCTTGATGTCGTCATACCGATTTGGCGTGTCGGGGAGGCAGTCATCCACGCGGCGAAGGTTGCAGCGGAGCTAATGGAGGGACCAGCCGAGGTGCAGTTTCGTGCCGTATGGTCTGGACTCGCGAATCGCAGACTGGTGCGCGTGGGCGGGAGCTTCCCCCCGTTCTCTCGCCACTCTGTGAGCCACATCGACGAGATTGTCTCCGACTTGACCTTCCCAGCCAGCGCGGTGCAGGATACGTTGCCCGAACTGGTTGGCAAGCTTACCGAACCGCTGTATGGCGCATTTGGCTTCTATGAACTCCCACCCCAAGTCCTGCTGCAGGAGATTGAGAAGATGAGGAGATGAGTCGCAGAGGGACGTCCGCACGCACTGCCTCTCTCGGCGAGACGTGTTGGGATGCCTGCCTCAGCGACGTAGTATACCGGCGCCGGGATCGCCCTGAGTTCGACGCAATCTGCGGGCTCCTGAAGGCAGACGGGCGGGAGTGGGTACTATGAACCGTTTCTCGGAGGTCTCACTGTTCGCACAGGACTTCAAGTGCTTCGGGGCCGAATCTCAGGGTTTCGCCGAAATCAAACCGATGAACGTGATCATCGGACGCAATAACACCGGGAAGTCAGCCCTCGTGGACCTTGTGCAGTCTGCGATTCAACACGGACCGCTGAACGAACACAACCACCTTCATCGCGTCGAGCCGGTCCTTCGGATGGCTCTGCCGCTTCAGGATGATGAGGTGAAGCGGGCTTTCAGGCGGCCTGTGATTGATGGTCGGCTGGCTGAACGCGACACTGAGCTCGAGGGACGTCTGACGGGGAAGCGCGTGGTCCTTCGCTTCTTGCCACAGGAGGGATCTTCTCCAATGGCTTTCGAGTCCGTCGACACAGAGTACACGCCCGAGCAGCGCAAGATGCTGGAGAATATTCCCCCTTCGGTTCGCAACCCGTTCCGGGAGTGCTTCTTCGTGCGCCTTTCGGCAGACCGAGACATGGCTCCGGAATCAGATGTATCTCCACACGGTGACCCTCAGAGCTTGACGGTCGAAGTCAATGGACGTGGTGCAACGAATCTCTTGCAGCGCGTTCTCTACGACGAGACCTTGCCGCACGAGCTGGTCGAACAGTCCCTACTCGCCGACCTGAACGGCATCATGGCCCCAGACGCCACCTTCACTCGCATAGGCGCGCAGCGGACTGGGCCTGATGACAACTGGACAGTAGTTCTCGACGAGCAGGGCAAAGGGCGCATTTCACTTTCGGAGTCAGGCAGCGGCCTCAAGACCGTCCTGCTGGTGCTTCTCGACCTACTGGTGCTCCCTCGCTTGCAGAAGAAGGACCCCGGGACGTTTGTGTACGCGTTCGAGGAACTCGAGAACAACCTACACCCCGGTCTTCAGAGGCGTCTGCTTACCTACGTGCGAGATAAGGTCAGAGAGATGAATGCCACGTGCTTCGTCACGACCCATTCTCCGGTGGTAATCGACCTCCTCGGCGGCGCTGGCGATAGCCAGATTCTGCACGTTACTCACGATGGCCGAACAGCAACGGTGCAACCAGTCGGCGGACGTCGCGACGGGCACGGTGTCTTGGATGATCTCGATGTGCGCGCGAGCGACCTGCTCCAAGCCAACGGCGTAGTGTGGGTGGAGGGCATCACCGATGCGATTCTGATTCGCCGGTGGATTCAACTCTACTGTGAGTCTCAGGTGCCTCCGCTGCCCGTTCCGTCTGAAGGACTCGAATATACGTTCATGGAGTATGGGGGTCGTTGTCTAAACCACCTTGATTTCGGTGACGCGAGCCTGAGTGAGATCAGGAATGCCGACGTTGAGTGGCTAATTGACGCCATGTCTATCTCCCGAAACGCATTCATCGTCATGGACAGTGACAAAGCGAATGACGGGGCCTCGATTAGCCGCACCAAGAGAAGGGCAATGAGGACCGCTCCAGGGTCGTGGATCACTAAGGGGCGGGAAATCGAGAACTACGTATCGCCCGAAATCACCGCCGTGGTCCTAGGCGGTGTGCTGGCGCCCTTTGAGTCCGCGGCAAGCGTCTATTGTGAAGCGAAGGGCAAGAGGAGGTTCGACAAGAAGAGCGGCGCTCTCCAAGCCGCCAGCCTTCTCACCACTGAGAACTGGAAGCACATGGATCTTGAGAAGAGGATAGGGCAGCTTGTCGCGAGGATTCGCTCATGGAACCAACGCACAGACACGGTTGACGCCTGATTGCCCGAATCGGGTATCTGTGGTCGAGGCTCAATACCGAGGATTGCATGAGACCCACCGCCTGAGCTGCCAGTCTGGCGAGGACGCGAGGGTTGGATCGTGGCAAGACTCTGGTTGGGTGTATGCGATATGCTCGCCAATAGGCAACAGAACCGAGGGAGAGCATTGAGCGCGGTCTGCACACTGGGGTATGAGGGCCGGGGACTCGACGAGTGGGTCGAGGCCTTGGTTGAGGCCAGCGTCCAGGTGGTCGTTGATGTTCGGGACGTTCCAATCAGCAGGCGTCGAGGGTTTTCGAAGACGGCGCTCTCACAGCGCCTTGCTGTTGATGGCATCGAATACCGTCACGTGCGCTCGCTCGGGAATCCGCGCGACCTTCGACATGCGCTGAAAGACGGGTCGCTCGCGTTCGGCGACTTCGCTCCGCAGTTCCGCGAACTGCTGAATGATCGTCATGACGAGCTGTTGGAGCTGGCGGCCCTCGCAGTGAAGTGCCGCATTTGTCTGGTCTGCTTCGAAGAGGACCCGACGACCTGTCACCGAAGCATCGTCGCAGAATTCGTCGCCAGTGCATCTGACGATGCCCTCACCGTGGAACACCTCCGCCATGCTCTCTGTCCGTAAACGGGTTCTCGTCACCGTAAAGACGTATCCCAACCCAAGCACCAAGTACAAGGAGACGGTCTGCACAGCTGGAATCGATCTTGATACCGGCCGGTTCATCAGGCTGTATCCGGTGCGATTTCGGCATCTGTCGTACGCGTCTCAGTTCAAGAAATGGGACGTTCTCGAGTTCGACGCCGTTCATAAGTCGTCCGATGCTCGCGGTGACACATGGACACCTCAGGGGGACTTCGAGACGGTGGGGCACTTTGACACAGGACCCGGAAGGCCGCCCAGCTGGGCGAAACGGAGCGCGGTGGTTCTCCCAATGACGTCGACAATCGAGGATCTCGAATGCTGCGCTCGAGATCGCAGTTGCTCTCTCGGAATTGTGAAGGTGCATGCCCCCGCGCGCCTGCGTGTCGTCCCGTCGCCCGGCCAGTGGACACAGAAGCAGCAGTTGGCGATTACGCAAGAGAGTCTCTTTGACGAGAAGTGCCGGCCGCTCGAACGAGTGCCGGTCAAGTTCATGTACGAGTTCCACTGTCAGGAGTCATGTCGGGGGCATAAGGTTCAGCTCTTCGACTGGGAGGTGTATGCGCTCTATCGTCGTCAACTAGACAAGCGCGGCGACGCTGCTGCTGCGGCGCAAGATGTCGAGCAGCACTTCAACGGTCAGCTCGGGATAGAGACGCACGACGTTCATCTATTCGTAGGCACTCACTTCGAGCACCAGGATCAGTTCAGCGCGATTGGCGTGTAC
>CAZGNF010000016.1:0-20839 GCA_964527045.1 uncultured Coriobacteriaceae bacterium | reverse complement strand
GACTGAGACTATCGAGATAGCTGCTGAAACCAGAACCCTGGTCGGCAAGAGCAGCAAGGCTCTTGGCGCCCAAGGCAAGTTGCCGGCGGTTGTCTACGGCACCGCCATCGAAGCCACGCCGCTTTCCATCGACAAGCACGGTTTCGAGCAGATTCTCATCCACTCGGGAATCGGCTCGACGATCTTCCACCTGTCCATTGACGGCGGCAAGCCGGTCAACGTCATGGTGAAGGACCTCAAGCACGACGTGCTCAAGGGCACGGTCGAGCACGTGGACTTCTGGGCGATCAACATGAAGTCGACCGTCGTCACGTCGGTACCGGTGCACTACCTCGGCTCCGCCGAGGGCGAGAAGACCGGTGGCGTCATGGTGCACGAGCTCCGCGAGATCAGCATCGAGGCGCTCCCGGGCGACCTTCCCGAGAGCATCGATATCGACGTCACGCCGCTTGAGGTTGGCCAGGCGCTTCACGTCAGCGACCTCGTCGCTCCCGCAGGTGTGACGATTCTCGACGATCCCGAAGCCATCGTATGTGCCGTCATGGCGCCGGCGAAGGAAGAGGAAGAGGAAGTCACCGAGGAGATCACCGAGCCGGAGCTTGTCGGCAAGGACACCGAGGACGAGGCGTAGGCTCCCCGAATGTCGATCGTGGTGGTTGGGCTCGGCAATCCGGGACCCGAATATGCGGAAACGCGGCATAACGCGGGGTTCATGGTCATCGACCTGCTCGCCGAGAATCTGCGTGTCTCGTACTGGAAAGAACAAGCGGGCGCGAAAGTGGCCGTCACGCGGCTTGGCGATGACGATCTCGTCCTCGCCAAGCCGCAGACGTTCATGAACATCTCAGGCAAGGCCGTGGGCAAACTCGTCGAGACATACGGGGCGAAGGCGTCCGAGGTGATCGTGGTGCACGACGACCTCGATCTGCCCGAGGGCAGCGTCCGCGTGAAGCGCGGCGGCGGCCACGGCGGCCACAACGGCCTGCGTTCGCTCACGGAGCAGCTCGGCGGCGGCGACTACATCCGTGTGCGCGTTGGAATCGGGCGGCCGCCAGGACGCCAGGATCCTGCCGACTTCGTGCTTGAGCCGATGCGACGCGAGGCCGCCGAGCGCCTCGCGGCGATGATTCCTACTGCGGCGCAGGCAGTGCTGCACGTGCTTGAATGCGGCGTTGACAGCGCGATGCAGGAGTACAACGCAAGCTGAGCCGAGCGGTTCGCTACTTGAGGTACTTCATCGGGTCGACCGGCGTACCATTCACGCGCGTCTCGAAGTGGAGATGCGGACCAGTCGAGTAGCCGGTAGAGCCAACCGTGCCGATTCGGTCACCCTTGTCGACGTGCTGACCGACGGATACCTTGATGCCGCCGTTCTGCTGGTGGCCGTAGAGCGTGACGACACCGTTCCCGTGATCGATCATCACCGTGTTGCCATAACCACTGCGCGAACTCGCCCAGATGACCTTGCCACTGCCTGCGGCCACGATCGCAGCGCCGTCGATGGACTTGGGCGGACTGATGTTCCGACCGATGTCGATACCGCTGTGGTTCTCTCGGCCGTGGAACGGGCAGATGCGCGGGCCGAACGGCGATGACACGCGATAGAAGCCGGGGACCGGCCACGCCATCTCCCCCGCGTAGTAGCCGGAGCCATTGCCGTAGAGTTCGCGGGCGATCTTGTCGCTTTCGGCGTCTTCTGCCTCGGCGAGTGCTCGCAGACGAGCGGCTTCCTTCTTGTTGGCGGCGAACAGCGCGGACTTCTGGTCCTGCGCCGCCTTCTGGTCTGCCATCTTCGCGTTCTGCTTTGAGCGAAGATCCTGGAGACGCTTCTGTTCGGCGGCGGCCTCGGCGCGCTTCGTGGAGACCGCTTCGAGTGATCGATCAAGGTCGCTTTTGGCCTTGTCGAGCTCCACGCGGGCGACTTTGAGTGAGGCTGCGTTCTCCTGGTTCTGCCGCATCATTCGCTGTGCGAGCGACGTGCGCGTGATGAGGTCCTCGATGTTCTTGCTGCCGAGCAGGATCTCCAGGAAGAACAGGTCGCCTTGCTTGTACGCTTCCTGCATCTGGGTTGCGAGGTGAGCCTGTTGGGTGTCGTAGTCCGCCTGGTTCGTATTGATCTGCGCTTGCTTGGCATCGGCTTCGGCGCGCAGCTGATCGACCTCGGCCTGGAGACGGTTGGTGCGCTCGGTGGCTCCCGAGATGTCTGTGGCGAGCGCCGCAAGATCCGCCTCGATGGCGTTCATGCGCTCTTCGAGGGAATCGATCTCGGCGGCTAAGGCAGCAGCGGTCTTCTCGGCGGCAGCGGCGGCGGCGCGCGCGTCTGCAGCCGCCTTTTCGTGCGCGAGAAGCTCATCACGCGACACCGCGAACGCAACAGGCGCGCCGACCATGGTGACGATGATGGCGATGATGATGAAGAGTACGGGAGCGCTTCTACGTCTCATGCTGTGGTTCCTCCGGGGCGGCTTGGCGGCCGTGATATTCTTCCGCCGGAAGGCGCTATCCTATCAATCCTAGCAGCGATGATGGGTATACTGCAAACGTAGGCACTGCCGGAGGAGCGTGCTGCAACGGTGAAGGAAGGATGATCAGCATGTCCGATGATTTCCAAGGAGCACCGCCTGCGCCCGAAATGCCGCCGATGCCGCCGATGGGTGACGCATCTGGTCCGGCAAGTGACAACAGCAAGATCTTCGCCGCTCTTGGCTACGTGATCTGGCCTGTCGCGCTCGTTGCGATCCTTATGGAGCCGTACAAGAACGAGAAGTGGCTCAAGTCCCACGCCGTTCAGGCACTGGCGCTGAACCTTGCGATCTACGTCCTCTCGGGCGTGACTATGCCGATCTTCGGTCTCGGTGGACTTGTCGCCCTGGCCGGGTTCGTCTACACGGTGATCCTCGCCATCAAGGCGTACAACGGCGAGAGCCTCGAAGTCCCGGTCATCTACGGCTTCGTGAAGAGCTACATCTAGATCTGGCTACTCGCCGCTCTGTTCGGTGAGTGTGATCTTGGAATCCGCTGGGGCGGGCGCGATATGCGTCCGCCCTTCGCTGTCGATGACGTAGACACCGATCCCATGTGCCTTCGCGTATGCGAGCGCCGCCTCGGGGCCCTGCACGAACAGCGCGGTCGACAGGATATCGCTGTCCGTGCCCGAGATGCGTCCGACCACGGTGAGCGATCGCGTACCACGGGCGGGTGTGCCGGTCTTCGGGTCCAGGATGTGGTGATAGCGGATTCCGTCGAGCTCGAAGTACTGCTGGTAGTCGCCTGACGTCGAGAGAGTGGCCTCCCCGGTCCACTCGGCCACCATCCGGACGGTATTCGCGTCGCGAGGATCCTCCACGCCGATACGCCACGGCGTGCCGTCCGGTTTACTGCCGAGCGTGACAGTCGTGCTCCCGGCAGTGATGAGCGCGGCGTTCACGAACGAGTGCCGGAGCGATTCCCGCGCGGCGTCGAGTGCGAGGCCCTTGGCGGCGCCGCCGTAGTCGAGTCCGGGCACCGCCATCGAGCTTGAGATGCCGGCGAAGCGGAAGCGCTCGCCGTCGCGCTCGGGCATTGAAGCGGCCATGAGCGCTGCCGAGAGCTCACCATCGGCTGGAACGCGGCCGGCGCCGCCGAAGTCGTAAAGCTTCACGACGCCGAGCAGGTACGGCGAGAACGAGTCGCGTACGCCGAGCCGTTCTATGGCCGAGTCGATCAGGAGGGCGTTCGTCGGCATCTGGTGGAACTCGAAGGGGGAGGCGTTGATTCCGGCGACCGTCGAATTCGTGCTGTACGAGTCGAGTTCGGCCTGGATGTTCGCGATCTCGGCGAATGCGGTGTCGATGGCGTTTCGGGTGCCGCGGTCGTCCTCGCCGTAAACGTCGATCGTCACCATGGTTCCAAGCGCGGGACGAGTGACGCGCACCGGCTTCGCTTCGGGCGTGCACGCTGCAGGCGCGAGCAGACAGAGCGCGATGGCGATGGCTACGATACGTCGGTGCACTGGCGTCCTCCCGTGCGCGAGAGCAATGCCGCTAGTATACTTGTCCGCACGCTCTCGGAACTTCTCGGAAGGCAGGCACCGCATGTTCCCCATCGTCTACCAGCGCCAGCTCTCGGACTCCGTGTTCGAGATGGGCGTTCAGGCACCCGCCATAGCCCGCAAGGCGAAGGCCGGTCAGTTCCTGATGCTTCGCGTCGACGAGCATGGCGAGCGCATCCCGCTCACCTTCAGCGACTGGTCTGCCGAGGAAGGCTGGGTGCGCTTCATCTTCATGCGCGTAGGCAAGACCACACACCAGCTCTCGCACCTCGGCGTTGGCGACTCGCTCGCTGATGTCGTCGGACCGCTCGGCGTGCCGACGCACGTGGAGGGCATCGGGCGTGTCGCTGTCGTTGGCGGCGGTGTTGGCGCAGCGGTCGCGTACCCGGTCGCCCGCGCCATGGCCGAGGCGGGCAACGAGGTGACCGTGATCCTCGGCGCGCGCAACAAGGAGCTCCTGATCCTCGAAGACGAGTTTCGGGCCCTGCCGATCAAGGAGCTTATCGTCATGACCGACGACGGTTCTGCTGGCGAGAAGGGCCTTGTGACCGCGCCACTGAAGAGCCTCTGCGAGGCCGGCGCGCTCGATCACAGCATGGCGATCGGCCCAGCCATCATGATGAAGTTCTGCGCGGCCACCACGCGTGAGTTCGGCGTGCCGATCACGGTCTCGCTCAACCCGATCATGGTCGACGGCACCGGCATGTGCGGCGCGTGCCGCGTGAGCGTGGACGGCGTGACCAAGTTCGGCTGCGTGGATGGCCCCGACTTCGACGGAGACGCTGTCGACTTCGAGGAGCTTATGAGCCGCCAGCGCGTCTACTCCGACATTGAGCGCGAAGCGGACGCCGACTTCAGTAGGGAGTGCTCATGCCACCGCTAGACGAGACTCCTGCCGAGAAGCCCCGCCACAAGCCATCGCGCGCTCCGCGCACGGCGATGCCCGAGCGCGACGCGCTTGAGCGCGCCCGCGACTTCGACGAGGTCTCGCTCGGCTATTCCGAGGAGCAGGCCGTTGCCGAGGCGAACCGCTGCATCCAGTGTAAGAACCCGACGTGCATCGAAGGATGCCCGGTCAACATCGACATCAAGTCCTTCATCGGCCGCATCATCGACGGCGAGTACGCCGAAGGTGTGTCGGTCCTCAAGGAGCGCAATGCGCTGCCGGCCGTCTGCGGGCGCGTATGCCCGCAAGAGGAGCAGTGTGAGGCCTCGTGCGTACTCGCGCGCAAGGGCGAGCCGGTCGCGATCGGGCGCCTCGAGCGCTGGCTCGGCGACTTCGATCTGGCGTGCGACCTGGAGCACCGCTGCGCACCCGAGGTGGGCGAGCCGACCGGCAAGCGCGTGGCGGTCGTGGGATCCGGTCCCGCCGGTCTCGCGTGCGCAGGCGAGCTGCGTCGCCTCGGCCACGCCGTGACGATCTTCGAGTCGCTTCACGCGCCTGGCGGCGTCCTCACCTACGGCATCCCGGAGTTCCGGCTCCCCAAGGCGATCGTGCAAGCCGAGATCGAGATGCTCGGCGTCATGGGCGTGGAGCTTGTCACGGATGTGGTCGTCGGCGCCACGTACACCCTCGACGAGCTCCTTGCCGAGGAGGGCTTCGACGCGGTGTTCGTCGGCAGCGGCGCGGGGCTGCCGCTCTTCCTCGGCATACCGGGTGAGAACCTGAACGGCGTCTACTCGGCAAACGAGTTCCTCACACGCGTGAACCTCATGAAGGCGTACGAGTTCCCCTCGTACGACACGCCGGTGTGGCGCGGTCGCAAGGTAGCGGTCGTGGGCGGCGGCAATGTCGCCATGGATGCGGCCCGCACGGCCAAGCGCCTCGGTGCCGAGGAGGTCTTCTTGGTGTACCGGCGCTCTGAAGATGAAATGCCGGCGCGGCGCGAGGAAGTGCACCATGCGCGCCAGGAGGGTATCGAGTTCAAGATGCTCTGCTCGCCGCAGGAGATTCTCGGGCACGATGGGTTCGTGACGGGCATGACCGCCACGCGCATGGAGCTTGGCGAGCCGGATGCAAGCGGTCGGCGCGCGCCGGTGTGCGTGATGGACTCGGAGTTCGTAATCGAGTGCGACACGGTCATCGTGGCTCTTGGGACACGCTCCAATCCGCTCATCTCACAGACGACGCCTGATCTTGAGGTGACTCCGCGCGGCTACATCGCGACCGACGATAACGGCGCCACCAACAAGCCCGGTATCTTCGCCGGCGGCGACATCGTGACGGGGTCGGCGACCGTCATCCTTGCGATGGGCGCCGGGAAGAAGGCGGCTGTGGCGATCGACCGGTGGCTGGCGGAACAGCACGGGTAGCCGCTTGCCGGAGCCGTGCGGTATACTCGCGCTGCGACGACCGGACATTCGGCGCTCCTCGGCTGATGAAAGGTCTGTCACGCCAAACTAGCGTGGTCTTTGGAAGGGGCGCCATGGAAGAGTCCATCAACGTCCTGTGCGTCGACGACGATGTCTCAATCGTCGAGATGATCAAAATGGGCCTTGAGGCCGACGGGATGAACGTTCTGTCGGCGGGTGACGGCGCAGAAGCGCTTGAGGTGCTCGCGGCCGAAGCGGTCGACGTCGTACTTCTCGACATCATGATGCCGAGAGTGGACGGCTGGATGGCGCTCATGGAGATCCGGAACAACCCGCTCACAGCGGATATTCCGGTGATCATGCTTACCGCAAAGACACAAGACCTTGCGAAGATTCTGGCGTTCAAGCAGGGCGTCCAGCAGTACGTGACCAAGCCATTCAATCTCATGGAGCTCTCGGCGCGCGTGCGCAGCCTCGTTCGCAACCGGCCCAGGCCTCAGGCTGCTGGCGTTGGCAGCGAGACGGACTTCCGCAAGCTCGCCGTTCGTAAGGGTGGCCGAACGGTGCTGCTCAATATCGACGACATCGTGTACATCTCGGCGAAGAACAAGTCCACGTACGTGCACACATACGAGAACCAGTACCTTGTGGACCTGACGCTCACGGAGCTTGAAGGCAAGCTCTCGAAGGAGAGCTTCGAGCGCGTGCATCGGTCGTACATGATCAACCTGAACAGGGTGAAGGAGATCCTTCGCGTCGACGGCGCGTACGTTGTTGTCGTGACTGATCGTGACGAGACGCAGATTCCGGTCGCCCGGAGGCAAGTCCGTGACTTCAGAGGATCGGTGGGAATCTGATGTTTCGCAGCACCCGGAAGATCTCGCTGCTACTGTGCTTGCTTCTGCTCGTCGGGCTTATCGCTCCCACGTCGGCGACCGCCGTGCGCACGATCGGGCTCTCGACGGGGACGTTCGACTTCTCGGTTGCGGCCGGCAAGGGTGGATCCGGTGAAGTCGTCGTCATGAACAACGGTGACGAGGACCTTTCGGTGCTCATCTACGCGGCAAACCAGAAGGTGGACGCATCCGGCGCCATCAGCTACGAGGTTCCCAACCGCGACGACCAGGGGCTTCAGTACAACCCTGCGTCGTGGCTGCAGCTCCAGATCGGCAAGAAGACCCAGACGTTCGGCAACACCCCGTACATCGAGCTTGTCCCGGGCGAGCAAGTGCCCGTCGCCTTCGAGATGCAGGTTCCGGAGGGCACCCCGCCGGGAGACCATCAGGTGCTGCTCTTCTTCGAGATGCGCAGCGATGCCAAGGCCGATGCAGGCGAGGCCGCTCCACAGGTGAGCGGTCGCGTGGGTGCTCGTATCTCAGTGCGCGTCGAGGGCGACATCGTCGAGAAGATCGACGTTCGTCCGTTCGCGACCAAAGGGCTCATCCTCGGCAAGTCGCTTCCGTACACGTTCGTGCTGCTGAACGAGGGGAACATCGACAAGCCGTTCAGTGCGAAGCTCACGCTCCTCGACTCCAACCTCGCCGAGGTGGTCTCCAGCAACGTGGCGACGGACAGTGTCGTGTACGCAGGAACCAACATAGAGTTCTCGGACGCGTTGCATACGCCGAAGCAGCTTATCGGGAAGTACACGATGCGCCTCGAAATCGACTATCCGCGTGAGGGATCGAGCGTGAATATCCCCGAGACGCTGAACCTCGACAAGACCGTGTGGATCATACCGTTGTGGCTTGCGATCGCTGTCGTGGTCGTTATCGGCGCGGCCCTGATCTGGGCGAGCTACAAACAGAGCGTGCAGAGCGCCGAGCGCAGGATCGAGAAGAAGCGGCAGGAAGCTGAAGCACGTCAGGCGCTAGTCCATGACGAGGCTGATTACTTCCGTGTCGACGGGGATGACAACCTCGGTACCTGACGTCTTCGAACCCATCGTGATGACCTGACCGTCCGCCGTCGCGGCGATGAGCCGCCACGGGGTATTCGCCTTGACCAGCACGACGCCCTCCGCGACAACGGTGTACGTCGCCTGACGGGCAACAGTCGCGTGCACTTGGGTGGTAGCGGTGACGCCCGACTGCGCTGCAGCCGGTCCCGCGATCACGGTTGCCAGAAGCATCCCGGTCGCCGCTAGTGCTAGTATCCGCTTCATCACCGTTCACCCCCGCCATAGTGCCGTCTAATTCCTTTGTCGGCAGATGAACGGTATTTGATGAGCGAAGAACGGTAGCTTTCCGATGAACGGCGGCGTGTTCAGGAACCTCAACGGCAGGTCTTGCATGACCCGGGTCGCCTTTCATCCGTGACGAACGGGCGAACGGTCGTGAGCCTTCCGCGGCGCGGGCTCGGTATCCGCGTCGTCACGGATGGCCCCACAGGTCGAAGGACTCGCGAGGCAACAGCGCCGATCACTCATGCAGCACTGAGAACGCAAAAGAGGCCCGGGCGTTATGCCCGGGCCTCTTTGGTGCAGCTGGTCTGGTGTTACTGGACCAGCGAGTAGGTGATGGAGCCGGAGACTGCCGTGCCGCCATCGACGTTCCAGTCGACCATACCGGTGACATTGTCGGTCTCGCTGATGCTGCCGCCACGCAGGCCGGTAACGGCGGTTTCAAAGTCGCAGTCAAGAGCGGTGAAGGTACCTTCGGTGACCGATGCGCTCAGGCTTGCGGCCTTGTTCGACTTGCCGGTGATGGTAACGGTGTTGCTGGAGTCGACCATCGGGTCCAGGTCGCCGAGGCTGACCGATGCCGGAGCAGTGATCTCGAGGATCGTCTTGACGTTCGCGTTGACGGTAGTCGTGCCGTCGAGGGCAACTGCATACGCAACGAGGCCGAACACGAGTGCCATGACCGTGATTCCAATCAGGATCGTTCTCTTCATTGCTATCTCCTCTTCCTAGTCCTTGGCCCCTGGCGTGGGGCCGAGGGCAATTCATCCTGGTCTTCATCGAGGCGCTCTCGCCTCAGTGGAATGTATCGGGCATGGAGGAAGATGAATGAACCCTCATGTGCCGTACGGCGCAATAGTGTGACGAAAGGCACGTTTGGAGGACAAGTGGCCGTTCATCCGTGCTCAGGCAGGGTCTGAATGCTAGTTGCGCAGGCTTCCGAGCGGTGCGGGCACACGGCCGCCACGTCGCACGAGCTTGGTTCCCGCCCAGCCGTTCACGGACATGATCGGCGCATGGCCGAGCAACCCGCCGAACGATACGTGGTCGCCAACCGTCTTGCCCGGAACCGGGATGAGCCGTGCAGCCGTGGTCTTCGAGTTGATGACGCCGATCGCGCACGCGTCGGAGATGACGGCGGCGATCGTCTCGGCGGGAGTATCGCCGGGGATGGCGATCATGTCGAGACCCACCGAGCACACTGACATCATCGCTTCGAGCTTCTCAAGCGTGAGCGCCCCGCATTCGACCGCGCGAACCATGCCCATGTCCTCGGACACGGGGATGAACGCGCCAGAGAGCCCGCCGATGGAGCTCGTGCCCATGGCGCCACCCTTCTTGACTGCGTCATTCAGGAGCGCGAGCGCGGTGGTGGTGCCCGGCCCTCCGCAGCGGCCGACGCCGATCGCCTCGAGGATCTCCGCGACGGAATCGCCCTCGGCGGGCGTTGGTGCGAGCGAGAGGTCGACGATGCCCATCGTCACGCCGAGTCGACGGGCGGCTTCGCGCGCGACGAGCTCGCCCGCGCGAGTGATCTTGAAGGAGGTTGCCTTGATGGCCTCGGCAACCGCGGTGAGGTCGGCCTCGTCGGGAAGCGAGCGGACGACCGCGTTCACGACACCCGGGCCCGAGATGCCCACGTTCACGACGACGTCGGCCTCGCCGGAGCCATGCACGGCACCAGCCATGAAGGGGTTGTCCTCCACCATATTGCAGAAGACGACGAGCTTCGCGCAGCCGAGGCCGTCGCGATCGGCGGTTGCCTCGGCGGTGGCCTTGATGGTGTCGGCCATGAGCATGACAGCGTCCATGTTGATGCCCGCGCGTGTGGACGCGACGTTCACGGAGCCGCACACGCGCTCGGTCGCGGCCAATGCCGAGGGAAGCGAGTCTATGACCAGCTGGTCGCCCCGACCGATGCCCTTCTGTACGAGTGCGGAGAACCCGCCTATGAAGTCGACGCCGATGTCGTGTGCAGCGCGGTCCATCGCGAGCGCGATTGGCGTGAGGTCGGGTCCGGCACACGAGGCGATCTCGGCGATCGGCGTGACCGAGATGCGCTTGTTCACGATCGGGATGCCGAATTCGCGCTCGATGCTCTCGCACGTGGGGACAAGGTGCTCGGCGGCGTTCATGAGGCGGTCGTAGACGCGGTCGGCGATCGATGCGGCGTCGCCCGCGGCGCAATCTGAGAGCGACACGCCGAGCGTGACCGTGCGGATGTCGAGGTTCTGTTGCGTCACCATTGTGACGGTTTCGGCGATTTCCTCGGGACTGATATCGAGCATGTCGTCTCTCCGTCTACACGCGGTGCATGAATCGGAATACGTCTTCGCGCTGCAGCGTCACCTGCAGACCGATCTCCTCGGCGACGACGGCGAGGCGTGCCTGCACCGCTTCGAAGCTCTCGGCATCCTCGTCGACGGTGACGAGCATCGTCATCGAAAACACGCCCGAGAGAATCGTCTGTCTGATGTCCTCGATGTTCGCGCCTGCGGCGGCAAGCGCGTTGGAGATTGCTGCGACGATACCGACGCGGTCTTCACCCAACACCGAGAGGATCGCCTTCGTCTTCATGCGGGGCACCTCCAGGAAGCGGTCAGAATGTCTCCCCAGGATATACTGAGCGCGGAGGCGCCACAAAGCGGCGCCATCGATGCGGAGGATGCTGTGACGGTACCGATCGTCCCTGTGCGCCTTGGCGATGTTGTGCGGCTCAAGAAGCCGCACCCCTGCGGCGCGAACGAGTGGGAAGTGAACAAGCTCGGAATGGACATCGGACTCACGTGCCTGGGCTGTGGCCGGAAGGTGCGCCTGGAGCGCTACGAGTTCGATCGTCGGTTCCGCGGTTTCGAACGCCGTGCCGAGGACCATGGTGCTTCCGACGAGGCCTAGGAGCCCGTCAGCTGCTCGAGCTTGCCCGGGACGGCCACGCGGTTGAGCTGCACGTGCACGTGGTCGCCACCGTTCTTGGTGTAGCCGCCAAGCTGAATGTCGATCTTGTCGGACATCTTGCGCACGCAGGCGATACGCGATGCGCCACCGGTCACGCGATCTCCGGCAGTGACGGACACATCGTCCACGTGGATGAGCACGACGTCGACCTCGGGCCAACCATCGGGTTTGATGTGTATCTCGTAATCCGGGTACTTGTTGTAGAGGTTGTACGCACGAACCTGCAGCACTGTCCCTGTAACGGGCGAATACACGATGCTCCCGGGGTCAGCACCCACGTCGGCGGCGGTATTCGGTGCGCCGGTGCGGTTGCTGCGCCACAGTCGGAGAACCGACCCCTGCCAGATCGTCTGAGTAGCGGTGACCGGCTCCGCCGACTCGCTGGCTGGCTGGTTTGCCGGGACGGCCTTCAGTTTCGCGGCCTGCGCCATGTCCGCATCGGGCGCGAGCGAATCCATAGCGAGCGTCTCTTTGCCCGAGGCCTGGTGGAACGCGAGCGCAGTCACATCTCCGGGGTCGATGGGGAGTCGCAGGTTCAGGCTGCGGTACGTCGCGAAGATCGGTGTCGGGTCCCGCAGGGGCTCGACCGGCACACTCGTTTCGGTACTGGCGGCAGCCACGAGCTCCCCCGGGTTCGGCTCCGTCATGCGCGCAGCACGACTGCCTGCCGCCGAGGCGAGCAGCGCGACTGCGATCGCGAGCACCCCGATGATGGCGAACACCGGCCCGAGGTTGCGCTTGCGTGACCCACGTCGACGTCCCCCGCCAATCGTGAGTCCCGTATCGCGCACAGGCCCGAGCCGGGAGGGTGTTGAGATGCGACGCAGGGGAGCCCTCTCGCGGATGCGGGGTTCTCTCGGCGTCACGGCGTCACCGTCGCGGTGTTCCCGTCGATGGACACGAGCGTGCTACGTTTGGCCGAGATGGCCTTGAGGCGGTCGAGGATGACCGTCGCCTCGCTGCCCGTCACGAACTCCGGCTTGCCGTGTCCGTCGAGGTACACGGGGGTCACCTTCACGTCGGTTACACCGTCCGGGCCGAGCGCGGCATCCAGCACGAACGCTTCGCCGGTCTTGCGCGAGTAATGATCGAACACGAAATCGCCGAGCGAGTAGGCGATGATGCGGTTCTTGTAGTACTCGACCGCCTGGATGACGTGCGGATGGTGGGCGAGCACCATGTCGGCGCCCGCGTCAACAGCGGCACGCGCGTCGCGCACCTGCTCGCCGTTCGCGTCGTCTTGGTACTCGACGCCCCAGTGGAACGAGACGATCACGTAGTCGTACTCGGCCTTTGCCGAGCGGATAGCGGTTGTGACCGCGTCCATATTGTTGCGGCCCGCCGCGAGGCCGGCCCTGGAGTCAGTCGCGACGAAGCCCGGGGGCAGGATATGCGAGAACGCGAGGTACGCGACAGTGGTGCCGTCCCGCTCCACGACCGCCGGTTTCCAGGCAGCGGCGCGGTTTGCACCTGCACCCGAATGGGCGATGCCGCCTGCGTCGAGGGTCGCGATGGTGTCGGCGAGCGCATCAGCGCCGTAGTCGAGCACGTGGTTGTTCGCGATCGAAAGGAAGTCGAACCCGGAAGCGACGAGGCCTTCGACCCCGCGAGGGTCGCCTTGGAAGGTTACGTCTTTGGTCGCGTTCTTGACGCCACCGGTGCTGAGCGGGCTTTCCAGGTTGCCGATGGTCACATCCGCGGCCTTGAGATGCGGGGCGACCGCCGAGAGCGGTGCAGCACCGCCCGAGGAGACCACGAGCGCTTTGACCTGGCGGTCGAAGATCATGTCGCCTACGGCCGAGATGGTGAGCGTCGCCGGGCGACCTGCCTCGGCAACCGCGAGCAGCGCGGGCGCCGTGAACGCGGCGGTGTCCTTCACGAGTGGCGAGAGCGGGGCTTGAGCGGCCGCCTTCATGACCGGCGGTGAGGAGAGCGCGGGAACCACGATGAAGACGGCGAGGGCTGCAGTGGCGGCCAGGCCAACGATGGTCGCGGCGACGCCGACAAGCAACCGACGACGCTTGCGGGCGGCAGAGCGTTGCGCCTGCCTGGCAGCCGCACGGCCCACGTTGGATGGCATAGATTCCATGACTCTCCAAGCGCATTTGGCGCACGTACGCGAACAAGGTTACATCAGCAGCAACCTTCGCGCCGTTTCAGACGTTCGTTATGGTGTAACGAACTTGAAACGCGGGCATGGTACAAGGTGTAGTCAGGCGTGTTTGGGGGCGCCTCTGGTGATAGAATCGCACGAGCACCGGAGGCACGCGTGTAGAGGGTGGGGTACGTGGAGAAGCTCGAGAGCATACTGCGCGCAGAGGATGAGGCGCGCGATACCATCCTCGCTGCGCGGGATGAGGCACAACGGATCATCGCCGAGGCGAAGATCAAGGCCTCCGAACGTCGCACGGCAATCGAGACGGAAGCTCGGGATCGGGCGACCGCGGCGACGAGTGCCGCTCTTGTCCGCGCGCAGGAGGAAGCTGTCAGTCTCGGTGCTGAGGCACAAGTTCGGCACGACACTGACCGGGAGCGCGCTGTGTCCCGCCTGGAAGGCGCCGTCGCATCCGTGATGGCGGAGCTGGTGGGCTGACAGTGGCCGTAGCCCGGATGCTGAGAGTCACGGCGTTCGTCCATGGTTCTGCCGTGGAGAGCGCGGTGGAAGCTCTGCGCGCAGTCGGTGTCCTTGACATTGTCAGCGACGAGCATGATCTCCCCGCGCCCGTCCGGGACCCGGAGCAGCGCCGCATCGAGCAGCTCGACGAGTACATTGCCGACGCGCAGTTCGTCGTCACGTTCCTCGGCAAGTACCACACGTCTGAAGCACCGTTCTCGGCCTTCATCAGCGAGAAGATACACCTGAGCGAGTCGGAGTTCGTGGCGCTCAAGCCGGACGCTGCATTCCGCGAGCTCTACAGGGAGTGCGTCGATCTGAGCGACCGCGTCGCTTCGATGGCCCGGCAGCGACTCCGTCTCGCCAAGCTCATCGACGATCTTGAGCCGTGGCGCGACTTGCATCTGCAGATCAGTGGCTGGAAGGGCACTGACAACGTCGTGCTCTTCACCGGTACGGTTCCCGCCAACGAAGGTCCGACGATTCGCCAGCGCCTTCGCGACGCGGCGGCAGAGGTTACGGTCGAGGAGCTTGGCGCGGTCGGCTCGCGTGCCGCCTGGGTCGTTATGGCGCATCGCGACTGTCTTGAAGACGTCCGCGCGACGCTCAACCTCACCAACTTCTCCGAAGTCGCATTCCCCGAGCTCTCCGACTACCCGGCCGAGGAGATCGCGCTCGCGCGTGCCGAGATCGAGCACATCGACGAGGAGCGTGAGCGTCTGCTGGAGCGCGCGAACAACCTGTCGGCCGAGCAGTACCTGCGCTCGGTGTCGCTTGCCGAGTCGCTCGGCTCGGCACGAGACGTGGTGGCGGTGCGCGATCAATTCGGCGCAACCGAGCGGACGGTGCTCATCGAGGGTTGGGTGCCCGAGAAGAAGCGCCCAGCGCTAGAGGACGCACTTGGCGCGTTTGACGGACTCGTCGACTTCACGTTCAGGGACGTGGGTCCGGATGACCGTCCGCCAGTGGAGTTGGAGAACCCCGCCTGGTTGAAGCCGATTGAGACGCTCACGGATCTCTATGGTCGTCCGCAGTATGTCGAGATGGATCCGACGCCGCTCATCGCACCGTTCTTCCTGCTCTTCTTCGGCATCTGCATCGGTGACGTCGGCTACGGTCTGATGCTTATCGTCGGGGCGTACCTCATCAAGAGCCGACTCGACGTCGCCCCCGGCGTGAAGCGGTTCATGGACCTGCTCATGATGGGCGGGGCGAGCTCGATTGTCATCGGCGTGCTGACGGGGTCGTACTTCGCGATCGACGCAGCACAACTCCCGCCATTCCTGCGATCGCTTTCGCTCATCAATCCGATGGAGGATCTCACGACGTTCCTCGTGATCATGGTCGTGCTCGGCGTCATCCAGGTGTTCTTCGGGGTGCTTGTGGCCGCCTACGACGCCGCAAGACGCGGAGACGCATCCTCGGCAGTGAACGACCAGATCTCCACCATCGTTCTCGCTATCGCGCTTGCCGTGGCGTTCACCATGCCGGCAGCGTCGCTCCCGGCGATCGTGCTGGGACTCGGGGTCGTCATGCTCATGAAGGGGCATGCGCTTGAGGCGGCGCTTTCGGGTGAGGATCTGCCCGGCTGGGAGCGCGCGGCAGGCGGAACGTGGATCGCGCTCTTCAGCGCCTGGTTGCTGTCGGTTGCATTCCACGGACCTGGAATCGTCGGCTGGGTGTTGCTCGGCGCGTCGGCCGTGGGTGTGTTTGCCTCCAAGGGCGTGCGGCGATCCGTCGTGGCGCTGCTTGGTGGGGCGTACGCTGTGTACGGCATGACCGGCTTCCTGAGCGACATCCTGTCGTATAGCCGTCTGGCGGCGCTCGGTCTTTCGGGCATGCTGGTCGGTAGCGTCTTCAACCTACTCGCCGGTCTCGTGTGGAGTGGCTCGGCGGGGCTCTTCGCCAAAGGTGGTTTCTCGCTCGTGGGTGGCGTGCTCGTCATCGTGTTCGCGAGTCTCATATTCGTCGTCGGTCACGTCTTCAACGTCGTGATCAACCTGCTTGGCGCATTCGTTCATCCGGCGCGTCTGCAGTTCGTGGAGTTCTTCAGCAAGTTCTACGAAGGCGGCGGCCGGAATTACTCACCGTTCGGCTACCGGACCAAGGCTTTGGTGCTGCACGCACAGGGTGTGCAGCAGGAAGGAGGCACGGAATCGTGAAGGACCTCTTCTGGGGTATGGCAGGAGCCGACTGGGCGCTTCTGGGAGGCGGCATCGCCGCGATCCTCGGCGGCATCGGCTCGGCCATCGGCATCACGGCGGCGAGCTCCGCGATCGCGGGCATCGTTTCCGAGGATGGCGAGAAGTTCGGCAAGCTGCTGCCGCTTGCGGCCATGCCTGGCACGCAGGGCATCTACGGGTTCATTGCCGCAGTTCTCGTCCTCATCTTCTTCAACCTCCTGAGCGGCGAGATCAACATCCCGGCCGCTATCGGGTTCAAGATCTTCCTCGCATGTATGCCGGTGTCGTTCCTGTGCCTCGTGAGCGCGATCTATCAGGGGCTCACGGCAGCGGCCGCCGCAGGCATCGTCGCCCGTCGCAGCGAGGACTCGGGCAAGGCGCTCATCTTCCCGGCGCTCGTCGAGACGTACGCTGTGCTCGCGCTCATCGTGACGATTCTCATGCTCACGGTGCTGCAAACCGCACTCACGAAGATGTAGCCGGGAGTCCCCGTGGCTCTGTCAGACATCATCGAACGCATAGCCAGTGACGCCCGGCAGGAGGCGGACGCGATTGTCGCGAACGCGAATGCCGAGGCCGATCGAATCATTGCGGCGGCGACCAGCCAGGCGACCGAGTCGGCGGCGCGTATCGAACGCGATTGCGCCAGAGATGCCAACCGGGATGCCGAGACCCTCCTCGCCGGAGCGCGCTTGCGTGCGCGTGATAACGAAGTCGCGGTTCGCGGCGAGCTCGTGGAGCGCGCGCTCAGTATGCTCGAGGAGCGGATCATCGGCCTACCGGACGACGCGTACACGGCGTTCCTCGCCGGTGCCGTTGTCGACGCCGCTGCCGGCGGCGAGGCGGTTCGCATCGCGCCCGCGGACGTCAAGCGACTCGCGGGTCTTGAGGCGGCCGTGAACGCTATCGCACACGATCGTGACCGTGACCTCGTGCTGCACTTCGAGTCCGAGCCTGCCGACGTCGCCCGTGGCGTCGTGCTCATCGGCGATCGCTCGGAGAACGACCTCTCCATCGCCGGGGTTATCTCGGCGCAGCGCGAGTCGCTCGTCATGAAGCTTGCCTCGGCGCTCTTCGTTGAAGGGAAGGACGGCTCGTGAGAGTCCCGCTCTTCAAAACGGTCTACGACGCCGTCTACTACGGGTTCGCGGTCGGGAAGGTCCGCGTGCTCGAGACGCGCATCTTCGGCGGCGGCACCTACGAGCGGCTGGTCGATGCACCGAGCTTCGCCGAGCAGAAGCGCATCCTCTCGGACACCGTCTACGGGCGGTATCTCGAGAACGCCGAGAACGCGGACGACGTCGAGGCGGGTCTGGAGACAGCGCTCGACGACTTCTACCGCTTCCTCGCCGAGGCGAACCTGCCCGAACCGGTTGTTCGCTTCTTCCGCGTGCGGTACGACTACGCGAACCTGCGGGCGGTTCTCAAGGCGCGTGCGCTTGGCGCGCCGCTCGAGGGCATGATCGTGGGTCTTGGCATCGTTCCGGTTGCAGCATTCGAGGGTCCCGTCGAGCGACTGCCGGAGTACCTGTCGAAGGTGGCCCTCTCGCTCGTCGATGAGGACGGTCGCATCGCGGGCGTGGAGGCGATCGACGCGGCGGTCGAGCAAGCGGCGTTCGCCGACCTTGTCGAAACGGCCCGGTCGTCGAAGAGCCGAGCCCTGAGGGACCTTGCTCGCCTCATGGTCGACGTCGCAAACGCTCGCGCGGCTATCCGTGCCCGCCGCAAGAGCCGTCCGGCGTCCGACCTGGCCGACGGGCTGCTCAAGGGCGGCACGCTGCGTATCCGCGACGTCGAGAAGATCTACGCGCTTCCGTTCGCGGAGTTCGTGGATGCGCTCGCGGCCATGCCCACGCTTCGTGGCGTGGACGCGGATGCGCTCGCCGACCCCTCGGCACTCGATGTCGTGCTCGACAATATGATCTCGCAGTTCTTGCGCCAGGCTCGGGCCGTGCAGTTCGGACCCGAACCGGTCATCGCATATGTGATGGCGCGAGAGGCCGAGGTGACCGCCGTGCGAACGCTTCTCATCGGGCGCCTCGCCGGACTTGACCGCGACGCGCTGCGCAGCCGGCTGCGCGAGCTGTACGTGTAGGGGATGTAGATGGCCCGAATCGCGATAGTAGGGGACTCGACGAGCGTTGCGGGATTCCGCCCGCTCGGGTTCGCCGTGTTCCCCGTGGAGCGCGCCGAGGACGCCCGTGAGCTCTGGAATGAGCTCGCTGGCGGCGAGTACGGCGTCGTGTTCGTGACCGAGCCTGTGTACTCGGCAGTTGAAGACCTCGTTGCCGAGGTGCTCGACCGGCCGGTTCCCGCCGTGACGATCATCCCCGGCGCGGGGAGTTCGGGCGGCGTTGGCGGAGCGAAGATCAATCGCGCCATCGAGCGCGCACTCGGTACCAGCATGTTGATCCGGGAAGAGGAAGAGTAGATGGAGCAGGGCAAGATCGTTAAAGTCGCCGGTCCCCTCGTGGTGGCCGAAGGTCTCATCGAGTCCAAGATGTACGACCTCGTGCGCGTAGGTGCCGAGGGACTCATGGGCGAGATCATCGAGATGCGTGGAGACCGCGCCTCGATTCAGGTGTACGAGGAGACCGAGGGCCTCGGCCCGGGCGACCCCGTTGACGCGACCGGTGCGCCGCTCTCGGTGGAGCTTGGCCCCGGCATGCTGGAGTCCGTCTACGACGGCGTCCAGCGGCCGCTCGACGTGCTCGAGCGTATGGCCGGCGCGTTCCTCGCACGCGGCGTTACCGCCCCCGGGCTCGATCGCGAGAAGCGGTGGGAGTTCACGCCGACCGTCTCGGCGGGGGAGCACGTGGTGGGCGGCGACATCGTTGGGACCGTGCCGGAGAACGTCGTCATCGAACACCGCATTATGGTGCCGCCGGGAGTCTCGGGAACGATCGCCGATATCGCACCGGGCGCGTACACCGTGACCGACGCTATCGGCCACCTCAAGACCGACGCTGGCGAGACCGTTGCGCTCACGATGATGCAGGTCTGGCCGGTCCGTATGGCGCGCCCGTACGCACGGCGCCTCTCGGCATCTGAGCCGCTCACGACCGGCACACGCGTCATCGACACGTTCTTCCCGATCGTGAAGGGCGGCGTGGCGTGCATCCCTGGCCCATTCGGTGCTGGCAAGACGGTCACGCAGCACCAGATCGCGAAGTGGTCCAACGCCGAGGTCGTAATCTTCATCGGCTGCGGTGAGCGCGGCAACGAGATGACCGACGTGCTCATGGAGTTCCCCGAGCTCGTCGACCCGTACTCCGGCGAGCCGCTCATGAAGCGCACGGTGCTCGTCGCCAATACCTCGAACATGCCGGTCGCCGCACGTGAGGCGTCCGTCTACACCGGCATCACCATGGCCGAGTACTTCCGTGACATGGGCTACAACGTGGTCCTGCAGGCCGACTCCACCAGCCGGTGGGCCGAGGCCATGCGTGAGATTTCCGGCCGTCTGGAAGAGATGCCCGGCGACGAAGGGTTCCCGGCATACCTCGGCACGAAGCTGGCGGCGTTCTACGAGCGCGCAGGCAAGGTCGAATGTCTCGGCGCAGATGGCGAGAAGCGCACCGGATCGGTCTCGGTCGTCGGTTCCGTGTCGCCTCCCGGTGGCGACCTCTCCGAGCCGGTCGTGCAGAACACGCTTCGCGTCGTGAAGGTGTTCTGGGCGCTCCAGGATCAGCTTGCCTTCCAGCGGCACTTCCCGGCCATCGACTGGCTCACGAGCTACTCGCTCTACCTCGATAAGGTCGCCCCGTTCTGGAAGGGCGAGGTCTCCGAGGAGTATCGCGGCCGCCGTGATCAGTGTATGGCGATCCTGCAGCGCGAGAATGAGCTCGCCGAGATCGTGCGTCTCGTTGGCCTCGAGGCGCTGTCCCCCGAGGAGCAGATCCTCATGGAGACCGCCAAGAGCATCCGCGAGGACTTCTTGCAGCAGAACGCGTTCCGTGACGACGACCAGTTCAGCTCGCTCAAGGAGCAGGACCTGCTCCTCAAGACGATCCTGCTCTTCCACGAGCGCGCCATTGAAGCACACGCCGCAGGTGCCGCGCTCAAGGACATCTTCGTGGCGCCGGTGCGCGAGCGCATCACCCGGGCGAAGTACCTCGGGCCGGAGGATATCGACCAGTACGAGTCGATCGCCTCGGATATCGAGACACAGCTGGTGGGTGGTGGCGCGGACGAAGACGCGCGTGCCGTGTATGCGGGAGGTGAGCGGTAATGCGCGAGTACATGACCACCCGCGACATCGTCGGGCCACTGCTGCTCATCGAGAGTGTCACCGACGTCACATATGGCGAACTCGTGGAGCTGGAGTACCCTGACGGTACCAAGAGTCTCGGCAACGTGCTCGAGGTCAACGGCGACGTCGCGCTCGTGCAGGCGTTTGAAGGCACGCGTGGCTCCAACCCGTCCGGCACGAAGGCGAAATTCCTCGGCCGTTCGCTTGAGCTTGGCGTGTCGCGTGACATGCTCGGCCGTGTCTTTGACGGTCTCGGACGCCCGAACGATGGTGGGCCCGAGATCATCCCGGACAAGCGCCTCTCGATCTA
>CAZGNF010000015.1:0-21083 GCA_964527045.1 uncultured Coriobacteriaceae bacterium | reverse complement strand
CCGCTGCTCTACCAACTGAGCTACCTGGCCAAGGTGTGCTGAAAGACTGTAGCGAACGGCCAAGGATATTTCAAGGCGCGAGCCCACTTCCCCTCTCACAACATCAAAAGCACTGCAGGCCCCGGTCGCCCGAGGCCTGCAGGTACGTGTGTGACGCTGTGCTCGCTAGTTGAGCAACGCGTTGATCGAGTTGTAGACGCCGGCGCTCACGGCAGCAGCGCTGCCGAAGACCGCCACACGTTCGATGGACCCGCTGTTGGTTGTGATCGCGCCGGCACACCACGACGAAAGGGCAGTGGGCTTCGTGAGCAGCATAACGCCGCCCATACGGCCGCAGCCGACGCCACCGGCGAGCGCATCCGGGAAGTTGCTGCCGGTCGCCACACCCACGAAGGTGTACGCGCCCCAGCCCGAATCAGCGCCGAAGTCGGCTACCTTGCGGGCGGTCTCGTAACGGTCGTTTCCGGCGAGGCGGTGCACGGCTGTCGCACCTCCATTGAGACCGTCAAGCGACGTCGCAACGGCACTGGACACCGCCGGGGTTCCGCCGGCGATGTAGACGTCCGCGACGTTGTTCGTGTCGAGGAACGACGCGATGCTGCCGGGGAGCGCCGTAGTCCGCGTCAGCAGCACCGGCATCGCCTGCGTGTACGCGAACGGCGCTACCGCGAGTGCATCCGGGAAGCTATCGCCGCGGACAACAAACGCACCCGGCACGGTCCCGGTGATCTGCGCGACGCGCGCGGCACATGCCGCAGACGTCGCGTAGCGGTCCGAACCGGACAGTCGCTCTACCGAGTTGAAGCTCATGTCATCGAGCGCCGCGAACACACCGGCGCTCACCGCTGGCGTGCCGCCGATGACGATGACGTCGGTGACGCCGAGCTCTACCAGCTGCACCTTGAGGTCGTCCAGCAGCATCGTCGGGTTCGTCAGCAGCAGCGGCGCTTCGTACGCGCCAGCCACGCCAGCTGCCGAGAGCGCATCCGGGTAGTTGGCGCCGCTCGCGATAATCGCGTACTGCGACTGCAACGCCGTACCCCGCACGATCGAAAGACCCGTGGAATAGCGGTTGGGACCCTGCATACGCACGAGCATGTTCTGGTTGATCGACCAGGTGACCGTGTAGTCACCGTTGCCGCCCCACGCTTCGGCCGAGAGGCGATACGTTCCTGCACCGCCGGGCGGCACGATGAGGTGGACCGTCTCAGGCATGCCGCTCTTGGTGAGATCGCTCGCCGAGACCCACGCGTCCTCGTAATAGACTATCCCGTCCGTGTCGACTGCACTGGCGTGCGGCGGGTAGAGCAACAACTCCATGTCCAGGTCCTTGTCGGTGGTGCTGACCGTTGCGGTGAACTGGTCGCCCTCGGCAAGGTCCACGCTGTAGACGTCGAACATGTCGACCCAGGTCGGCTCCACGTCAACCTCGAACGCCGGAAGCAAGGGCGACGCCGAGTTCCAGCGCGTGAACGGCGACGCCGGAACCGCGGTGCCCGGGAAGGCGTTGTCGCCATCCTCCGGGATGATGCGCCACGTGATGGTATAGGTGCCGCTGCCCTCTGCTGCGTACGCATCCAGGTAGTAGGTGCCTGGCGCGTAGCCCATCGAAGCGTCCACCTTGAAGTCGAGGGTGTACGGATACACGAAGTCGACGTCAGGCGCGTTCGAGCCGTACGACAAATCGACGTCCTCGAGCGTCAGGGCCGTCGGCATGTACAGCCACAGGTCGAAGTACGAGCCTGCGGGACCCGTGATCGTCGCCGACAGCGTGTCGCCGTCATTGAGCGTAACGGCGAAGACGTCATCGATGTCGCTCGTCGCGCTGAGCGTGCCCGTGATCGGCGAGGGCAGAATCGCCACGCCGGGAATCTCGTCGTCCGCCGCCAGCGTGCGGATGCCGCTTGTTGCTGCACGCTCGGGCGCAACTCGCGCGCCGTCTGCCTGCGGTCGCGTTCTCGCAACGGGCGCGGTGGCGCCGCTCGCCGGCACGCTCGCCAGCATGAGCGCGAACACCACCGTAACAGCCAGGAGCGCCGAGAAGCGCTTCCGTGTCGTCTTTCTCACCATCAACGTCACCCTCTTCTCCGGCGCATCCGCCGGCATCGATGCAACTCGCTCACCGCGGGATTGTACCCACGAGGTCGCTACTCGCCCAGCGCTGCCAGGAACAGCGCTTCTGCAAGCGACGCCCGTTCCAGTTCGTCCCGGTCGACGCTTTCGTTCGGCGCGTGAATCGCGCACGCGCCGTCCTCAGTGCCCCACAGCACGATCTCAGCGCCCGGCAACGCCGCCGCAAACGAGCTCACGAGCGGAATCGACCCGCCTGAGCCCATCGCAACCACCGGCTTGCCGTACGCGGTCTCTAGCGCCGCACGTGCCATCTCGGACATCCGTCCGCCAGCTGCAGCGGCGAACCCCGCGCCCTGGGCCCCAGGCGTCACCGTCACCTGCGCGCCCCATGGCACCGCGTGCTCGAGATGCTTCACGAGCAGCTCAAGCGCGTGTCCGGGGTCTTCGGCCGGCGGAACACGCAGACTCACGCGGGCCCGCGCCTCGTGCACGAGTGCGTTGCGCGAGCCCTCCACACCCGGAGCGTCGATGCCGATGACGTTCACTGACGGCTTGCTCCACAGCCGCTCGCCCAGTGTGCCGGCGCCCACGAAGGCGACGCCGTCGAGCATCCCGGACTCAATGCGGATGCCCTCCTCGGAGGGCTCATGTCCGGTCCACGGCGTACCCGTGAGACCGTCGATGGTCACGTTCGCGTCATCGTCGGTGAGTGTGGCGAGCGCGCGGATGAGCGCCATGAGCGCATCGGGCACCGGTCCGCCGTAACTACCCGAGTGCACAGGCGAGGCAAGCGTGCGCACCTCGATCTCGCAGTCGGTCACCCCACGGAGCGACGTGGTGAGCGTCGGCTCGCCTGCGCGCCAATTGCCCATGTCGGCCACCACGACCGCGTCGGCGGCGAAGAGATCCGGGTGCGCGACCACGTACTCCTCGAGGTCGCTCCTCCCCGTCTCTTCCTCGCCTTCGATGAGGACCTTGATGCCGACCGGTGGCTTCCCGCCGAACGCCCTGATGGCGGCGAGATGCATGCAGATGCCCGCCTTGTTGTCGGCTGCACCGCGACCGTAAAGGCGGCCGTCGCGCTCGGTGAGCTCGTAGGGCTCAGAGAGCCACGCGTCGGGCTCTCCGATGGGCTGGATGTCGTAGTGCGCGTACAGCAGCACGGTCGGGGCGCCCTGCGGTCCCTCGATCTCGCCGAACACCGCTGGCGGGCCCTCGGGCAGCTCGAGCATGCGCACGGCACAGCCCGCGTCGCGAAGGAGCGCGGCGGTCTTCTCGGCGGCCTCGAGTACGGGAGCGCGGTCGAAGCCGGGGAACGCGATCGACGGGATCTCGACGAGCGCCCGAAGGTCCTCGACGAGCTGCGACATACCGTCACGAACGGCAGCGCGAATAGAATCGGCATGTGTCACGTGGGGTCTCCTAGCAATCGCTGTTCAGAACGCCGGCTTCACCGAAGTTCTCGCGCTCCATCTCGTGGAGCACGATATGCACGCGCTCGGGCGCGGCGTTGACGGAGTTGACGACGGCATCGGTCACGGTACGCACGAGCTCGCGCTTTTGGTCGAGCGTGCGGCCCTCAAGCAAGTGGATGTGGACGATTGGCATGACGGCCTCCTCGGCATTGGGTGTGCCTATGAGTGTACAGCGCAAAGCGCACGCCAAGTAGGCGTGGCCGCCAACGCAAGGGAAACATCACACGCTAGTGCGTGTGGTCCATACGGTCGATCGTGTGGTAGATCATCGCGACCGTGCCCGGACCGACGTGCGCGCCGGCCGAAAGGCTGCTTGGGATGAGCTCCACCTGACGACCGACGATGTCCGAGATCCGCTTAACGAACGCGATGCCCGCGGCCTCCGCGTCGATGTGATGCACGATGACATCTCCAAGACCGCCACGCACACGCAGATCGTCCACGAACTTGTCGACCATCATGTTGTACGCGCGGCCAAGCGTCCTCACCTTCGCGAACTGATCCGTGATGCCCTCGGCGACGGTGAGGATCGGATTGATCTTCAGCAGCGTACCGATCAGGGCCGAAGCGTTGCCGATACGTCCGCCTCGGCGGAGGTACTCGAGCGTGGCGGGGACGAAGAGGAACCTGCTGTGCAACGTGCGCTCGGTCGCGGCGGCGGCGGCCTCGGCGGCTGTCGCACCTGCCGCAGCGGCTTCGGCCGCGGCGATGACGGCGAACCCGAGCTCCATCGAGTTGCTGCGACCGTCGACGATCTCGATGGTCGCATCGGGATAGCGCTCCAACACCATCTCGCGCGCAAGGGCAGCCGTCGCCATGGTGCCGCTCATGAGCGGCGACACGAAGACGCCGACCACGTCGTGACCCGCCGCGACCCGCTCCTCCATCAGCGCGACAAAGTCCTGCGCCGAGGGCTGCGAGGTAGTGGCAAACGAACTCGACGCCTTGAGCGCCGAGTAGAACGTATCGTGGTCTTCGGTGTCATCCGGGTAGTCGACCCCATCAAGATGGATGACGAGGCTGGCCACGCCGATATCAAGATCGCGTCTGATCTTCCGCGGAATGGCCGCCGAGCTATCGGTGATGACCTTGACGCCCACGTGCGCCTCCCTTGTTTCGTGCGTTTGAGAACATGACCGAGCGGCGCCGTGAAGCACGACTGACGTGCACGTATGAATCTGCCGGAAGCGCTAGTAGCTGTCCCCCACGCCACCCTCGGCGGGGAACGCAACGCCGCCATCCGGGCCGGTGCCGCCCTGACCGTCGGACCAGACGTGGCACATCAGGCAGTTAGCATCGCTCGAGGAGTTCGCAACATCCTGATCGCGATCCGCTCCGGCCTGCAAGAAGCGCGCGGTATTGGGGTCGTAGTGCGGATAGCTGCTCACTTGCACGCCGCCACCGGAGTCACGACCACTGCGTCCATGGCAGTTCCAGTAGCAGCCGCGTGTGCTGTAGACAGCGACCGCGCTCGTGGTAGAAAGGGTGGAGCCCTCGGCAACGAATCCGGCGTAGAAGTCGTTGCCCTCCTCGCCACCCGGCACCTTGAGCGGATGCGTTGCGAAGGTCGTGGTCTCAAACGAGCCATCGGACTGGATCACGTCGCCTGTCACGGGATTCTCCGAAGCATCCGTGTAGTACGGGTGGCACTGCGTGCAGAATGCGGCATCTACGACGTCCTGGGTGTCCCACATCCCGGGCCACGAGTACCCGTCATTGAGTGCAGGATCGAGCGGTCCGACACCATCGATGATCGCCGTGGTGTCACCTGATGCGAGATCCTGCACAAGCGTCTCCTGGATGTTCCATGCCTTGAGGATCTTGACCTGGGCATCGCCCTTGAACGTATTCGCACCGTGCACGGCATGGCACGAGGAGCACGTAACCGCTGGTGACTGGTGACCGTGGTTGTCCTCCGTGGTGTAGTTGCCAACCACTCCACCGTAGATCACGGTGACGCCGATATCGGTCGTGATATGGCAGTAGGTACAGGCGTCTGCCGCTGCGGCGGGAAGGAGCAGCTCACCGGCTGCGGGCGCCTGGTGGACGGAGTGACAGACGCCGCACTTGGTCGTAGTCGTCGCGTAGCCGCTGTGGGGAGTCGGCGGGTTGTCGTTAGGAGGGTCGACCGTCCATGTGACGTACCCGGACTCGGTTGTCGCGAATGCCGGCGTAGCTGCGAGTGCAAAGACCAGCAAAGCCGCTGCGGTCAGTGCCAGGATCAGTCGTGCTCTGCGCATGGAAGCCATCCATCATCGCGGAGGATATGAGGCACCGACGAGTCCCCCTCGGTACCTGCCGTCATCATGCGTGAGAACGGCACGAACGGTCAACCCGATGGGAGCACCGATCGCCTACTCCGCGGTGTTGCGAGCAGCGTATCCCGCCCAGCGCTCGTCGACCCATGCCTGGACCTCGGCGATCGCCTCGGCGTTCATGGACTTGAAGCGGCCCTGCGTGGCGATGTATTCGGCGACCGGGGTGAGCGGCTTGCCTGCCTTCGCGAGCGCCGCGCTGCGGCCGGTGAGGCGGAAGACGCCGTCCTCGACCTCGTAGAGCACGACGATGCCGCATTCAACCGCCAGCTTGCCGAGGCGAACGGTGTCCTTCGGGTCGAAGTTCCAGCCGCTCGGGCATGGGGTGTTCATGTGGATGTAGCGCAGGCCGTGGATGCCGCGGGCCTTCGCGACCTTGTCGTAGACGTCGGTGGGGTAAGCGGCGCTCGTGGACGCCACGTACGGGATGTTGTGCGCCTCCATGATGCGCGGCATGTCCTTGGGATTCTCGCGCTTGCCCGACCACGTGGTGGTGGTGCGCGCGCCGTGCGGCGTGAGGCCCGAGCGTTGCGTACCGGTGTTCATGTACGCCTCGTTGTCGTAGCACAGGTAGATGAAGTCGTCGTTGCGCTCGGCCGCGCCGGACAGCGCCTGAATGCCGATGTCGCCCGTTCCGCCGTCACCCGCCATCGCGAGCACGGTCATCTCCTCCGCCTTGCCCATCGCGCGCAGACCGGCGGCCACGCCAGCGGCTCCGGCGGCCGTGCTTGGGAATGCGACGTTGATCCAGGGCACGTTCACCGATGACGTGGGGTACATGCCGCCGAGAACGGTGAGACAGCTGGCCGGTACGGTCATCACCATCTTGCCGTCGAGCGCCTTGGTGATCGCCCGCAAGCCGAGGCCGATGCCGCAACCCGCGCAGGCGCGGTTGCCAGGGAGGATGTACTCGGTCGTGGGAAGCTCGGTGATGCGCGTCATCGGGCGCCTCCCTCGGGCCGAAGGTTGATCCATTCGGGCGCGCGATCACGCATCCCTGCATCCAGGTCCACGAGCGCACGCCGCGTTGCGTCCGCGAGGTTCTCGGGCGAGACATCGCGCCCGCCAAGGCCGCAGATGCAGCCGAAGACCGCCGGGGGGTTCTCGGCGGTGAAGAGCGCGGCCTTGAGATCGCCCGCGATCGGGCCTTCATAGCCGTAGCTGAGCGCCTTGTCGAAAACGACCGCGAGCCGCTTGCCCGCGAGGCGCGCACGCACCTCGGCAGCCGGGAACGGCCGGTACGAGCGGATGCCGAGCACGCCCACCCGCACGCCCTCAGCGCGAAGGGCCTCGACCGCAAGCGTGAGCTGCGTCGTGAGGCTACCCGCCGCCACGACCGCGACGTCGGCGTCGGCGAGCTGGTACTCCCAGGTGAGACCGCCCCACGAGCGACCGACAGCCACGGCGTACTCGGCGTCGACCTCGGGGATGACCTCGAGCGCCTCGAGGAGCGCGCCGTGGTGGAGCGCGCGGAACTCCATGTAGCCGGGACGCACGACGCCGTCGGCGTCCGCACGCGGGTCGGCGACGGTGACCGGCCCGATATTGCGGGGGTCGGCCGGGTCGACGATCTGTAGCGGCGCGGTCCTCGGCGGGAGGAAGGCGTCGATCTGCTCGGCCGAGGGGACATCGACCGGCATGACGGTGTGCGAGAGCAAGAAGCCGTCGTAGCAGACCATGACCGGCACGTTGAGGCGCTCGGCGATGCGATACGCCTGCACGGTCGTGTCGAGGATCTCCTGGTTGTCGCGGCAGTAGAGCTGGATCCAGCCGGCGTCGCGCTCGGACATGGAGTCCTGCTGGTCGTTCAGCACGTTCCACGGCGCAGCCATGGCGCGGTTCGCGATGCACATGACGATGGGGAGCCGCGCACCGGCTGCCCACCAAACCTGTTCGTTCATGTATGCCAGGCCGTTCGCGGACGTCGCTGTGAAGACGCGCGCACCGACGGTGGATGCGGTTATGCAGACCGTGAGAGCCGAGTGCTCGCTCTCGACCGTCACAAACTCGGCGGGCAGTTCGCCACTCTCAACCCATGCCGAGAGCTGTTCGACCACAGGCGACTGCGGGGTGATGGGGTACGCGGCGATGACCTGCACGCGCGCGAGCTTCGTGGCAGTGGCGGCAGCCTCGTTGCCGGTCATGACACGTACCGAGCACTGCTTCTGGCTTTCAGACACCGGGAAGTCCTCTCTCAACCATGAATCTCACGGCAGGACCCATGTTCACCGGAACGAGCCGTGTCTCCGGATGATTCGTGGCCCAGACACGGAACACCTCGTCGACGAATCCCTGCCCTACCGACTCAACACCCGCGAAGTCGAGCTGGACATCCGAGAAGCGGTCCAACCCCTCAAGCAAGCGCTTCGCCTCACTTCTCGACACAAGCCGCGCGCCGTACGCCAGCAGCTTCACGGTGGGCGTCGTGCGAGCGAACTCGAAGTCCTCAGTATACTCGGCGAAGACCTCGGACATGCTGCGCATCCGAGCGGGAGCGATCTCGCAGCGCACCGTGGTACCGGGGCGCTCGAAGCGCAGTTCCTGCACCGTTTGGTCGCCCACGATGTTGTTCACCAGCCACATCCACCCGTTGGCTGCGAGCGAGAACACGTCTACTGCCTTCGACGTGAAGAAGATGCCTTGACCCGTGTGATTGGCCGGATCGGTTGTGCGCTTGCCTTTGCTGAGCTCTTGAATCGCCGAGAGGGAATCGGGCAGCGTGAATGCGGCGCGCAGCTTCTCAAGTGCGCCGATTCCGTCGTCGGCTACCTCAAAAGCCAACGTGCGTTCGCTGGACCACACGCGGATTCGCGCGACGGCGCCGCCTGAGTGATCGATGGCGTTATTGAGCATCTCGGAGAAAGCGTACTCCATGACGTGAACCGCAGGCCGTGCGACGTCGAGCCCGAGATCGGCTGCGATCTCACGCCACACAAGGTGTTCGGCAAGACCTCCCAGCGCAACGATGCGCGCCCACTGCGGAGGGCCGAGCGGATCAAGCCGGGGGAACTGCGAGTCCGCTGAGAGCGCCAGGACGTCTTCGACTTCGTCAAGGTCGAACACGCGATGCCCACCTTCAGTACGCCGAGACGGGATCGCTCCCTCGTTAGCAAGCTGACGGACGCGGGATACCGAGAGACCCATCATGTCCGCTACGTCACCTATGCGCATCAGCCGGGCCATATTCCACTTCCCAGAACGAAGGATTGTGCGGGATTCCTCGGTGAAGAATCTAACTGAGTGTAGATTATGCCACATTTCAGGCGAAGAAAGCTATACTCTTATAGATTCGTGACGACAGAACCTATACGCGTGTAGATTCCTGGGTCTTACAGCTCGCACACGCCGTGCTCGGCCTCGGCACGCATGCCGATGGCGTGGTGCGGGCAGACCTCGGCGCAGATGCCGCAGCCCTTGCAGTAGGTGAGGTCGATGACGGGCGGCATCCCCTGCGAGATGCACGCGTCAGGACAGTGCGCCCAGCAGATCTGGCAGGTGATCTTGCCCTGCTTCACCGCCACGCACGTCTCGGCCACCACCACGGGGAATTCGTTACGCCAGTCGCCGGTGGCACCGGCCTCGCCGATGCTCGGCTTGGACTGCGCGATCTCGTGTGCGCTCATCTCGCTCCTCACGCTTTCGTGCACTCGAAGGCCAGCCGGGCGGCCTCGATGTTCTTGGCTGCAGGTCCCGGCGGGAATGCTTCGGCGATTGCGGCTTCAACGCTCTCAAGCGTGACCAGTCCAGTTGCCGCAGCGATACTGCCGAGAATCGCGGTGTTCACCATCGGCGTGCCGCCAACGACAACGCCAGCCGCTATGGCCGAGCCGGTCACGTCGGCGGTCACGACCCGTGCGTCGGCCGGAAGACCGAGCTCGGCGCGTGGCTTCACGGTGTTCACGATGATGACGCCGCCCGGCGTAAGGCCGGTTGCCGGCTTCGCGACTGGGATGAGCGAGTCGTCGAGCACGACGACCACGTCCGGCGTCGTCACCTGCGAGAGGATGCGTATAGGTTCGCGGTCCATTCGCGTGGAGGCCGTGATGGGTGCGCCGCGGCGCTCGGCACCGAACGACGGCGCAGCGGTCACACCGCTCCAACCGCTGTGAAATGCGGCCTCGGCGAGTATCTTCGATGATGTGACGGCCCCCTGGCCGCCTCGGCCGTGCCAGCGAATCTCGTGCATACGAACCCCCAGTCATTGAGGCATGCACGACATGGTACCGCACGGGCGCGAATGGCGGGCAAAACCGCATATTGTGAAGCGACATTAGCGCCTGTACACTGGCGCCACAAGGCGCTTCACCCCCGGCAGATAGGGAGCGCACGTTGCGGCTTACATCCAGACTCACGATCGTGATACTCGGCGCCTGCGCGGCGCTTGCGATTGGCGCGTCCCCAGCGCTTGCCTATAACGAGAACTTCCACGTTTCTGGCGGCGGCTGTGGCGGCGACTGCCACACGTCCATTCCCATCAACGAGGCAAGCTGCGCCTCGTGCCACACGTTCGCCCCGGACAACACCAACTTCCCGCCAACGGGTGACCCCGGGACTAACCCGGACTTTCCACTCATCGGCGAGTTTGCTCAGCGGGGACCGCACGGGGCCTACAAGACGACTACCAGCCGGTGCCCCATGTGCCACACGCTTCATGATGCGCCGACGGGTTCGAGCCTGCTGCCCGGCACAACCATCAAGGCAACCTGTTTCACCTGCCATGACGGCACGGCGGGCTACGGTGTCTACGGCGCGATCGCAGCACGGGGCGTCGCCGTCGGGGGCGGTCACTCGGTCGAGGTCACGTCGGTTGTTCCCGGTGGAGATGCAGCCAGTGGCGGCAGCGCGACGGTCGCATTCCGAGGTCCGGACGGCACCATGACGTGCTCGGACTGCCACAGCCCGCACGACTCGAATACCGTACAGGCGTTCACCGGCGAGCGCATACGGATACGCGCACTCGAGTCACCCGTCTACTCGACGAAACTACTCAAGAAGCTGCCTACCGGTGCAAGTGCCCCAACCGACTACTACGGCTCAGACTGGTGCGGCGGGTGCCACGACGGCCGCACGTCGGGAGGCGCCGTCCACAACCACCCCGTCGAAACCAAGGCATCGCGACCGGCGGATTACTACTACTACAACCGGCTCGCAGTGTATGCGGTGCCTCCCGGGCTGTGGGGATCGTACGAGGGCGGAGCCCCGACGGCCCTCACCAGCGCGAACGCCGCAATCGGCGCTATCGGCAACCTGAGGACCAGAGGTCCTGCCGGTGAAGGTTCGGCACATCCGATTCCTGCCTCGCCGGTGTGGATGGAGGCCGACTACCACAGCTCGCCATGGCTGATGACGTATCCACGAAGCCCGCTGCACGCTGGCCACTCGCCGATCTGTCAGCAGTGCCATGAGGACAAGCGCAACTGCGGCACGCTCTCAGCCGACGGCACGACGGCGACGGTCGTCCAGGACACCGTGTGGACCACCGAGGTGGATGGCTTTGAGAACAACGCGTGGGCGACCAATCCTCGATTCCAGAACTTCCCGCACGAGACCGAGAACGCCAACATGCTGGTCGAGACCGGCGACGACCTCTGCCTCAACTGCCACCCAACGGGACAGCTGCCGTAAGGCCACCTGTTAGACCTTGCCGTCTCCCTCGCTAGCGAACACCTTCACCTCGGTGAGGCCGAGTGATTCTGCGGCCATCTCGCGGAGTTTGTACTTCTGGATCTTGCCGCTCGCCGTCATGGGGTATGCGTCAACGAAGAACACGTACTTGGGGCACTTGTAGCGTGCGAGTCGCGCCCGCGTGTACTCCTGCACATCACCGTCGCTGATATCGGCTCCGTCGGAGCGCACGATGAACGCACCGACGACCTCGCCGTACTTGGCATCCGGCACGCCGACGACCTGGACGTCCTTCACCCCCGGCATCGTATAGAGGAACTCCTCGATCTCGCGCGGGTAGATGTTCTCGCCGCCGCGGATGATCATGTCCTTGATGCGACCCGTGATGCGGTAGTACCCGGCTTCGTCGACGGTGCCGAGGTCTCCCGAGTGGAGCCAACCGTCCTTGTCGACGGCCTTCTCGGTGGCCTCGGGCATCTTGTAGTAGCCCTTCATGATGTTGTAGCCGCGGCAGAGCAACTCACCCGGCACATCCGGCGGGCAATCCTCGCCCGTCTCGGGGTCGACCACACGCACCTCGACCTCGTCGTGCCTGCGGCCGACCGTCTCGCACTTGCGCTCGAGGGTATCCTCGGTGGTTGTCTGGGTGAAGACCGGCGACGCCTCGGTGAGGCCGTAGGCGATGGTCATCTCGGATGCGTGCATCTTGTCGATGACCTGCTTCATCGTCTCGATCGGACATGGCGAACCGGCCATGATGCCGGTACGGAGCGAGGTCAGGTCGAACATGTCGAACATCGGGTGCGCGAGCTCGGCGATGAACATCGTCGGAACCCCGTAGAGTGCGGTCGCACGTTCCTTCTGCACCGCCGCAAGCACGATGACCGGGTCGAAGCTCTCCACCATCACGAGCGTGCCGCCATGCGTGAGCGTTGCAAGCACCCCAAGGACGCAGCCGAAGCAGTGGAAGAGAGGCACCGGCAGACAGACGCGGTCCTCGGCGGTGAACTTCTGGCGCTCACCGATGTAGAACCCGTTGTTGAGGATGTTTCGGCTAGTGAGCATGACGCCCTTGGGGAAGCCGGTCGTACCCGAGGTGTACTGCATGTTGATGGTGTCGTCAGCGTGAAGCGACGCGGTGAGCTCGCGAAGCGGCTCGTCCGGCATATGCTCACCAAGAATCAGCAGTTCGGGAACGTTGTAGAACCCGCGATGCTTCTCGGGACCCATGTAGATGAGCGACTTGAGCATCGGGAATTCGGCGCTGTCGAGGTGGCCGCGCTCCTGCGTGGATGCCTCGGGAACGATGCCGCGGATGATCTCGATGTAGTCGACGTCGCGAAACGCGTCGATGATCACGAGTGCCTTCATGTCCGACTGCTTGATGACGTACGCGAGCTCATGCGACTTGTAGACGGGGTTGACCGTCACGAGCACGGCGCCCATCTTGGCCGTCGCGAACATGAATGTGAGCCAATCGGGCACATTGCGCGCCCAGATGCCGACGTGATCGCCCTTGCCGATGCCGATTGCCATGAGGCCCTTGGCGAGCTGGTCGACGCGCTCGTTGAACTCGGCATAACTCCAGCGCAGATCGCGGTCGGGATAGACCACGAAGTCGCGCTCCGGATCGACGGCCACCTGCTTCTCGAAGTACTGGCCGATGGTGAGGTCGGTGTGCAGCTGCATCGACAGCCCCCTACGCCGGTGCGTACACGACGGCGAGGATGCGCGCAGGAGCCGCAGCCGCCGCGCGCACCTGGTGCGGGACGATCGAGTCGTAGTAGATGGTGTCGCCCGCATCGAGGAGGAGCAGGTCCTTGCCGTACTCGATCTCGATGCGACCTTCGAGGACGTAGATAAACTCCTCGCCCTCGTGCGATGACAGCTTGTGGTTGCCGGCATCGGCCGGGTTCACCGTGATCACGAATGGCTCCATGTGGCGCGACGTCTTGCCGGGTGCAAGCGAGAAGAAGTCGAGAACGCCACCATCCGAGGAGGTCTCCAGGCTCTTGAGACGGGCGACCTGCTCGACCTCGCCCTTGCGGGTCACAACAGGCCCGACGTTCGCGTCGTCATCGAGTAGTGTGCCGAGACGGACGCCGAGCGCCCGTGTGAGCTTGATGAGTGGAGCGAGCGAGGGCGCGATTGCGCCGCTCTCCAGCTGCGTCACTGTGCCAACATCGGTGCCGCTTCGCTCGGCGAGCTGCTCGGCCGAGAGGCCGAGTGCCTCGCGCAGGGTGGTCAGTTTGGCGCCGATTCGATTCTCGGTCATGTGAACCCCTCTCGCGTCCCTGCCATCGCGCGACCGGAGCCGCGTGGTCGCAAGTATACACGGCAAACAGCGCTTGCCGGGAGGTACGGATAGCGCACGTTATCTCCCGGGTTCAGAAGGAGTACTGTGATGGGATAGACGCCTTTGGGGGGCGCCATATCGACTCGGGGAGTTGATGGGGCAATGAGTAAGCGTTGGACGCGAGCATCGCTCGCCATGCTGATCACGTTCTCGTTCGTGGTCGCGCCCGCAGCCGGACTCGCGGGAGGTGCGAAGTTGCCGCACGTCGCCAGTATCCAGCCGACCGCAAACAGCGCGCCAGCCGACTGGTGGGAGAATGACGGCACCCAAGCCGTGGGTTGGGCCAATCCGCTGACCGCGTACGTTCCGGCCGAGGGCGCCGGCTTCTTCACACAACCGCACACGATCGACACCGCATTGGGTGACACGTTTGACCAGGACTGGTACTACCTCGACGTCGATGCGGACGAGATCGCGATTGACAACGTGAAGTTCCTCGTCGAGGCACAGAGCCTCGATCTCAACGTCGATCTGGTCGTCGAGGTCTACGCGGATGGCGTGAGCGCGGCGAGCCCCGTCACGGCAAGCTGGGGGCTGGACCCGAGCGCTCTGGCCAGTAGTGATGATGCCGTGTGGTACACCCTCAACCCGTCTGCGTGGTTCGAGCCGCAGGTCGCCGGCAGGTACTGGATTCGCGTGCGTCCGTTCTATCATGGCGGCACAACCGGATTCACCGGTCATGCAGGCGCATACACCTTCAAGATCCAGCGAACGATAGCAGAACGGATCTACGGCTCGGATCGCGTTGGCACCGCGGTTCAGGTCAGCAAGGTCAGCCTCGCCACGCGCGCCGTGGCGACTGAAGGTGGCCGCGCGATATTGATCGCCAATTCGATGAACTACCCGGACGCGCTTTCGGGTGCGCCGCTTGTGCACGCGAATGGCTCCGGCGGGTCGCTCTTGCTCACGCCACAGGGCTCCCTGCCGAGCACCGTGGCTGCTGAGATCGTGAGATCAGGGACGCAGTACGTGTATGTACTCGGCGGGAAGTCCGCCGTCTCGGACGAGGTCGTGTGGGCACTCGAGGACATCAACCCGGGCATCACCGTTGAGCGCGTATCGGGAGACGACCGCATCCAGACCTCGAATGCGATCGCCCGCGAGATGTACCAGATGAACGGGACACGACGGTTCGCGATCATCGCCTACGCGTTCAACTACCCCGACGCTCTGGCCGCCACGCCGGTCGCGGTCTACAACAGCACGCCGATCCTACTGACGCCGAAGGACGCCCTGCGCGCCGACACTATCGACGCGCTCGGGGACATCGGAGTCACCGACATCATCATCGTCGGCAGCAGTGCGGTGGTGAGCGACAACGTGTTCAACCAGTGTGCTGCGTACGCCGGCGGCGCGGACCACGTCTTGCGAATCGCCGGTGCCAACCGGTACGAGACCGCCAAGGAGATCGCGCTCTGGTCATGCGACAAGAAGGGTCCCGGTCTGCGCGACGGCACCACTATCGGCACGACCGCGTTTTCCACGGGGCTCTATCCCCTTTCGACCGCGCATCTTGGCCTCGCGTCGGGCGAGAACTTCCCAGATGCCTTGTCCGGTGGTGTCATGTGCGGCATCAACGGGTTCCCGATCCTGCTCACTCCCAAGGAGTCGCCGTCACCGTACATCTACGATGTCTACCTCCAGCTGCCGTCAGGCAAGACCGACTTCTTCAACGATGCAGGATCGCCGCCCAGCGTCGGCGCGAGCTACGTGTTCGGGAGTAGCGCAGCGGTGAAGACGCTTCCGCTCTTGGTCTTCTCGCAGATGCTCGGCCTCTAGCTCACGCATCCAAACATGAAGAAGGGGCGACCCAACGGGGCCGCCCCTTCGCTTTGGCGTTCGTCTACATCCAGGTGACCGCAGTGATGGCGAGCGCGAATGCCGCGATCTCAAGCACAAGCAGCGTTGCCTGAAACGCGGGCGTGCCTTTGGAGACTCCCAGCCAGCGCCACTTCCACAGCGCTTCCCTCTGAAGCTCAGTCAGTCCGGGGTACATGCTCATCTAACACTCCATGCTCTCATGTTCGAATCTCACTGGAGTAATCGGCCAGGTGCTCCGAAGTATCAAGAGGCAGGCGACAGACGGCGTGTCCAGGGGCGTTCCGCGCTAGAATGCACACAGAAGGCATCTTCTCGGAGGCGATTCGTGTGAGCGACAGCACGGCAGGCATGAGGATCACCGTGAGCCACGATGGCCCGTATATCGTGCGCGGCGGCGTGCCGCTCTTCCGAGGCGAGATCGTGGTGAACGAAGCCGGCGAATCAGTCGCGTGGCGCGAACTGGAGCGTATCCCGACCGGCGAGACGTATGCGCTCTGTCGCTGCGGTCAGTCGTCGAATAAGCCGCTCTGCGACGGCTCGCACTTCTCGGTCGGGTTCGACGGCACCGAGGTCGCCGAGCGCACTGCCTTCACGGAGCAGGCCGTGTGCACGACCGGTCCCGGACTCAAGCTGCTCGACGCGCGCAAGCTCTGTGCCGAGGCCCGCTTCTGCGATCGCGCGGGCGGCCTCTGGAACCTCATCAACCGCTGTGACGAGCCCGAGACGCTTGTCCTGGTTGAAGAAGAGGCCGGGCTGTGTCCGTCTGGTCGTTACGTCACGTGTGACGCCGAGACACTCACGCCGCACGAGCCGCACTTCGAGCCATCGATTTGGTTGATCGAAGACCCGCATCTCGGCGTGAGCGGCGCGGTCTGGGTCCGGGGCGGCATCCCGATCGAATCCGCTGACGGCACGGCATATGAAGTGCGCAACCGAGCCACGCTCTGCCGGTGCGGTACGTCGAAGAACAAGCCGTTCTGCGACGGCTCGCATATCGCTGCTGGTTTCCAGGGTCGCTAGCGGGGCACGCGCTCCGCGGTTGCCGGCACGGTACCAACCAGGTGCAACCCCTCCGAAGTTACCTCGGCGGTCGTGATGTTGAGTCCTGTTACACGCGCAAGTCGTGAGTTGATGAACCCGAGCGCGTAGCTCTCACCCGCGCCGAAGTACTGACTCGGCACGGTCACGCCGAGTACCTCGGCCTCCTGGAGCGATCCGCTGATGCTCGCGCCACTCATGGCAGCACTGGCCTTGGCGTACACCGGATAGCTCGTTCCCGCGTAGTCGATGCTTGCCGACAGCTCGACGCCATCTCCGCCGGTGAACCGCACCTGCGCGTTGCTGACGGGCCAGCCGCCCTGGTGGCTATACGCGAACATCGCCGACACCTCGGCGGCGGTGAACGTCTCATCGATCGGCTTGCTTCCCGAGTAGACGACGTCGGTCTTCTCCCAGGTCTCGCCCTCGGGCACTTCGTTCACCACAACGCCGGCCTTCGCCATCGCGCTCCAGTAGTCGGCTTCGGTGTAGGTGACGCCGAGGTCCTTGGGCTTCGCCGCGTTCTTGACGAACAGCATGCCGCCAACGACGAGAACCACGACCAGTGCGAGAACGATAAGCAACGCGATCAGGCAGCCGCGACCCTTGCGCTTCTTCTTGGCTGTCTGAGGCGCCTGCACTGGCGCGGCTTGGACTGGCGGCTGCGCTGCAGCTGGCGGATAGACTGGTGCGTTTGCGTCCGGCTGGTCGCTCATAACGTCCTCCCTCGGTGCACAACCGTTAACTCCCTGGAAGGATTCTAGCATCCAAGAAGGGTCGGGCAACGCACACCCGACCCTTCGGTTCGGACAACCGAACGAAGCTACGCGCTCAGCCAGCCAGCGTCTGCCGGGATGATAGCACCGTTGATCTTGGTGGCCTCATCGCTCGCGAGGAAGAGCGCGAGATTGGCGATCTCCTCAGGCTTGAGCTGGCCGGGAATCGCTGCGTAGTACGTCTGACACCGCGCTGAGCCGGCCGGATCCATCTTGGTGGCGTCAACGCTCTGCATGATGTTCGTCTCCACGGCACCGGCAGCGATCGCATTGCAGCGGACACCTTCCTGCGCGTAACGGAAAGCAGTCTGCTTCGTGAGACCCACCAGCCCATGCTTCGACACGGTGTACGCCAGCCCGGCCGCACCGCCGCCGACACCGGCGACCGAGGCCGTATTGATGATGGCCCCACCGCCCGCGCCCAGCATCACCGGAAGTACTTTGCGAGTGAGATACATCGGACCGGTCAGGTTGATACCGAGAACGCGATCCCACATTTCGTTGGTGAGCTCAGCTGCGCCCTGATTCATGTCCATGACGCCAGCGTTGTTACAGAGCACGTCGACCGTGCCGTACGCGGCTACTGCGGCATCGATGATCGCCTCGGCCTGAGTTTGGTCGGCGACATTGCCCTGCACGCCGATTGCGGTCCCACCCGCTGCCGTCACCATGGCGACGGTCTCATCAAGCGACTCCTGGTGCCAGTCGGCGGCGACTACCTTCGCGCCCTCGGCGGCGAACCTCACGGCCATGGCGCGACCCATGCCAGAACCCGCGCCCGTGATGACAGCTACCTTACCTTCTAGTCGCATCGGATACCTCCTGTATCCCGTAACGGATGTCCGCGCGGAGGCGTTTGTGACGAGGTGCTCTGCGGGCGCGTGGACGAGTTCGTAACAATAGTTACCCACTGCAGGCCTGCCCAGACGCACTGAAAGCTAGCGGCGGTCCGGATTGGCGAGGAGCCACTCGAACCTGTCGCTGAAGTGCTCGCGGTCTTCCTCGGTAAACTTCGACGGGCCGCCGGTGCGCCCGCCAGCGCGCCTGAGCTTCTGCTCGGCGTGGCGGACCTCCATCTCCGCGTCGATGGTCGCGAGGTGGAAGATGCGGCCGCGTGGACCGATTGCGCGCGCTCCCCTGCCAAGCACCATCGCAGCGAGGCCGGTGTCTTGTGTGACGACCGCGTCTCCGGGTTGCAGATGCTCGATGATCACGAAGTCCGCGGCATCTCTCCCACCGGAGACCTGGATGGCCTCGACACCGTTACGCATCGTGTGACGCTCGAGGTTCTGGGTGCCGTTTGCCACGAGGACGACCGACATCCCGTGAGCCCGGGCGATGGAAATCGCCTCACGGGTGACAGGACAGGCGTCGGCGTCGATGAATACGGTGCTCATACGGTCAGTGTACGTCAGAAGCCGAGTTGCCCGAGTGCCAGCGAGGCAGCAATCCACCACATCACGCAGCCTACAAGGACATCGAGCACTCGCCACGCGACCGGTCGTGCGAACAGCGGAGCAAGCAACCGGGCTCCGTACGCGATCGAGAAGAACCATACGAACGACGCGCACATCGCCCCAAGTGCGAAGAAGACGCGGACGTCGCTGCCGTACTGCGCCGCGACGCTCCCCAGCAACACGACCGTATCGAGGTACACGTGCGGATTGAGCAGGCTCACGGCCAGAGTCGCGGCGATGACCGCTCCGCGCGAGGTCTCGTCAGGCTCGGCCCCGGCCTGCTCGGCCTTGAGCGCTGAAGGCCTGAGCGCGGCGTAGAACGATCGGGCCCCGTAGAAGCCGAGGAACGCGACACCGCCCCATGCCGCGACTGCGGTGATCGTCGGGTGCGCGGCGATGAGCGCGCCGACGCCGCCAGCACCTGCGGTGATGAGCGCCGCGTCGACGAGCGCGCATGTGAGCGCGACCTCGAAGACGTAGCGCCGAAGCAGCCCCTGCCGCAGCACGAAGGCGTTCTGAGCGCCGATAGCGATGATGAGGCCCGCACCGAAGCCGAAGCCCGACGCCGCGACCGCAAGCGCATTCACGAGTCCTCCGTCGCCCAGAGTTCGCAGCGGTACTCGCCGCAGATGGGAGCGCGGTACTCGTGCGGCAACAGGCAGCCCGTCTCGGGATGGCAGAACTGGCACTTGCGGGTGTCGACCCACTCGGGAAGCGTCGCTCGGTAGGCGGCGCCTTCGGGGCCGGGAAGGTGGCTCAAGCGTGGGTCATGCAGCGGCTCGACGCCTGGCTCGCCTGCGGCATACACGTTCTCTGTAAGCCGCAACGCGCCGCTCGTCACGAACCGGTCCAGCCACAGCTCGATGTACTCGGGCAACCAACCCTCACCGATGTACTCGCCGTTCTCATCGTGGGCGAGATAGAGCGCGCAACACAGACCGCCGCACTCGTGACAGAGCGCGGGGTTCCCGTGAGGGTCGGTCGGATAGTCGACGTTCGCCAAAGCGCTAGTTCTGCCGTCCTTCGATAGCGGCGAGCAGGATCGCGGCCGAGATCGCCAGTCGCCGGTCAAAGCGCTTCGACGGGTCCGTTGAGAGATCGACGTCGAGCTTGTAGACGAATGGGTTGAACTGCTGATCCATATTCGCGATCTTCTGACCGGTCGTGACATCCGGGAAGAAGACGTCGTACTTCTGTGGCACGAGGTTCGTGAGCAGCCGCCGGATGAGCGCGTAGCCCATGGAGTCCTCGATGATGGTGCCCACCGGGGTCTCGCTCGCATCGAGCACCGTCCACTCGTCGCGCAGAATCGATTTGCCACCGCAGCGCCGCAGCGCGCCAACGCGCTCGCCGGTCGTCGTATCCGTGATGTCGTACGCAGCCGAGAAGTCCATGATCTGGCGTGCCTGAATGGTGAGGAGCTCGCGAGTCTTGGCCTCATCGGCGAACACACGAATGTCCTCTTTGAGCTTGAATGCCTTCTGCTCGGAGTACGCCACGACGGCTCCCTGTGGGTCGTACACATGGAAAGCGCCGCCGGCAAGCTTGAAGACCTTGCGCCGCACGAGATACCGCTCCGCGCTGAAGAGCTCGGACATTAGTGCCTCCCCGGGACGAGACGAATGACGAGCCGAGGGTAGCACACTGCGCCGCCGATTTCGGCGCTCGCCCTTGGTTCACCGCTGCTCCGGCCCGCGGTTGCGGCCCGCGCCAGAGCGGTTGGGTATGATGAAGGCATCTGCACGTGTAGCCGGGGGGCGAACATGCGCGCTGCTGACAACAGACTACGGATTCGCGGTTCGCGCTTCGTGACCACGATCGTGCTGCTCTCACTGGTCTTTGGCTGCGCGTGCACCGCCGCATGCACGCCCGGATCAGCTGCCTCGGCGGACGGGCCCGGTTTCTCGGACACGCAAGAGGAACTCATCACAACGCTTGGCGAACCGACGGCGTTCCAGATCGCGTACGCGCCCGCCGACGATGCCGATTCAGACGGCGCGACCTCTCTGCGGCGCACCGAGGTCTGGTACTACCTCGAGCACGAGCAGCAGATCAGCTTCATCGACGGCATCGCGGTTGCCGTACAAGGCTGGGAGTTCATGCCCGAGGCGCCTACCGATTATCCGACGCTCTCTCCCGCCGACTTC
>CAZGNF010000014.1:16939-21789 GCA_964527045.1 uncultured Coriobacteriaceae bacterium | reverse complement strand
CGCCGGTTCTGCGGCTGCATGAGCTGCAGGTAGTCGACGATGATGAGCCCCTGGGGCTTGTCGCGGAAGAGGCGACGCGCCTTGGCGCGGACCTCAAGGATAGAGATAGCGGGCGTGTCGTCGACCCACAACGGCGCCGCACCGAGACGACCCATGGCCTGCATGATGGCCGGCCAGTCGCTGTCGTTGAGGTAGCCGGTGCGCAGACGCTGCGAGTCGATTCTCGCCTCGGCGCACAGGATACGCTGGACGAGCTGCTCGCTCGACATCTCAAGCGAGAACACTGCGGTGGGATACCCCTCTTTGGCCGCGTTGACCGCGATGTTGAGGGCGAAGGCGGTCTTGCCCACCGAGGGGCGCGCGGCAAGGATGATGAGGTCGCCGGCGTGAAGACCTGCAAGGATCTTGTCGAGGTCCGGAAAGCCCGTTGGGACACCGGTGATGTGCTCTTTACGGTCGTAGAGCTTCTCGATCTGCTCGAACCCGGTCTTCATGAGCTCGTCGATGCCGCGGAAGTTGCTTGAGACGCGCTTGTTGGTGACGTCGAAGATGCGCTTCTCGGCCTGCTCGATGACCGCGTCGATGTCGTCAGGGTTCTCGTAACCGATGGCCACGATGCCGGTGCCGGCCTCGATAAGCTGACGCAGGAGCGAGGTGCGCTTCACGATCTCGGCGTAGAACGCGGCGTTGGCGGCAGTGGGGACCATGCCGGTGATGTCGAGCAGGTATGGCTTTCCGCCGGCCGCGTCAAGATCGCCGGTTGCGAGAAGGCGATCGGCGACCGTGATTTGGTCGACGGGCTCGCCTCGGCCATAGAGGTACTTGATAGCGGCGAAGATCTTCGCGTGAGCCGAGCGCGAGAAGTCGTCCTCACTGACAGCGTCAAGACATGTCTCGACCGCCTCCGAGGACAGGAACATCGAACCGAGCAGAGACTGCTCGGCTTCGAGGTTATGCGGCGGTACGCGATCCGCCAGACTCGAGCCGCTTGACGCCATTCGTACCCCCGTCATGCCAGGCGATGCGCGAGGCGCCCCCGTTGGAGCGCCCGCGCGGTGCCTGTGCGGTATTACTCGGCTTCGGTCTCTTCGGTGACCTCGGCTTCGACCTCAACGGCTGCCTCTTCGGCTTCCACATCGGCATCTGCCTCGGCGACCTCAACGACCTCAACGACCTCTTCGACCTCGGGGGCCGCAGCAGCCTCAAGCGCAACAGCGGTGCCGCCCTCGGGGACTACTCGAACCACGATTCCGGCAACGACGTCCATGTAGAGATGAATCTCCACGGGGAAATCGCCAACGGTCTTGATGTGGCCGTGCACGCCGATCTTGCGGCGGTCGACGTCAACGCCGAGCTGCGCTGCGAGCGCCTCGGCAACGGCACCGGCCGTGATGGAGCCGAACAGCTTGCCGGTATCGCCCGCCTTCGCCTCCATGATGAGCGTCTTGCCATCGATGGATGCGGACAGCCGCTCGGCTTCCTCGTGACGCTCGCCTTCGCGCTTGCGGATGTTGTGCTTGCGCGCTTCGAGCTGCTTGAGGTTACCGGGCGTGGCTTCCACAGCCATCTTCCGGGGCAGCAGGAAGTTGACCGCGAAGCCGTGCGCGACCTCGATCACATCTCCTTCGTTGCCCCGACCCTTAACGTCGGAAAGCAGGATGACCTTCATTGTCTCTCCTCGTTCGTGCCGTCCGCCTCGACCCGAGGTCGGGCGGCGCGGTAACTACCACTCTAGTCTGTGGGACGCACCCGCGCCACACAGTCGAACCGTTCAGTACCTCTTGATGCGGTCTTCCTCGGAATCCGCGTCCGAAGCGTCCGTCGGGGGAGCCGTGACCTGCACGGCACCGTCTCTCGGCAGCTTCCGTACGTTCACGAACATGTCCACCAGGCCGGTAAGGCTGACGAGCGGCAGGAACGCCTCCGTGATTCCGAGGAGGACATACCCCAGCGCCTTCGACAGCGGGGAAAACCCGGCCCGCTTGTACAGGCCCGCGAACACCGCGACACCTTGCAGGAAGAGCACCCACTGCGTGATTCGGAGCGTGTTCTCTCCGATCGCGCCCAACACACCGCCGTGCCACCCGCCGAGGAACGTGTCTGCGGCCAGTAGTGCGCCGCCTACGATGAGCCCCCACACAACGTGCGGACTCAAGTCCAGACGGTCGAGCTCAGGCGGCGACTTCACGCTCACCCCGCTCGCGCGGGCCGATATCGCAACCGCCAGGACCGCACCGAGTGCCGTGAAGAAGCTCATGATCACGATGCTGGCCGGCCATAACCGCGCGACCGTGGTCTCAAGGACCGTGATCTGTTCGCGCGAAGCACGAGCCTCTGCCGTGTCACCCACGACGGAGTCGCGCACCGGCTGTGTGAACGACTTTGTGGCCGTATCAATGAAGCCGTTTACCGACGTTCCTTGCACGGTCGCTACGCCGACCAACATGCCGAGCCACACCAACGTCATGAGCACCGTGCTTACGAACAAGGCGGTGGCCACCGAGCGGTGCTGAACGAGCACTGCGACGAGCGGCCCCGCAATGAACAAGAACGGAATCACGAACAGCGGTCCGCCGGGACTGAGAACAAACGTCAGTCCACTGGATACGATCGCGACAGCGAACATCGCTGAACGCTGACCGCGATACCACAACCATGCAAGCGCGCCAGCGGCTACCGGCAGGCCAAGGACCGGCATCAGGAGCGATACGAACGCTCCAAAGATGCACGCCACCAAGGCGAGCGGCAAACGAACCGGACGCTCCGGCCCGGTGTTATCCGCGACCGCGCTTGCCATCGACCTTTCCGCTCACTACCGGAACCGCGTACGGCACAAGTGCCATCTCACGAGCGCGCTTGATAGCGGTCGAGAGCTGATGCTGGTGCTGTGCGCAGTTGCCCGAAACGCGGCGCGGCTTGATCTTGCCACGGTCGGTCATGTACTTACGCATCGTGTTCACGTCTTTGTAATCGATGTACTCGGCGTGGTCCTTGCAGAAAGCGCAATACTTGCGCTTCGGCTTACGGGCGTAATCGCTCACGTTCGTCCAACCTCCTTTCGCGGCCATATGGCCGGTGTCACAAGCTTCCGGCGGGAGGGTTCCGCCGGCGCTCAGTAGTGGTGCGTTCTAGAACGGGATTTCTTCACCATCGAGATCGGAGCTGCTGGCGGGAGCCGAGGGGGGCGTGTAGTTGCCGCCGCCACCCGAACCGCCTTCGCGAGAGCTCAGAAACTCGATCTCGTCTGCGACGACCTCGAGTTTGGATCGCTTCTCGCCCTGCGGGTTCTCCCACTGGCTCCAACGCAGCTTGCCTTCGCTCGCGACTTTGGAGCCCTTGCTGAGGAAGCGGCTGAGGGCCTCGGCACGTGCGCCGAAGACCGTGACGTCCACGAAGTTGGGGACGTCCTCCCACTCACCAGAGGTCGGGTTCTTGCGGCGATCGTTGACCGCGACGCCGAGCTTGAGCACGTTCATGCCGGAGCTCGTAGAACGAAGCTCCGGGTCACGCGTCAGGTTGCCGGTGATGTTGACTCTGTTGATGCCCATGTTCTCCACCTCGCTGTGCGGCGCATGCCGCGAGTAAGTCCGCTTATCCGTGCAACACCTTAGGACAGGTCGTCGCGGCGGAGGATCATAAAGCGGATGACCGGGTCGGTAATGTGCAGGACGCGGTCGAGCTCGGCGATGGCGGCGGTGGTCGCATGGAACATGACAACGTTGTAATCGCCGTCAGTCTGCTTGTCGATTTCAAATGCGAGGCGGCGCTTACCCCAAGCATCCTCGGAATCGACAACACCCCCGTCAGCGGTGATCACAGCCCTGGTTTTTGCCAGGATGGATTCCCGCGCCTCGTCATCGAGGCTGGGGTTGAGAACAAGCATGAGTTCGTAAGCCTTCAATGGTTCACCTCCCTTGGGCTACTGCGGCCCTGGGACAAGAAGGCTTTTGCCCAGAGCAGGAAATGAAGCTTTCGCAGTGTACCAGAGTCGCGCCGCGTCCACAAACGGTGTAACCCCCGGCTCTGACACACCACGATTTCCTTCTACAGTTCACGCAAACCGGCACGGACCATGTCTTCCGCAGACCGAGCCTTGCGCGCGATCACAGCACCCAGAGCTGCGATGCCGAGGAGACCGGCTCCCGCGCTCCCGATAGGAACGACGGCGGTAGGCCGTGGCATAGCCGCGCGCACGGCGTCTGCGAGCGTCCGCTCCCCGAATCCGGTCGCTCTCATCCGCCCATGACCTGAGCGCATCCGCCCGATCTGGGCCGAGAACGCCTGACGGATCGCGTTGACCTGTGCCGGGATGAGCATGGGCTCGACGTGCGTCGAACCGCCCGGGTAGCGACTCGGCGAGGCGCTCGTCCTGGCGCTCGACTGAGTCGAGGATGATGGTCCCGGGGAGTCAGCATGGCCATCAGACGGTCTCGAGCTGCTCCCGGCGGCCGCGCTGACCGGTTCAGCGGCCGTGCCTGCCGACCCAAGCAGCGGCTCCGGATCGATGTACGTGCCGGCTTCACGAACGCTCAGATGCACGTGGGGACCTGCCGACGAGGAATCGCCATCTAGAGCGAGCACTCCCAATCGGGCTCCCGCAATCACTGAGTCCCCGCGACGAACGTTCGCGCGATCCAACGGTGTAACGCAGACGAGCAGACCGTCTGCTGTTGTGATGGTGACGGCGACCATACGCCCGCCGCCATCGGCGGGCACCTCGCCCGCAAACGTCACGACGCCATCGGCTGGGGCCAGCACGTTTTCGCCGGCCTCAGCTTCAAGGTCTATGCCGCGATGCGTGCACTGCTTCCCCGCCGACGAGAACACGGCGCCGAAACGCAACGCCAGCG
>CAZGNF010000014.1:7428-16929 GCA_964527045.1 uncultured Coriobacteriaceae bacterium | reverse complement strand
CAACAGGCCACTCCAGCCTCTCGCCGGCCACAGCGACTGAAGGCACCAGTAGCATCGCAAACGCCAGCACCCATGCCTGAGAAACAAAACGCCGCCCCATGACACACCCCCGATCGCAGATCCGCCGGGGAGATGAGGGGCAGCGGCATCGAACTGATGTTCGGTATCGTACATCCACGCATGGAGCGGCGAAAGCAGCCTGGCGACGAGCGGCACATGCATCTGATGGGCGGAAACACAAAGACCGCCCACAGGCGGCCTTCGGTCGTTTCTTTGGAGCGGACGACGGGTCTCGAACCCGCGACCTAGAGCTTGGGAAGCTCTCGCTCTACCAACTGAGCTACGTCCGCAATCGTGACGCGTATTGTAGGACAGCCCTCGCTCGGGCGGCAAATCGATACGGCTAGTCCCGCCGACCGTCAGGGCCCCACGCTCCCCATGAGCGGTTGAGCAGGTACAGCCCGCCGGCGATCAGTGCGAGCACAGCAGCCCATATCACCTTGCCGGGCTCCACTGGATCCTGCGCATCTCGACCGCTCGTGATGATTTCAAGCGAGACGGCATGAATGTCCATGTCTCCGCCGTGCTCGGCACATGCGGCGTTGAACACGCCACTCACCTTCGCGACGTCGCCCTCATGTTTGTAGTCGCCGAAGACCCTGATCTGCCGAGCAAGCGCGGCATCGACCCACACCGCCATACCACTGTTGTAGCCGCCGAGAGGTGCGCCCTCCTCGACGTTCTTGAGGTAGTACGCGTCATCGTTAAGGTGGACCCATGCCTTGTCGCCTCGGACCATCGCCTCACCGATCGCCTCACCGGTGAAGTCCACGGACTTGCCGTCCCACTCCTTGGGCGCGTCGACAAGTCCGCTGCTGGACGGCTCGTTGGGACTGACCGAAGGATTATCGGCCTCGGTGCATCCGCCCAGCGCGAGGGCGCCCAGCAGCAGAAGGCCGGCAATCGCACGCATCGTCATCCGGTGCTTCACTTGCGGCCCCTCACGATCGAAAACGCGTAGCCGATGAGGGCGAACACCGACATGAACTCGAGACGCCCCAGCCACATGACGAAGATATAGAGGGCCTTCATGAGATCCGGCATCGACGGATCGGTCAGGCCACACGACAGGCCGGTGTTTGAACCGGCCGAAACCGCTTCGAACATGGAAGTCACAAGCGGGTAGCCGTAGAGCGTGCCAACGAAAGCCGTGAGCGCATGCATCGTCAGGTACGCGACGGTGATCATGAGTGCGCTGCGAACAAGCCCGTCTTCCAGGAAGATGCCGCGAATGTGGTGGTACTTGGCCCGGACGACGGCGGATTCGGGCGAGATCATCCTGCGAACGTCTTGCAGGAACGCCTTGGTGACGATGCCGATCCGTATCCCCTTGATACCGCCTGCTGTCGAGCATGCTGAAGCGCCGATGGCCATGGCGATCGTCGTCGCGACCATGCCGACAGGACCCCATTGGCTGATGAATGCCTTCGAGTAGATCGTCGAGAAACCGGTTGTGGTGTGTCCGGAGGCTAGCTGGTAGAAGACTTTACGAAAGAGCGACATCGCGTCGGGGTAAACGCCGGACTTCGCAAGCCAGAACGTCGCGATCAGCGTTGTCACCATAAGCGTCACGGTGAAGCTCACGGTCTCGACATTGCGACGAATCTCCTTGCGATTGCCGGTCCACAGTGCCCAGTGTAGAGCGAAGTTGAGCGATCCCGCGATGAAGATGATCATGCTCAGCACTTCGTACGTGAGCGAGTGGAACCAGAACGTGTTGTACGACTGGGGCGCGAAGCCGCCGGTCGACCATGCTCCCATGAACACCCAGAGCCCCTGCAGGAACGCACGCACCGGCTCCTGGCCGAGCAGAAGGCCGGTGCCGAAGAGCGCGGCTGTACCGACCACGAGCCATGTGAGCGATACGAGCCAGATGGCGCGCGCCGTCTGGACCACGTTGGGCAGCAGCCGCTCGTCCTTGCCTTCGCCGACGTACACCTTGTAGGCACCGGCCGTTCCCTTGAAGAGGAACGTGAGCGCAATGACCACGATTCCCTGCCCGCCTGCATAGGTGAGGACGTGGCGCCACATGTTGAGACCGTGGGAGATGTGATCGAGATCCTGCAGCAGGTACAGCCCCGTCGTGGTGTAGCCGCTCATCGCGTCGAACATGGCGTCCAGATACGAACCTTCGTGACCCGAGAGCCACTGCGGCAAGGCGCCGAGCGCGGTAGCGACAATCCAAGAACCCGAGGCGACGACAAGACCGTGGCTCCAGTTCAGATCCCGCTCGGTACGACAGAGCAGCTGGGTCACGAGACCGAAGATGAGACACGCCGAGATGCTGATGACGAAATCGACAGCCGTGTCCCACTCTTGGAAGACGAGCGACGTGACAAGCGGGATGACCATCAGCAGACCGACGCCGGTAACGATCTTGCCGGTGTACTTGCCGATGAGCAGATGGTCCTGCTTCCGCGGACGGAGGATCATCGCCAGATCGCCATCGCGATCACTGCCATGAGAAGCGCCGCGCCTGTCAGCACGAGCACGTAGAACGCCTCGGTAAGAATGCCGCCAATGTAGAGGGGCCACCGCTCGAGGCGCGTGAGACCGCGCTCGGCGTGCGTGTTTTGTGCCATCGACCTATACCCCCGTGAGCGCCCGCTTGAGCTTGGCTTCATGCTCGGTCTTGGTGAAGGCGATGACGACGTCACCTGCGTCGAGTTCCGTGTTGCCGTGAACGGTGATGACCTCATCGTTTCGAATCAGGGCCACCAGAATGCAGTCGACGGGAAGCTTGAGCGCGGCGACCTGCTTGCCGCATACCACACAGCGGTCCGTCGGCAGCTCGATCTCCACGATCGCCATGCTCCCGCGGCGAAGACTGGTGCGCGTCCGGATGTCGCCGATCGTCGCTTCTTCCTCGATCATCCGGGAGATGATCGTGGTCGACGAGATGGCCTCTATGCCAAGCGCATTGAAGATGCGCTCGTTCTTGGGGTTGTTGACGCGAGAGACCGTACGCGGAACGCCGAAGGCAACCTTTGCGAGCTGGCACGAGACAAGGTTGTCATCGTCGTCACCGGTCGCCGCTACGAAGACGTCTGCCCGAGATACGCCCGCATCTTCCTGGTATGCCGCATCGCACCCGTCGCCCTGGATGATGAGCGGGCTTCCTGGCAGCTCCGATGAGAGCTTATGGACGACATCCTCGCGCTTCTCGATGAGCGCAACAGAATGACCGCCCTCCAGCAGCGTGCGAGCCAGGTATGAGGCGACTTTGCCGCCTCCGTTGACCACGACGTACACGGCTACTCCTCCATGTATCGAGCGACTCTGCCGAAGGCTTCGTCCTTGACCGCGGCGACCATGATGTCACCGGACTTGACGATGGTTTCTTCCTTCGGAATAAACGTCGATGCTCCACGCAGAACTGCAGCAATCCGGAATCCGTGATCGATCTCGATATCGCGGATGCGCTTGCCCTCGGCGTGCTCCGAGCACTTGAACTCGATGACTTCGACGTCACCGACCGTGCTGAGGTGGTGGCCGTGTCCGGACTTGATCTTCTCCATGAGCGTTTCGGCGACAAGCGTGGTGCCGCAAACGTAATCGAGGTTGAGTTGCTGGTAGGTGCGCTCGCGCACGGGGTTATAGAGACGCGCGACGACATGCCTCACGCCGAAGAGCTTGCGGGCGACCTCGGCCGCCATGAGGTTCGTGTTGTCGAGGTTGGTGACCGCGGCGAACGCGTCGGCCTCGCGTAGGCCGGCTTCCTCGAGCACTTCCTCGTCGAAGCCGAGACCCTTGATCGTCACGCCGTTGAAGGTGCTGCCGAGACGCCTGAATGCCTCTTCGTCGCGGTCGATCACGACGACGTTATGCCCCTCGACCGAGAGGAGCGTTGCGAGCTGCGATCCGACGCGCCCGCATCCCACGACGACGATATTCACTGCCTGTGACCCCCAGTTCGCGGACCCGCGATCCAGCTCCGCCTGAATGAAAGCATTTCAGCAGACTATTCCTGCCCCATAGTAGCGTCAATAGGCAATCTCGCGCCTCCTCAGGCTCGGCGTTAGGTGCGTGTAGCCGAGGAATGCGAACGGGCACCGTCCCAGAAGGGAAGCGGTGCCCGAGCGACGTTCGTGCAATCGCGAAGTGCTAGTTGCTACCGATCTTGAAGATCTTGGTCCCGCACGTCGGGCATGTGCCCTGCGTGGCCGGACGGCCGTTCTTCATCGTAATCGCCTGCGCGTCCTTGATCTCGCGCTTCTCCTTGCACTTCACGCAATAACCTTCTTTGGCAGCCACTAGACCGCTCACCTCCATTACGCGACGGATCCTACAACCCCAGCCCCCCGACCGGGGGCAAAAACCCACTGTGGAAAACAGTCCCCGAAGGAGAGTGTACATGTATTCGACGCTTTGTGAACATTAATTGACGGGCAGGTCCTTTGAGACCCTTTTACCCACAACGCCCGCACATACGAGCACGGCCGCAAGAAGCAGCGTCGCAGCGGCCCACGAAGCGGCGGCGATGGTCCAGAACGGCAGCGGGAAAACGCGGATGATCATCGCATCTGAGGGGAACGTCCAGGTGCCCGCCTTGAAGAACACTCCGTGAAACGCCGAGAAGAAGCTGTCGAAATCGACCACGCCCACAACGCCCATCAGCACGACGATCCCACCCGAGGTCCAGCCTGCGGTCCTGAGGCCGCCGGACACGCCCTTGAGCTCACCGCGTGACAGCGCCTCGGCAGCGACGACACCGAGCAGGATCGTAGCCAGCAGCGTGATCCAACGGGCGGCAATGATGACCTTCCGCACGTCAATGAGGTGCGCGACTGTTGACTCATCGAACCCGGGTCTGCCGTCGATCGTCGCAGGCAACGCTGGCGCGTTACTGTGGGTTACGAAGTAGCGGACCTGCTCGGCAACATCACGTACTTCACCCTCAGAGAGACCGGTGAGGGTCATCGCACCGGACGGCGGAACAGCGACATACGTGAACCACGGCATCAGCAGGAGCGAAACGGAAAGTCCGAGTGCAACCAACGTGGCAGCGACTGCCACTAACGCGTGACGGCGGTTTGGCGCAGCGTTCACAGCTCGTCGTCCGCGTCATCCGCGACAAGGTCAGAAGCGCTGACGACGCGGTTGCCACCAGCGGCGGATGCCTCGAAGAGCGCGTGGTCCGCGGCGTCGACGAGCGTGTCAAACGTGTCGCCGTCGTCCGGGAACACCGCGACACCGACGCTCACAGTCACGCTCAGACCACGCACGCGCATGGCCTCGACGCGCGAGCGGAACGCCTCGGCCATCGCGGTCGCACGCTCGCGAACCGGCGCCATCTCGCCGTCGAATCGCGAGTACTGCGGCACGATGATCGCCATCTCTTCGCCGCCCACACGGCATGCAACGTGCAGCTCGTGCGCCTCATCGAGGCTCTCATCGTAAGAGACCTCGCGGAGCACGCCTCCCAAAGCAGCCAGGATCTCGTCGCCGACATCAAGGCCGAAGACCCGGTTGAGCTCGGCGAACTTGTGCACGTCGGCGATCATGATCGCCAGATCCCGACCGCCGCGACGCGCGCGCTCGATCTCATTCGAGAGCACGCGGTGGAAGTACGGGCGGTTGAACAGACCGGTGGTCTCGTCAACAAACGAGCTCTCGCGCAGCTCCTTCTCGCGAAGGTGAATGCGCTGCATCATCAGGATGCCGATGGTGCCCGCACCACCGTACATCGTGATCTTCCACAGATAGCGGACCATCACGTAGGTGGCGTTCGACTGCAGATGGTTCGTCACGAACGGCATGTCCACATGCGGTATCCAGCCAAGGTACTCGGCACCGACGACGGAACCGTAGAGCACCATCGAGAGCACCACGAGCATCCACACGTGCCACTTCTTCGGCAAGATGAACGCGCCCTCAAGAATGAACAGCAGGTACATCGAGGAGAACCACGAGTACACGCCACCGCTGTAGTAGACGAGCATCGACGTGACGATGATGTCGAAGATGAGCTGCGCCTGATTGAGGAAAGCGACGTTACCGACCTTGCGGTACGTCATCTGGTAGAAGGTGTTGTAGCTCATGACGAAGCAGAGCGCGAACGCCGGGATGGTCATGTTCTGCACGAACTGCCGGAACGGCACTTCCTGCGCGTAGACATACGCGGCGACCACCGAGAAGACGGCGAGTGCGGCGACGATCGCCCAGCGCACACGGATGACGAGACCCACGCGCTCGATGTTGCCGCGCAGGGCCTCGATATCGTACTGGGTGGGATGTTCACGCCACGAGACGACCGCGGTGCGAGCGAACGCCTTCGCAAGCTTACTTTGCTTCAAACGACCCTCCGTACCAGTAGCGCCCCCGGCAGGGCACGCGCGACGACTGAGTGTAGCACGCTGCCGTGATGGCTAGAGTTCGCGGATCAGCTTCGCCACGAAGGTCGCGGCAAGTTCCAGGTTCTCCGGATTCACGTTGTCGGTCGTGTCTGATCGCCAGTGCCAGTTGGGCAGACGCCCGTTGATATCAAATGCCATCACGCTCATGGCCTTGAACCCACGGGCAAGCGCCGGCGTTGCATCGGTGGACAGACCGCGGTACTCCCTACCACGCACCGGCAGCTCCTCTTCTCGGGCAACACGCTTGGCCGAGGAGGCAAGCCGGCGATCGCAGTGGTACCGGCGCGCCATGCCCTCGCTCGTGACCCAGTGGAGCGCGCCCGTGCCGAGGTTGTCGAGATTGATGATGAGCGCGTCGCGCAGGTCCTCTTCGTACTCCTTGAGGAATGCCTGCATGCCACACGTGCCAACTTCCTCGGCACCGGTTGCGACGAACCACACCTCCTTCTCGGTGAGAGCGCGGTCGATGCCGGTCGTGACGCGGCGCCTGATGCGGGCCGCCTCGTTCGCGGCGAACTCCGGAGACTCGAACGCAGCCTCTCCTGCGGTTCCGCCCTTGAGGCCGAAGCCGTCCTCATCGTCCTCGTCGCTGAAGTTCTCCCAGTGGCCGATCCGCTTGCCTTCTCGACGGGCATCGAAACTGCCGCCAAGGCCAAGCCAATCACGAAGCCCGTGCTTCTCGGCGCGCTCAGGCTCTGCTGGCGCCGGCGACGGCGCTGGCGTGACCGGCCGGGGCTCATCGGCAAGCACATCCCAGCCGGCGGTGTCGCCGAGGTCGAAGCTCGACTGGCCGGTGGACGGCCGCGGGGGCTCCTCGGCATCCCAGTCGACATCGCCGAAACTGCCGAGCGAGGAACGACGGATCTCGTCCTCGGCAGGTGCGATGGGCGTGTACGAGAGCAGCGCGTCATCGAGCACGACATCGGCCTCGATCGCGGCCTCGGGAGTGCGCCGCACGGGCGGTTCCTGGACGTAGCGCGAGGGCTCGGATTCGGGCTCCGGTACCGTGAGCTCCATGACGCCGAGCATCGCCGCAACGCCCGAGGCGTTATCGTTCGCGCCGTCGACGGCGTGCATGAACAGCTCGCGATGGACGTTGATGAGCAGCGGGATGAGCAGGTACGCGGCGACGGCGAGCGTTGCGTACCAGCTCCACGGCTTCCAGCCCTTCGTCCAGGGCAGCGCAGAGACGAAGATGACGACCGGTGTGATGAAGGTGAGCCACTTCATGAGCGCGAAGGTGAGGCCGAAGTTCTTCACCATGCCCGGGCTGAACGCCAGCGATGACTTCGCGGAGTCGTAGTGCGCCACGATCACGACGCGCTTGGTGCGCTCGTTGCGTCGCACCTTCGGAATATGCCGGGCGATGACGTTCTGGCTCGGCCCCTTCGGCATGAGGTTGCTGAGTCCCCAGCGCGTGTCCAGGTCGAACCACATGAGCACCGCCGAGGCGACCGCGAGCAGGAACGCCGGCCAGCCGAACCAGCGCGACAGAACGGCGGCGCCGAGCGTGAGCAGGTGGTACACGACGTACGCCCACGCGTACGTGCGCGGGCAGTCGAACTCCTGATGCTCGACCTCAAGGCCGCGTGCACGGAAGACGTCGTCGATGTAATTGGCGGCTTCTACCTCGGCATCGGTGGTCGCCGGGCGCGGGCCGATCGTCTCGGCAAGGTGCTGCACGTGCTCGATGAGCTGCGGCATCGCTCCTCCAGCGGTAGCGGCGGTGTCGGCGCGCCATGCGACGGCGCGAGCGTTCCTCCGGTAATGATACCGCAGGGGCGAGCTCATGACGCAGGGTTCAGGGCATGCGCGCTACGGGGTCACCTCGGCACCGATCGTCGTACGTTTGAGCGAGGTCTCGCGCGTTGCACCGTTGACCTCGATGCGGTCGATTGCGACCAGGCGATGCGGAGAAGCCTCCGAGTAGTAGAGCACCGCTGCCGAGTAGGCCGTCTGCGCGCCTACAGCGCCGCCAAATGCGATTCCCCCGGTCGTCCCGGCATTGAGCCACCAGGTGTCGTCCTTGAAGGTCAACGACGGTGTGTGCGTGTGCCCGCTCACCACGATCGGCGCTAGTCCCGCGAACGGCTTCTGCATTGCCGGGTTGTGGAGCGCGATGATGTCGGGCGTGAGCCCGTCAATCGCGATCGATTCGCGTAGCGATGTCGCGGCCTTCTCGGCCAGAAGCTCCATCTGCTGTCTGTCGGGCTCGATGCTGAAGTCGCGGCTGACGGGATCGGGCACGCCGAACACGCGCAGGTCGGCGACGACGGTCGACGTGTTCTCCAGCACCGTGACGTTGCCGAGCGTCCGGAGCGCAGCCGCTACCGCCGGCGAGTCGTGATTGCCCGGCACGAACACGAGCGGTCGGGATACATCGAGCGCAGCGACCGCAGCGGAAGCCTCGAACGAGGTTCCGTACACGTTGATGTCGCCGGTGTGGAGCACGAAGGCGACATCGAACGCCTCGGCGAGCTGGATGGCAAGCTCCCCTCCCACGGGGTCCAGATGCGTGTCCGAGATATGCAGCACGCGGATGGTGTTGGGCATCGCCCCGCCTGAAGCGAAGACCTGCGACGTGCCGTAGTAGGACGCAAGGTCGCCGGCGACGGCGCGAACCTTCTCCCGCAATTCGCCGACGGTGACGAGCCGCTCCTGCACCGTCGACACGAATCCCGGCGCGTAGGTGAGCGCTCCCCGATACGTCGGCTGTGCGAACGCGCCTTCGTCGAAGGCAAGCGCTCCCCACACGCCCACCAGCACCAGTGCCGAGATGAGCGTGCCTACGACCAGAGCTACACGCTTGGGCTTCATCCGTGACGCAAGGAGCACGAGTCCGCACACGAGCGCAGCAGCAAGGATTCCGAGCGCGTACGTCAGCCTGAGACCCGACATGAGCTGTGAGCGCAGCGTGTCGATCGTGTCACCATCGGGCACTCCCTCGGCGACCCACTGCTGAATCTCGGAGATGACGACGTCTTCGAGACGCAGTTCCACGCGCATCGGTGCGTCATGCGTACGCGCATCGATGGAGCCGAACGGCGGCAGCGCGAGCGTCGTGCGGCCAACGCCCGGGTGGAAC
>CAZGNF010000014.1:6432-7418 GCA_964527045.1 uncultured Coriobacteriaceae bacterium | reverse complement strand
GGGTGGAACGCCGCGCCGACGGTCACCGGTCCAACTGCAAACGACGCGTGGGCGGCCATCGTGAACGCGAGCAGCGCGAGACCGACCGCGGCGGCGATCAGAAGCAGCTCTCGAACCCGCTTGAGCACGTCACTCCTCGGCCGGGGCGGACACCTCCATTAAGCTTACACCGCGACTCTGCATGGGGCGCTAGTGGCAGGTCATGCAATCGCGGATGTGCCGCGTGGAGTGTTGCGCCTGCAGTACCGGGTCGTCGCTGTGGCACACGCACCCCGGAATCGGCACGACGAGCGCACGCTCGATGGCTGGCTGCTGGCCGCTCGCGACCAACTGGTCGTACGCCGAGCGCATCTCGGGCGTGCGCACCCACATGCCGCCGAAGAGATACAGCACGATGCCGAGCGCGACCAGGGCGGCCACACTCCACCCGATGCCGAGCAGGACACGCCGGAGGATCCGGCGGCCCCGCGATGGGGCCGCCGTCTCCGGAGTCGCTACAGGCTCGATCTCGCTCACGCCGCGCCCAGGATCGTTGCGAGGTCCTCGGCAGCGGTGGCGCCGATCGGCTTGATGTCGAACGTGTCCACGAGCACCTGGAGCACCGCGGGCGTGATGAACGCCGGCAGGGTGGGCCCAAGGCGGATGTCGGTGATGCCGAGGTGGAGCAGCGTCAGCAGGATCGCGACGGCCTTCTGCTCGTACCACGACAGGATCATCGAGAGCGGCAGCTCGTTCACGCCGACCTCGAACGCCTCGGCAAGCGCGACGGCGATCTTGATGGCGCTGTACGCGTCGTTACACTGGCCCACATCGAGCAGGCGCGGGATGCCGCCGATATCGCCCAGCTGCTTGTCGAAGAAGCGGAACTTGCCGCATGCGAGCGTGAGGACGATCGTGTCGGCCGGTGCCTCCTCGACGAAGTCGGTGTAGTAGCTGCGGCCCGGCTTGGCGCCGTCGCAACCGCCCACGAGGAAGAAGTGCTTGAT
>CAZGNF010000014.1:0-6422 GCA_964527045.1 uncultured Coriobacteriaceae bacterium | reverse complement strand
GATCACCGTGGGGGCCACCGAGAGGACCGCGTTGCGGCCGAAGCCGACCATCACAGAGCCGCCGTCGAACTCGTCGGTGAAGCCGGGCATCGCGAGCGCGCGGTCGATGACGGCCTGGAAGTCGCCGTTGTCGACGTGGATCGCCTTCGGGTGCGCTACTCGGCCGGTCGCGAAGATGTTATCCGCGTACGTGTCGCGCGGGTTCTGGATGCAGTTGGTGGTCATGAGGATGGCGCCCGGGAACGCATCGAATTCCTTGCGCTGGTTCTGCCACGCGGTGCCGTAGTGTCCGTAGAAGTGGGGGTACTTCCTGAGCTCCGGGTAGCCGTGCGCCGGCAGCATCTCGCCATGCGTGTAGATGTCGATGCCGAGACCCTCGGTCTGCTCCAGCAGCTCCTTGATGTCCTTGAGGTCGTGGCCCGAGACGACGATCGCCTTGCCCGGGCGATGGCCGAGCGGGACCGACGTGGGGACCGGGTGCCCGTACGCGCCGGTGTTCGCCGCATCGAGCAGCTCCATGACCCACAGGTTGACCTCGCCCGTCTTGAGCGTAAGTGCCACCCACGCGTTCAGGTCGAGGCTGGTGTCCGAGAGCGCCGCTAGCAGCTCGTGCATGAACGCGTACACGTCCGGGTTCTCGTGGCCGAGAACACGCGCGTGGTCCGCGTACGCCGCGATGCCCTTGAGCCCGTAGACAGCAGTCTGCTGCAGCGCCTGCACGTTCTCGTCACGCCTGCGGTCCGAGAAGTGCCCCACGGCTTCGCCCTGCGCGACAAGCTCCGCGAGGTCATTCGACGGCCCAAACGCGACCGACGGATCGCTCGCATCCACAACGCCACCGGCGGCTTCGACCTCCGCGAGCAGCGACGCCTTCACTGCCGCTCCCTCGCGGATGACGCCCGCCAGGTGCTCGGCATCGAAGTCGACGTTGGTGACCGTCGTGAAGAGCGCCTGCGTGGTGTACACGTCGGCGTCATGGTCGACAACGCCGACCTTCGCTCCCGCGACCGCGATCGCCGCGATCCCTTTCAGCTGATGCAGCACGAGGTCCTGCAGCGCCGCGACCTCACCGGTCTTCCCGCACACCCCCACAGTCGTGCATCCGACCCCTTTGCTGGTCTGTTCACACTGATTGCAGAACATAGGTCTTCACTCCTTCTACCTGGATGGCATGTGTGTTTGTCTTCTGTTTTGCGTGAGGCGCCGGACCCGGCGAGGTCCGCCGCGAGTTCCGCAGCCCGAGCGACGATTTGCGGTGTCGGTCTCTGGCGAGTTCCGCAGCCGGGGCAAAGCCCCGGCGAGGACTGTCTGAGCCAGAGACTGATACCGCGAAGCGTCGCCCCAAGCCCTACCCGTGGATCAGCGAAGGCAAGCACCGCGTGCACACCCAGGTGCTCGTCCCGGCCGTGCGCACCGGCAGTAGCGGCGCGTGATCTTCGTCGGTACCGCAGATGTGGCACACCTGCGGGATGTAGGTCTTGAGCTTCTCGGCCATGATCTCCTCGGCGGCCTCGTGATCGAAGGGCACCGTCTCGCGGGTCTCAAGCGTGAGCGCGCCCGTGGGACACACGCCGAGGCAGAAGCCGGCGCCGTCGCACAGCTCCTCTTTCACGACCTTCGCCTTGCCGTTCTCCATAACGATGGCGCCCTCAGCGCACGGCGAAACGCATACGCCGCAACCGGTGCAGGCCGCTTCGTCGATGTGGACGATCTGTCGGGTGATGGTGGTGGTCATCAGGATTCCTTCCTCGTGCCGGACTCGCCGGCTTGTTTGCGGTACTTTCGCGCCTCAAGCGCGTGTTTGATGCCTTCTATTGCGTAGCCATGGAGCGCCGAGCGGGGCCCGCTGTAGCGCATCATCTGTTGCTGCCATGCGCGCTCGTCGGGCTTGTAGCAGTGGGTGTCGCAGTGTGCGCAGAATGGCTTGGGATCCTTGGGGCAGAACGCGCGCCGTTTCTCGGCGTAGCGGAGATGCTCGGCGCACTCACCGCACAGCACCGGTGCGCTAGATGCGTACACGCCAAGCGCCGCGGCGTCGCTCACGAGCGGGATGCGAATGCGATCGCCGTGGTTGCCCTTGCAGTAGATGCCGGTGAAGTCGCCGAGGGTACGCGTGTCTTTGCGAACCTGTTTGTCCGCCATACGCGTCTGGAACTTCTCGGTCATGCTGGATTCCCCCACACGTGTTCCTTTCCTCGACTGGACAGACTGTACCGCCGCGGTTCGCGACGAACCTTGACTCATGTCAAAATCGGCAGGTGACTTTGCCGAGGAGGCCCATGGTGCCAGGCGCTACCCCCCGACCCGACGTACTAGCCGCGTTCACCGCGTGCCGGCTGTGGCGCACCGCGAGTGCGGACGCGATCGCGCGACTCGCGCTGGCGGCGCAGGTGCAGCAGACCCCGCGCGGAACGCAGCTTGCGGTCGAGGGCGAACCCGCAGGGCGGCTCGGCGTGGTCGTCTCGGGGAAGGCCCGTGTCTTCCACCTGCAGGCCGACGGCCGCAGCATCACGCTCGAGACGGTGGAGTCCGGCGAGCCGTTCGCGGCAGTCGCCGCGCTCGCAGGCGGCCGCAATCCCGCCAATGTCGAAGCCGCCACCGACGCGACGATCGCCTGGCTCGACCGCGAGGCGCTCTTCACCCTCATGGCCGAGGAACCCGCGGTCGCCCGCAGCCTCATTGCCGACCTCGCATCGCGGGTCGTGAACCTCACGGCCGTCGTGCAGACACTCGCACTCGACGTGCCGGGCCGACTCGCGCGCTACCTCTTCCAGCGCGCGCTCGCCGTCGGCGAAGCGACCCCCGAGGGGCTTAAGGTGTCGCTCGGCATGAGCAAGGCCGAGCTGGCGGCGTCGCTCGGCACGGTTCCCGAGACGCTCTCGCGCGCATTCGCCCGCCTACGCGACGATGACGTCGTCGCCGTGAGAGGCGCCGACGTCATCGTGTTCGATGTTGGAGCGCTTGCGCGCCTTGGCAGCGGCTACGACGAGGGCTGATCCGCCGCTCGGCGCGCCTTGATCGCCTCGGCGCCCTTCTGCAGCGTGCCCGCCTTGAGGAAGCCCCAGAGCAGCAGCGCGGACGCGATCATCTCACCCGGATACAGTCCCACCGTCTGTCCCGCGCGTGCCATCGAGCCCGCACCGGCGATGATGAGCGTACCGACGAAGATGAGCACGTTCGCCCACGAGCGGTAGCGGTACTCGGGCTTGGGCCAGAACTTCACGACCGACCACGCCGACCCGCCGAGAAGCAGTAGCGAACCCGGAATGTTGAACGCGAAGCTCATCGCACGCGGGAACGACATGCTCTCGCCAAGCGCCGAGCCACCAACGGTGATACCGGCAACCAGGTTCTCGGTGATGAGCGTGGTCGTAAAGACGCCGTAGAGGAACACGCCGAGCGCTACAAGATTGAAGGCCAGATACACATGGCCGAGCGTCCGCTTCTTGGTGATGAGGTAGAGCGTCCCCAGGCCGAGGAACCCGACCATGGACGCGGCGAGCACCATGTAGATGCGATACACGGTGGGATCCCACGTCCCGGTCAATTCCGAGACCGCTTCCATGACGGCGGCCACAGCGTAGAACAGGAAGCCGACCGCCCAGGCCAGCTGATGGGGCTTGCGGCGCTCGAGCCACTGCTTCGCGAGCAATCCTACGTAGATGAATCCCAGCGTCGCCGTGAGTGCCGGCCACCACCAAGCGGACCAGAAAGCCGTGTCCATACATCCTCCTCGTTGTCTACACGCAGTGGGTCACTGCGCGGCTGCTGCCTTCAGTTGCTCGTCGGCCGCTCGTGCGGCATCCCGCGCATCAAAGTACCGCGCGATCGCGTCCTTCGTGAGTGCTTCATACGCGTCGGCGAGCGCTCCGGCCGGGGTCGTGGTGAGCGCCGTCGCCTGCGCCACGACCTTCTTCTCCTCGGCGTTGTATGCGTCGAGGAGCTTGTTGGCGTCCTCGACCTTACCGGAGAGCCACGTCGAGTCTATCTTCCGTGAACTGTCGAGCAATGTGAGTCGCGCGTCTATGTAGCTTGTGAACGGCGCCATGTCTGCCTCGGGGAATCCCGCGGTGACGGTATCGAGCAGCGAGCGCGCGGCCTTGAGCTTCGCGGTCGCCTCGTTCGAGGCCTTGGTCGATGCCTCGACACCGGCCTTGGTGTGCTTGTTGTACTCAGCGGCGGCGTTCACGGTGAGCGTTCCGGCCTCGGCCGCGAGCGTCCATGCCTCGCGGGCGGCGTCGAGGACCAGACCAGCGCGCGCGTCGGCCTTCAGCACGATGTCCGCCTCGGCAAGCATGGACTTGCGTGCGAGTACGGCATCGCGGACCGCAGTCGCCAGAACCGCGTCGCTGTCGGTAAGCCCGGACGCCGCTTCATCCAGGTACGAGAGCGCGTCGTTCAGGTCGTCGCTCACGCCTTCCGATGCGGCAAGCGCGTCGGTCGCCGCCGGAACGAGCGCCGAGGTGATCTCGCTTCGCATGGCGTTGTCGATCTGCAGCACGCCAGGCTCGGCCGCCGAGAGCTTCTCGATTGCATTGTCGAGATTACCGCGTGCGCTGCTTGTTCTGGAAAGCTGTCCCACTCCAACGAACGCCGCGACGGCGACGATCGCGATTGCGAGCACCCACAGCGCGATGCGCAGTGCTCTTCGCGGCTTGCGCGGTGCGTCCGGAGCGGTCACACCATCGTCGAGTTCCATCTCTCCTCCTCAGCAGGGCCGAGTGGCATGTGCGCTGGTAGTTCGAACGTCAACGACGAGTGCGGTGCGGCAGGCACCACGGTGAACGCGCCACCGTGAGCTTCTGCTACGAGTCTCGCGACCTGGAGCCCCAGCCCGTTCTCGCCGGCCCCTTCGTAGTCAAGCAGGTTCTCCAGTCGCTCGGCCAAATCAGCGGCAGCGCTGGCGTCTGGTTCCCGCAGATCGATGTGCACCGACGTGACCGCTCCATTCGTGGAGATCCTGAACTCGACATTCGCCTCGGCGCTGCACTGCTGCGACACACATCGGAGCAGGCCGCGCACCGAGGCCTCCGTGCTCCTCCTGTCGGCTCGTGCGAAGCCTTCGCCACGCACGGCCACCGCCCGGGTGCGGGCATCGCGGTTCTCGGCAGCGTCGCGGCTGACGAGCGTTCGGCAGAGCTCGGCAAGGTCGACCGCCTCGGGCTGCAGGGTTCTGCCGCCAAGACGAGAGAGCATCATGAAGTCCTCAAGGAGGTGGGCAAGTTCCTCGCACCGAGCGCGCAGCCCTCGCGTCACGCGCGAACGCTGCTCGGAATCCTCCTGGATTGCCGACCGCGAGAGCAGCTCGGCGTAGCCGATCACCGCAGTGAGCGGACCGGTGATCTCCCGAACCATCACGTCTGTGAGATCCGTCGCACCTGTACGCTGACCGGCGCTTCCTGCCGGGTGGCCTGTCGGACGCGCGATAGCGACCACGGAGCTGGCGCTGCCGCTCTCATCGAATAGCGGCAGCAGCGTCATGCGGACCGGAAGTCGCACGCCGTGCCGGTCGCACTGGATCATCTCTCGCTCGGACGAACGCCCGCCAAGCGCCGCCTCCCGCACGGAGCTTCTCGCAAACCGCGTCCATCCTTCATCGAGGCTCGAGACCGACTTTCCGACGACTTCGCGCGCGCTCCATCCGTACAACTGCTCGGCTGCGGTGTTCCAGCGGAGGATCCTGCCGTCAAGATCGATCTGCACCACTGCGTCGGATGTGGACTCAAAGGCGGTCTCGAGTAACATGCTCAGCTGTTCCAGCATGCCGAGCCGACCAAGCTCGGTCGCGAAGTATCGCTCGGCAGCCATGCGCGAGCCCACCGACGCACCATGCGCCGAGGCGAGCCGCAATGCCGCCACGTCTGGCACCCGCTCAACGATGGCGAGCGCGGCCCCGACGGGGCCCTCCTCGGACCACCATGGTACGAGCAGCGCGGCACATCCGGGGTAATCCGGCTCCAACCACGTCTCCAGGACGCCCGCAGCGCCCTTGCACAGAATCGAGACGGACTCGGGATGCTCCCTGGGGGCTATGTTCGCCGGACGCGCAAGACCAGCGGGGGAGACGGCCACGCCGTGCAGCTCGCCATCGCGGCCCATTGAGAATCCGTATACCAGCCGGGCCCCAAGCGCGTCGTGAAGCGCGTCGACGGCCGCCTGGAGCATTCGCTCGCTGCGGTCTGGTTCCGATTCTGTGATTCGCTTGACGACGCGACGTCGCATTCGCGGTGCCCCTTCATCTGTGTCCCCCTGACTGTTGTATCGTGCCGCAGTTCGTACAGCAAGTCTGTGTTTTTCTTAACGCACGGTATGGAAACTCTGGCATCTGTGTTGCTACCATGCGAGATGAGGGTTGTGCGACCCGTCCGCTCCTCCCCCCTCATGGACGGGGAATCGCCGATTCTCACTAACGAGGTGCGCTC
>CAZGNF010000013.1:17680-22170 GCA_964527045.1 uncultured Coriobacteriaceae bacterium | reverse complement strand
GTCGGAAGGGGCCGAAGTAGTCCCGCACGTAGCCGGGCCCCTGGCCTGCGCCGATCACGAGGATCGTCGCGTCTGCCGCGACCGGCGGAATGGCGGCACCCGAGCCTTCAAGCATCACGAGATCCATGCCGAGCCCGTCGGCAAGTCGCGCACCCTCGGGAACGTTGCTGAAGAACGTGTCGCCTGCCATGCCCCCGCCACAGCGCCGGCACCCGACGGTTGCCACGCGGCTCATGACGGCATCCTCGTAGTTGTCCGACGACGCGTGCTTGCCCTGCGCGGCGAGCGCAAGCAAGTCCTCGGTTGAGAGCTCGATCTCGTCGCCGCGAATCAACTCCGGCTGAGCGGGACCGCCTCGGCCCATCGCGAGCACGACGACACGCTGGCCCTTCGCTTTGAGATACCGTGCCACATACGCCGAGAACCCGGTCTTCCCTACTCGCTTACCGGTCCCAACGATCGCGAGCGTTGGCGTGCGCAGGTCGAGCTTGGGGCACGGCGGCGTGAACAAGAAGTCGGCACCGCGGTATGAGACACCGGCCCCGAGCGCGATCGATGCGAGGCGGAACCGCTCGGCGGAGCTTACGACGGGCTCGTCAGAGAGGTCGACGATCGCGTGCGGGCTGTATCGTGCGATCGCGGTGCGAAGCGCCTCCTCGGCCGTGGATGCGAAGATCACGGGCACGCCGTAGACGTCGGACTCCGAGGCGTCGACCTTCTCGGTGCCGCCGATGAACGCGGCCGTGACGACATCGAACTCCGCCGCGAGCGCCGAAAGCGCCGCGCGAACAACGGGCGGGTAGTGCTCGCCATCGATGAGTGCAACAACGGTGCTCACCGCGCGTCACCTCCGGAGGCCGGGTGCCAGATACACTCGCGCCGCGGTGCGCGTTCGAAGTCCGCCACCGGCTCCGGCTCGCCGAATGGGTGCTTGAGCACGACGCGCACGCGATCCGGATAGATCTCGATGACGTTGTAAGACGGCTGCGTGTTGCCGCGGAGACGATGCGTGCACGCGGTGCCGGCGTTCACAACGACCATGCTCTCCAGGCGCCAGACGTGTGGGACGTGCTTGTGGCCGCAGAGCACCATGTCGCAGCCGCTCGAGGTGAGCACGCGGAGCAGGTCACCCGCATCGAATACGATGTTGCGCTCACGCCCGGTCCCGGGCACCGGCAGGAGGTGGTGATGCAGGCAGACGATCTTGAATTCGTCGGGATCCGAGAAGCGCTCCTCTATCCAGCGATACCGCTCTCGGCCGATGCGACCACCGTCGAGATCCGGCTCGGAGGAATCGAGGCCGAGGATGCGCACGCCCGGTAGACGAAGCTCGGTCGAACGGGCGCCGAAGAGCTCCTCGAAATGCATGTCACCGACGTTGCGCGCGTCGTGATTACCGAGAAGCACCATCACCTGCTCGACATCCATGCGTGAGATGAGGCTCCGTGCGGCTTTGAACTCCTGCCGGAAGCCCATGTCGGTGAGGTCACCCGTCACGACGAGCACGTCGGGGTCGAGATCGTTCACCTCATCGACGACGCGGGTAGCGAGACTCGGTATGTGGTACTGCGAGCCGCAGTGCAGGTCCGAGACCTGCGCGATAACGAGAGGCTTGACGTCGCTCATGGGATCCTCCGGCCGAAGAGACAACCGTGGAACAAGCGGAGGGAACAGGGGACATCCCTATTGTTCCCAGATAACGGGCGTTCACGTCAAGAGCAGCGTGCTCGCGATCTCTCAGGCATCGTGCGGCTTGGGCGGGCGCGAAAGCAGCGCCTCCCGGAAGACGGCGATGACGAGCCCCAGGACGAGGCCGAACACGAGAGCGCCGGCAACGGTCGCCCCCCGACGGCGCACGGGTGAGATATCCGGTGTCTTGATGTTGCCGTTGTAGTAGTAGGCGTTGCGGAGCGTGCGGAGCGCGAGGGTGTCCTCATACAAGCGCATGCGCATCTCCCACTGCGTGCCTGCCGCCGCCAACTTGAACGCGTCGTCTGCGTTCCTCCCGGCCTCTGAGTTGATCTTCAGGACTTCCTTGAGCGCCCGCTGCGTCTCGTTCACACGGCGTTGCAGCTCCCATATCTCCTTGCCGCCGATAACCCCCGCCCGTTCCGCAGCGTAGCCCGCAGCGACCGTGGCGACTTTGGACGCGAGCGCTTCGTCCGGCGACGTGAACGTGACGATGAGCTGGCTCTGCGGATCGTCACGCGTCGAGGCTTGCAGCCCGGCCGCCACCGTCTCGCTCGGCACGACAGCTCGGCTTGCCACCTCGGACGCGAACTCCCCGCTTTCGACCTCACGGATCATCGCGTCGGGCTTCGGGAGGTCAGGGAACTTCGAGAGCGTCGGCGCGTCGATGATGACGACCGCGCGCCCCTCGTAGAGCGGCTCAGGGTTCGCCGAGGAGATGCCGAGCGCGATCGCGCCGGCGAGGACCATCACCGCGACCGGGATCCACCACTCGCGGCGAACCGCCTCAAGGAATGTGGGGTGAGCATGCTCAGGCACCGGAGACCTCCTTGCGATGGACCGATACGGCTGCCAGCAACGCCAGGAACAGCCAGAGGTACTCGAAGTACAGATAGTACTGGAAGAACGACTCCACGACCAAAGCGACCGCGCCGGCGAGCACCGCCGCACTCACGCCGGGGTATCCGCGCACATGCACCCGTCGCCACGCGATCGCGATGCCCGCAACGATGACAAGCTCGGCAAGCAAGCCGAGAAGCCCCATTTCCACCCACATCGCCAAGAACAGCTGGTGCGGGTGAAGGATTCGCGCGAGCGAACCGGGTTGTCGGTACGGCGGATACGCGAGCTCAAAGCCGCCAAGACCCGTGCCTCCGAGCCAGTACTGATCCAGCATCTGAACGCTCGACACCACCATGAGGTAGCGCGTGGAAAGCGAACCTGTCGATTGCGGCTCGAAGATGGTGGCTACCCGGTCGGTAATCGACGACGGCAGGAACGGGGCTGCCGCAATGGCCAGCACCACAGCGATGATGATGAGCTGCTTGCGTCGCTTGGCGGGTGCGGTGAGAAGAACGAGCACCGCGCCTACGGCGAAACCGACCCATGCCGTTCGCGAGAAGGTGACGAGCATCCCAGCGGCGGTGATCGCGCCAGGAACGGCCCACACAAGGCCTTCGTGCCATGATCGCGCACGCACGAGCATCGCGCCGCATGCAAGCGCGGCCGCCGAGAGATAGCCAGCAAGGAAGTTCGGGTCGAGGAAGAACGCCGCCGGGCGCACCAGCAATGCGGTCGACTCAAGTCCTTGCGTCGCGATCCTGCCGATACCAAGTCCCGGCATGACATACTGCACGGCCTCGACACCCACGAGCGCCACGGCGATCCACACAAGCAGACGCACGAGCGAGAATGCGCCCTCGGGGGTGGATGCCCGCCACATCACGACCATCGCAAGGAGGAACAGGGCGAGCAATCGGAATGTGTTGAACGCCGTTGTCGCGGGGGCAAGCGAGGCGATCGTCGAAGCAAGCCCGGCTACCACCAGCAGCCCAAGTCCCCCGAGGAGCGGTGTGAGCGTTGGCATGGCCGCTGTGCGGTCGCGTACCACCCGCGCCAGCCAGCCGATGATCGTGCCGCCGAGCAACACATGCGCCGCAGTGAACGGGGCGTCCGTCGGCCCGAGAGTCGCAAAATCGAAGAGCGGTATCGCCATCAGCAGGAGCACGAGTCCGTTGCGCGGACTCATGAGCGCGATCGCCGCAAGCGCGACCGCGATCGTACCCGAGAGGAGCACATCGATCTGAGGCCACTGCACCCCCGCGTACGAAATGGCGGCCGCGAGCACTGCAGCCAATGCTACGACAACGAGAAGCGCGCCGATCCGCCAGGCGGGCCGCTTCACGCCGCTCGGCTCCTGTGCGATCGCTGCCGACACCTCGCTCCCCTCCGGCATCAGTGGACCGTGGCGCCCTCGCGGTCGATGCCAAGCGCAAACACCCGGCGACCACGTAGTTCTCCGACACCCGCAACCACGCGCTCAGCATCGTTCATCGCGTCATCGTCGCTCTCGGCCACCACGACCCCCAGGACCGTCGGGCCCGCGCCGGAGAGCACCGCACCCGTTGCACCGGCCGAGACGAGCGCGTCGCGGGTCTCGGCGATGTCGGGCATGAGCTGCTCACGGTACGGCTCGTGCAGCCGGTCGGTGAGTCCGGCTGCGATCAGATCGCCACGACCCAGAGCAAGGCCTGCTGCGAGCAAGCCGGCCCTCCCCGCCGTGAACGCTGCATCGCCGTGCGGGACGGTGTCGGGCAGCGCTCGGCGGGCCTCGGCGGTCGGGAGCACGGCGTCACTCAGCGCGACGGCCGCCGCAAGACCGACACCCGGTTCCACCCTGGCGACGCGCGGCGAATCGTTTTCGCGCCAGCACAGCGTGAAGCCGCCGAAGATCGCGGCCGCGACGTTATCGGGGTGTCCCTCAAGTTCGGCCGCGAGCTCGAAGATGCGATCCATAGCGA
>CAZGNF010000013.1:16711-17670 GCA_964527045.1 uncultured Coriobacteriaceae bacterium | reverse complement strand
CCGCTATGAGATCGCCGAGCAGCAGCCCACCGACGATCGCCGCTGCCGAGGAACCCAGCCCTCGCCCGACGGGAATGCCGTTCTCGCAGCGCACCGAGGCGGCTCCGGAGTAACCCACCTCGGCAAAGAGACGACGCATGGACCTGACGACCTCATTGCCCTCGTCCGCGAGCAGCACGTCTTCGCCCTCACCGGTGACCTCCACGCTCCACGCCTCGGCCGGCTCCGCCTCGAAGACGTCGTAGAGCGCGAGCGCAAGCCCGAACGCGTCGTAGCCGGGACCGAGGTTCGCGGATGTGGCGGGAACACGGACACGAGCAGTCACGGTGCGCTCAGAGCTCCTCGACGCGAATCGTCGCTGCAACGGCCTCGACGACATCGAGCGCCCTGATCTCGGCGATCGCAGCCTGGAAGTCACGCTCGGCGGCGCGATGCGTAACCCAGACGATCTCGGCCCCGCCTTTGTCGTCGGTGCGCTTCTGGATGACCGAGGCAAGCGAGACGCCGTGGGTGCCGAAGATGCTTGCGACCGCCGCGAGCACGCCGGGCTCGTCAGCGACGGCGAGACGCACGTAGTAGCCGGTCTCAAGCGCGCCGAGGTCCCTGACGCCGAGCTCCTCGTGACACGTGCAGCCCACGAGCGCCAGGCAACCGCTCTGGATGTGCCGCGCGACCTCGATGACGTCGCCGACAACGGCTGAGGCGGCCGGGAGCGAACCCGCACCTTCGCCGAAGAACATCGTCTCGCCTACCGAATCGCCCACGACGTAGATGGCGTTGTAGACGCCCGAGACCTTCGCGAGCGGATGCCCCGAGCGGATCATAGTCGGATGGACGCGGACGTCGATGCCGCCGTCGACGCGGCGCGCTATCGCGATGAGCTTGATCGTGTAGCCCATCTCGGCGGCATAGGCGATGTCGACCGGCGAGAGCGAGCGAATGCCCTCGGCGGGCACCTG
>CAZGNF010000013.1:0-16701 GCA_964527045.1 uncultured Coriobacteriaceae bacterium | reverse complement strand
GCGATGGATGCGAGGATAGCGATCTTCGCGGCAGCGTCGAGGCCGTCGACGTCGGCGGTAGGGTCCGCCTCGGCGAATCCGCGCTCCTGCGCCTCGAGCAGTGCCGCGTCGTAGTCGAGCCCGTCCTCGGCCATGCGGGTGAGCATGTAGTTGGTGGTGCCGTTGACGATACCGTAGACGGCCGAGATCTCGTTGCTCACGAGCGCGTGTTTGAGCGGCCCGATGATGGGGATGCCACCGCCGACCGCAGCCTCGAACATGATGTCGACGCCATGCGCGTCTGCCGCATCCATGACTTCACGACCATTGCTGGCCATGAGCGCCTTGTTGGCGGTGACGACGCTCTTGCCGGCAGAAAGCGCACCGAGCACGACCTCCCGGGCAACGCCCGTCCCGCCGATGAGCTCGATGACGACATCCACGTCGGGATCGCCGAGAACGTCCGCGGCTTCGGTCGTGCATGCCTCGGGGGGAAGGCCGAGTTCGGCGAAGCGCGCCTCGTTCCGATCGGCAAAACGCGTCAGTTCGATCTCGACGCCCGCACGCGTGGCGAAGTCGGCGCGATGACGGCGAAGTATGTCGACGACGCCGCTGCCAACGGTGCCAAGTCCGATGAGGCCGACCCGAACTGTACGCATGACATCCTCCTGGAAGCTCGATCCGCGCGCGTCTCGGCGCCGCGGTTCTCACATTGTACCGGAGCGGCCGACGCGGTCATGAGAGAACCCTCACCGAAGTCTCATCCGGTTCTCATGCCGCGTCCCGATAGTAGTCGAAGCAATCCGGTGAGTGGCGCACAGCACACGTTCAGCGTCACGCCGCAACCGCACTCACGGAGGTGTTGTATGAAGAAACGCGTACTGGTTTCAGTCGCAGCAGTTGCGCTTGTGGGCCTCATGGCCGCATTCGCAACCGCTGCACAGGCCTTTCCATCGAGGACTTCGGCCTGCACGGGATGCCATAGCGGAGCCAACATACCGGTGACCGCGACGCTGGTGTCCACGGTCGGCACGACCGCGACCTACAACTTCAGCGCATCAGGCGCCGATTCAGTCGCAGTCTTCGACGGATCGACCAAGCTCTTCACGTTCCTTACGCCGACCGGTACGTTCGCCGTGACTACCGGGAAGACCTACACCGTCTATGGCGTGGGTGGACCGGGCACGAGCGACGGTATCGGCAGCACGACCGTCAGCCCCGTAGCTCCTGCGCCCACGGACACGACCGCTCCGGTGACGAGCTCCAACGCCGTTGCGAACTACGTCTCGAACGCGACCATCACGCTGACGGCGACCGATGCCGGCTCCGGCGTGGCCGCCACGTACTACAAGCTTGACGGCGGCGCACAGGTCTCGGGCAAGAGCATCTCCGTGAGCGCGCTCGGCTCGCACACGATCGAGTTCTGGTCGGTCGACGTGGCCGGCAACATCGAGGTCCACAAGACCGCGAGCTTCACGGTGAGCGCTCCTGCGCCGGCTCCCGAGCCGACCCCGGGAACGTACACTGTCCAGACGCGCATCTCAGGCAGGTACACGCAAGGCCGCACCGCCACCCTGACCGACACCACCAGCGGCGCGAAGTACACCGCGCTCGTAGGCAAGAAGGGTGCGGTCGTCTTCACCGAGATACCCGCAGGTACGTACCGGTTGTCCGTCTCGCTGAAGAAGGGCGAGAAGTACGTCCGCAGGATCACGGTCGCGGCACCCGCTCCGTCTCACCATGATGGTGACGATGATGATGACGACGATGATGACTCGCGCAGCGCTGAGCGCTCCCATCATCTGCGCCGGGACTAGTTCTGACGCAACGCACTGAATGCGAAAGGCGCCCTCTCGGGGGCGCCTTTCTGCGTCCGGGTGATAGCAGTCCTCTACCCCAGCTCGCATTTCATGAGATCGTCGTAGGTCTCCCGGCGCACGATCACGCGCGCTTCGCCGTCCTTCACCATGACCACTGCGGGTCGCACCTGCTTGTTGTAGTTGCTGCTCATCGACTGGCAGTACGCGCCTGTCGCGCAGACGCACACGATGTCGCCCACCTCCGGCTCCTGCAACGGCGCATCGGTCACGACGATGTCACCGCTCTCGCAGTGCTTGCCGGCGATCGTCGCTACCATCGTCCGGGGCTGGTCGGCCTTGTTGGCGAGCAGCGCTTCGTAGTGCGCGTCGTAGAGCGACGTCCTGATGTTGTCGCTCATACCGCCGTCGACCGCCACATACGTGCGGATGTTCGGAATCTCCTTGATCGAGCCGACAGCGTAGAGCGTCACGCCGGCATTCGCCACGATCGAGCGACCCGGCTCGACGGCCATGCGCGGCACCGTGAGCCCCCAACGCTCGCATTCCTCCTTGATGCCGTCGACGACGACCTTGCCGTAGTCCTGGATCGTGGAGGGTTCGTCAGGCAGGCCATAGGCGATACCAAGTCCGCCACCGGTGTCGAGCAGTCGGACCTCCACCCCCGTCTCGTCCTTCACCTCGCGCATGAACTCCACGATCACCTGGATGGCTTTCGCGAAGCTGTGAAGCGCGAAGATCTGCGAGCCGATGTGCATGTGCAGACCCTCGAAGTCGATGCCCGGCAGCTCGATCGCCCGCTTCACGGCCTGCATCGCAAGGCCCTGGTTGCGACCGAACCCGAACTTCGAGTCCTCGGCACCGGTCATGATGAAGTCGTGCGTGTCGGCCTCCACGCCCGGCGTCACCCGCAGGAGAATGCGCTGCTGCACGCCGCGCTTCTCGGCCATGGCCGAGAGACGCTCCATCTCCTCGAAGCTGTCCACCACGATGCGGCCGACGCCAGCGTCGAGACACTCGGAAAGCTCCTGGTCGGTCTTGTTGTTGCCGTGCACGTAGATGCGATCCATGGGGAAGCCGGCACGCAGTGCAAAGGCGAGCTCGCCGCCGCTGGAGACGTCGAGGCAGCAGCCTTCCTCGGCTACGATCGTGCACATCGCGAGCGACATGAACGCCTTACCGGCGTAGACAACGTCGACGTCCTTCCAGTGGAAGCGCGTCCACGTGACATAGTCGCGCAGTTGCTGCCTGATGGTGGCCTCGTCCATGACGTACAGTGCCGTGCCCTGCGTGCGCGCGAGCTCGACCATGTCGATACCACCCACGAAGAGATGGCCGTCTTTGATCTCGGCCGTCATCGGCAGTACAGACGCCAGATCGGCGCCTGTCTTCATGTCAGGCACTGCGGGTGGTCGGGGTGTCGTCGGCTTGCCCATCTCGATCGTCCTCTCCTACGCAAACGGCGCCCGTGTGGGCGCCGCGGTGAACCTACATCCGCTGCGGCGCATGCACGCCGAGAAGCCCGAGTACCGATTCGAGCACGATCCGCGTGGCATCCACCACCGCCAGGCGCGCAACCGTGAGCGCCGGGGCGTCCGGATCGACGACCCTGCACACGGTGTAGAACTGATGGAACGACGCAGCAAGCTCCTCGGCATAGCGAGTGAGCTTGTGGGGTGTGTACTGATCGGCGGCGGCCTCGACGACCTCGCTGAACTCGGCGAGCTTGCGGAAGAGTCCCAGCTCGGCCTCAGCGGTGAGGACCGACAGGTCGGCGTCGGTCGGCACGAGCGCGGCTACGAGCGGAACGACATCCTCGGCGTCCGGAGCGTTCGCGGCCTTGCGCAGGATCGAGCAGATGCGCGCGTGGGCGTACTGCACGTAGTAGACAGGGTTGTCGCTGCTCTGTTCTTTGGCAAGCGCGATGTCGAAGTCGAGCGCCTGGTCGGTCGAGCGGCGCAGGAAGAAGTAGCGCGCCGCGTCCGGTCCGACCTCGTCGAGCAGATCCTCGAACGTCACCATCTCGCCGGTGCGCTTGGACATGCGGACGACCTCGCCGTTGCGGAAGAGGTTCACGAGCTGCCCGATGATGAGCTTGAGCTTCCCCGGATGGCCAAGTGCCGCGACGGCGGCTTCCATTCGCTTGACGTAGCCGTGGTGGTCCGCGCCCCAGATGTCGATGACGAGGTCGAAACCGCGCTCCTCGAGCTTGTTCCAGTGGTACGCGACATCAGCCGCGAAGTACGTGTAGCTGCCGTCGGCCTTGAGGAGCACACGGTCCTTGTCGTCCCCGAAGTCCGTAGAACGGAACCACGTCGCGCCTTCGTGCTCGTAGATGTAGCCAGCCTCGCGCAGCCGGGCGATAGCGCGCTCGATCGCGCTCGGCCCGCCGTCGGCGCCCGGAGCGTGAAGCGTGCGCTCGGAGAACCAGACGTCGAACTCCACGCCCATCCCGGAAAGCACGTGCTGGAGGTGCGCGAGCACCTGCGCATATGCCTTCTCCTTGAAGTACGCCTCGCGCTCGGCCGCGGGCGTGTCGGCCCACCGCTCGCCTTCCTCGGCAAGGATCTCGCGCGCGATATCGGTGATGTAGGCGCCGCGGTAGCCCTCCTCGGGGAAGGTCACTTCGCGACCCGCCAGCTCGAGGTAGCGCGCGGCGACGGACTCAGCGAAGACGTCCATCTGGACGCCCTGGTCGTTGACGTAGAACTCGCGCTCTACGCTGTAACCGGCGTGAGCAAGTAACCGTGCGAGCGAATCGCCGAGCGCCGCCCAGCGACCGTGCCCGACGTGCATCGGTCCCACGGGATTCGCCGAGACGAATTCGACCTGCACGGAGCGGCCAGCACCCACGTTCGAGCTGCCGAACGACGTGCCCTGCGCCCGCGCCTCACGCACGACACGCTGCAGCGCTGCATCTGAGAGACGGATGTTGATGAAGCCGGGTCCCGCGATCTCGACCGAGTCGATATCGGCGTGCCCCGACATGCGGGCAGCGATGATCTCGGCGACCGCACGCGGAGGCATTCCGGCGGGCTTCGCAGCGCGCATGGCGACATTCGTCGCCCAGTCGCCGTGCGTGACGTCGCGCGGGCGCTCAACGGTGATCTCGGGCAGCTCAGGAAGCGTCAGCTCTCCCGAGGTGACAGAAGCCGCAAGCGCATCGCGGACGAGGGTCTCGATCAGGTGCTGCACGGCGAACACTCCTTGGGGCTGCGGTGTGAGTGTTCAGGATACCCTTCCCGGGACGTAGCGACCAGGGTATCAGCGAGCCGCATTCTGCGTGCAACGTACGGCGGCGGGCAGCGTGAACACGAAGGTCGAGCCCTCGCCTACTGCGCTCTTCACAACAAGGTCCCCACCGAGGATACGAGCAAGCCGAAGCGATATCGCCAGCCCAAGGCCCGTTCCGCTCGGCTTCGCCTCGTCAAGCGGCGCAACCTGATGGAACTCCGAGAAGACCTGGTCGAGCTCGTTGGCCGGGATGCCAACGCCGGTATCGGAGACAGTGAACTGGACGGCCTCCCGGCCGTCGCACGTTACCCGAAGCACCACGCGACCCACGTCCGTGAACTTGACCGCATTGCCGACCAGGTTCAGCAGGATCTGACGTACCTTGCGGCGGTCGCTCCTGATCGCCGAGAAGGACACCGATTGCTCGGCCCTCAAGTCGAGATGCTTGGATACCGCGGCAGGCCGGAGCGACTCGATGACCGACTCGAGCAACGGAGCGAGTTCGAACTCCTCGGGCTCGACGGACACGCTCCCTGACTCGATTCGCGAGAGATCCAGGACGTCGTTGACGAGTTCGAGGAGATGCTTGCCCGAGTTGTTGATCATGCCGATCTGTCGTTCCTGCTCCGCGTCAAGATCGCCGACCAGCCCCGAAAGCAGCATGTCGCTGAAGCCGATGATCGAGTTGAGCGGCGTGCGCAGCTCATGGCTCATGTTCGCCGTGAACTGGTCCTTGGCAGCACTGGCGGCTTCAAGCTCGCGGTATGCGCGCTCCAGTTCGGAGGTGCGCTCTTGGACGAGCTCCGAGAGCCGCTCACGCCCCTGCGTGAGTTCGCGCTCGGCGGCGACCCGGTCGCTCACATCCTGCATCGTCGCGAACACGAGCCGCTGTCCGTTCACGTCGATCGGGCCGGAGTGGATCTCCATATCGCGCAGCTCGCCGTCGGCAAGACGCTGCCGGTCCTGGCGGACTCCGCCAGGACCCTCTGCGGTCATCGCCAACCGAGCGATCATCTCGGCGATTTCGACGCCGTTGAGGTCGGAGATGGTCTTCTCCAGGAACTCGTCGTGACCGTAGCCGAAGAAGTCGCATGCGGCGGTGTTCACGTCCACGAATCGCGCGGTCGTGGGGTCAACAAGCACCATGATCGTGTGGCTGTTCTCGAACAGACTGGCGAAATGCTCGCGGCTGGCTTTGAGCGCGTCCACCTCGGCGTTGAACCGCGTGACGTCCTGGAGGATGCAGTGCGTCCTGTGGACCGACCCGTCCTCGGAGTGGGCGATGCGGCCGTAGACAGCCACCTGCCGATACGAACCGTCCTTGCAGCGCACCGAGAACTGCGCTCCCTCAACCGAACCCGTGACTTTGAAGCCCACGAACCGCTCGGCGAAGATCCGGGCCTGTCCGTCTGCCAGCACGTCGCCAAACCACGTCCCAAGGATCTCATCGCGCGCATAGCCCAACAGGTCGAGCCACGCATCGTTGACGTCGAGGAAGTTCCCATCCGGATCGAGCGACTGATACGCCAGCGGAGCACGCTCGTACAGGAGCCGGAATGACAGCTCCCGCTCGGCAAGTCGCTGCTCGGCAGCACGACGCTCGGCGATCTGTTGAACGAGGGACTCATTGGCGAGCGTCAGAGCAGCGGTACGTTCGTTGACGCGAACCTCCATACCTGCGCGAGCCGCCTCGGCCGCTGCAGCGAATTGACTGCGCTCCTCGAAGAGCAGCACGAGGATGAGCGAGGAGATGCTGAAGACGGCGATCACGAGATTCGTTGCGATGACAGATTCGTGCATGGCGGCGCTCGCGAACGGTCCGAAACCGCGCAAAGTCCCCACCGTCGAGATGATCGCCACCGAGGCCACGGCGATCGCCATACAGCGCCGACCTCCGCGATATGCGATCCACGTGAAGAGCGGCAGGAACACGAACGGCACGACCCGCTCGACCGGCACCGGGAGCGCCACAGAGTACGCGAACCACGCGAAGGCGAGTGTCACCGCGAGCGACACGACCGCATCCGCCGCAACGGGCGGCGAACCCTTGGGTCTCGCCCAGGCAAGCGCCACCGGCGCGATCGCCAGCACCGCTGAGGTCTCGGCGAGCCACCACATGACGACCGCTTCAGGGAACGGGGCGGCATTCACGCCGAGTGCCACGAGCGCTCCAGAGCCGAGCAGCGCGGGCACAAGGCCGGCCACGACTGCGGCCAGCCCAAACGCGAGCGCATCGGACAATGTCGTGAGCGTGAATGATGGGCCACGGGTCCTGCGCAGTACAAACCAGAGCGCAAGCGGCCCGGTGACTCCGATGAGCGACATACCGACAGCCATGCCCGGAGGCGCGACAAGAAGCGCCGCCAGCAGCGAGCCGAGAAAGACGAACGGGAGGACTGCGGGGCCCATCGCGATGATGGCGACGGCTGTGATCCCGCTCGGAACCCACATCGACACTGCGCCTGCAGGATGCATCACGAGGGGCATCAGGGTGCGCGTGAACGCAAAGACCGCGAGACCTGTCGCAATCCCCCAAAGCAGCCGTGCTCGAGCGCTCTTCATTCCTGGCGCAATCAACGGACTCTCGATCCAGACAGCGGGCATGCGGGTTCCAGTGCGCAAAAGGCGTGCCATCGACTGCGAGAGGCGGGTAGAATGCGATAGACGGACACTCACACACACTGCATCCGGAGGCCCTCATGCGAATCGAGAGTAGCGACATCTCAACCGAGGGAAAGACCGTCGTCCGTGTGCGCGTCGATCGAATCGGCGCCGCAGGCGATCGCGAGCTGTGGTGGGTCGCCCTCGCATTCCGCGATGAGACCACCAAGCCTGAGGGGATGTTCACCGACAAGGCCCAGGCGCTCGAACTCGCCGGTTCGCTGGCTGCAGAGTGGGGCGTGCAGGTCGCCCTTTCGGACGCCGCTGGCTAGGCCCCGGAGAGATACCGTCGCATCAGAGCCTCACTGCGCACACGAATGCGCGTCCGCACTCGCGCGGGTGCTGCCGCCCAGTCATCCGGGTCGCGCCCCAAGCCAAGCTGGAACCTGATGTGTGCAAGTCCGAGCACGCCGTGCGACACCGCGTCTTGCGAAGCGTGAAGCGCCCTACCCAGCGCCTCGGGTGAATGCGCGGCTCGTGCGATACGCATGTAGCGCCAGACCCAGAAGTACGCCCACGGGGCGAAATGTCTGGTCAGATTGAGGAACGACCCGCGTGCGGGGTAGTCGAAGTCGACCGACACGTCGGCGCGCGCCACCCGATCCGCCAGGTCCCCTAGTCCGGCATCACGTGCCCAGTCCCGCGTCAGCTCGAAGTGCACGACCGGTCCCACGATGCACATCCCGCCAACCGAAGTGATCAGACCTACCGATGATACGGTTCTCCACGCATGATGCGGAAGCCCCGGTACACTTGCTCCAGAACAACGACGCGTGCAAGCTGATGCGGCAACGTCATCACTCCAAGCGAGAGCCGCTCATTCGCGCGAGCGAGCACTGCGGCATCAAGACCCGCGGCTCCGCCGAGTATGAAGGCGACCGCGCTTCGCCCTTCGATTCCCGCGAGCTCAAGCCACGCCGAGAACTCCTCGGAGGTGAGCTGCTTGCCACTGATCTCGAGAACGACCACGTGTGCGCCTTCGGGCACAGCCCGCAGGATGCCCTCGGCCTCGGCCCTGAGAGCACCGCGTTCATCGGCAGTCACATCTCGATCGGGCACCTCGACGATGTCGATCGTCGCGTACGGGCGAAGACGCTTGAGGTACTCGGCGGCGGCGTCTCGCCAGTACGGCTCTTTGAGGCGACCGACAGCGATGATGGTGATGCGCACTACTGCCTCGAGGAGTCGGAACCGAGCGTGACCTGCAACGTCTTGTGCTCGGTACCTCGCACGATCTCGACCGGCACCGTCTGGCCCACCTTCTGTGAGCGGATGGTCGTGAAGACGTCCTCCACGCTTGCGACGTCCTTGCCCGCGATCTTCACGATGATATCTCCCTGGGTGATGCCGGCCTTCTCGGCGGGAGAACCGGTGGCGATGCTCTGCACGAGCACTCCCTCGCTCACCGGCAGGTCGTATTGCGACGCTACGCTCTCATCGATGGTCACGGTACCCACGCCCATGAACGGGTGCGACGCGCGCCCCGTCGAGATGAGTTCGTCGGCGATGCTCTTGGCGAAGTCCACGGGGATGGCGAAACCGATGCCAGCCGACTGACCCGACGTCGATTGGATGAGCGTGTTGATGCCGATGAGCTTCCCGTCCGCATCTGCGAGCGCACCACCAGAATTGCCGGGGTTGATCGACGCATCCGTCTGGATGAGGCTCGTGTAGGCGGTGATGCCCGAGGAGCTCTGCGCGATGCTCGAACGCCCAAGGGCCGAGATGATGCCGGAGGTAACGGTCTTCTCAAGGCCGAACGGGCTACCGATAGCGACCACCGGCTCCCCGACCTTCAGTCCCGCCGAGGAGCCCAGCTCCGCAGCCGGCAGGCCCGTCTTCTCGACTTTGATGACCGCAAGGTCGGTTGAGGGATCGGTACCGACGATCGTCGCAGGCAGATCCTCCACGCCGACGGTGACGACCAGCGCATCGGCGCCTTCAACCACGTGGTTGTTGGTGAGGATGTAGCCGTCGGCGCGAATGATGACGCCGCTGCCGTTGCCCACGACCTGCGTGACAGTCTTCCCGGTGAAGCGGTCGATGCCGCTCTGCTCGATGGAGATGTTCACGACCGACGGCGTCAGCTTCGAGGCGACCTGCTCGGCGAAGTTCGCGTCTGTGTCGATAACGGACGCCTCGACGGTGCTCTCCACGGGTGCCGGAGCGGTATCGGACGACGTGGTGATCGTGCTGCTGGCGGGGAATCCGAGAACGAACACGAATGCCGCTGCAACAACCGCGGCACCGATGATCCCGCCAACGACGCCCGCGAACAGCAGAGCGATACCACCTCGGCGGCGAGGCGTGGGAGCCTGCGGGGGCATCGACGGTGGCGTAGGCGGAGCGACGGGTGGTGGCACATACGCCACGGAAGGCTGCTCAAGAACCGCTGGCTGCTCTTCGGGAGTGATCTCGTCGGTCATCGGACACCTCGCTCAGAAGGGAACGCATCACAAGTAGCGACTATACCCGAGCATCGGTGCCCTGGAGCGCGCGGCACAACCACGACACAACCTCTTCACACGGTCTTCGCTAGAAGGCAGCGGTCAGCCACTTCAGAAGCGGACCGGTGAAGATGCCAAGCGATAGCGTCACGGCGGTGAGCAACACAATCGCGATCCCGGCCGATGGCGCCGGTGCGATCCGCTCGGCACGCCCCTCGGCGAAGAACGCCGCCCGCAGGATGCGGAAGTAGTACCCCGCCGAGACGACGCTCATAACCACCGCGAGAAGCACGAGGGCGAGCCGTCCGGCATCGAGTGCGGCTGTGAAGAGCACCAGCTTGCCGAACATGCCCACCATCGGTGGTACGCCCACGAGCGAAAGCAAGAACACCACCGATACCCACGCAGCGGCAGGACGCCGGGCGGCCAGGCCCGCGAAGTCGTCGAGCGCCGTGCCCTCCTCGGCGGCAAGCAGCATGATCGCCATCGAGGGCACAGCGTAGGCGATGGTGTAGTGGATCGCGGCCGCGTTGCCAGCGGCAGAGCCGGCCGAAAGCGCGAGCAGCATGTAGCCGGTGTGCGCGACGCCCGAGTACGCCATAAGGCGGCGGATGTCGCTCTGCGGGAACGCGGCGAGATTGCCGAGGAGCATCGATGCGACCGACGCCACAGCAAAGACCATCGGCAGAGCGGGCACGCCCGGAGCAAGGAGCGCCGCAAGTCGCACCATGACCGCAGCGCCGGCGAGCTTCGGCACCGTGGAGACGAACGCCACCGAGGCCGGAGACGCTCCGGCGTACGCGTCTGGAGCCCAGTAGTGGAACGGCGCGGCGGACATCTTGGCGAGGAGTCCGACGAAGACGAAGATCGCCGAGAACGCGCCAAGCAACCCCCCGCCCGGCGATGCTGCGATCACGGCGAACGAAGTGGATCCCGCGATGCCGAAGAGGAACGAGAAGCCGTACAGCATCACGAGACTGGTGGTCATCGAGAGCAGGAAGTACTTGAGTGCGCCCTCGAGCGTGTGCTCGTCATCGCGGCGATAGCCCATGAGCACGTATGCGGGCATCGTCGCCAACTCGATGCTGATGAAGAGCACCATAAGGTCGCGCGCCGCAACCATGAGCATGCCACCGAGCGTGGCCAGCAGCACCAGGGCTGCCGCCTCACGCGAGCGCTCCGAGCCCATGCCGCGGCCCACGAGCCAGAGCAGATAGACGGCCGAGAGCAGCGCGAGTGCGACGCGCACGGTCACCGAGACCTGGTCGAGCTCGAGCATCCCACCGCATGCGTCGGGGCGCACCCCGATCGCCGCGGCCGAGAGCGCCGCAAGCGCTGCGAACAGCGCGCCCGCGGCAGCGCCGGCGCCTTCTCGGCGAACGATCAGCTCGGCGAAAAGCGCGACGAACGCGCCCGCCAGGAGCAGATACTCGGGGATGAACCAAGCCAGCGCTGACATGCTACGCACCTGCCAGCATGGCGACGATGCGGGTCACGACCGGGTCGGTGAAGCGCAGGAGCGAGTTCCAGTAGAGCCCGACGACGAGCGTGAGCGCCACAAGCGGCACGAGCAGTGCGACTTCGCGGATCGTGAGATCGGTGATCTTCGAGACGGTCTCAGACGGCGTGCCAAGCACCACACGCTGCACCATGGAGAGCGTGTATGCGGCGGCCAGCAGCACGCCGATCGCGGAGATGACGACCCACGCAGCCGGAACGGTCGACTTCCAGGCACCCAGCAGGGTGAGGAACTCGCCGACGAAGCCGGAGAGGCCCGGCAGGCCGAGTGACGCGAACGACGCGAACGCGAGCAGACCGCCCGCGACCGGCACCTGGTGCGAGAGGCCGGCGACATCCTGGATCATGCGGGTGTGGGTGCGCTCGTACACCATGCCGACGATGAGGAAGAGCATGCCGGTCACCACGCCGTGCGAGAACATGACGGCGATCGCGCCGTTGAGCCCCTCGGCGGTACCGGATGCGATACCCAGCATCACGAAGCCCATGTGCGACACCGAGGAGTACGCGACGAGCTTCTTGAGGTCGGTCTGCGCGAACGCGAGGGCGGCACCGTAGACGATCGAGATCGCCGCGAGCGCGGTGATGAACGGAGCCCATTGGTTCGCGGCGTGCGGCAGGATCGGCAGCGCGATGCGGATGAAACCGTAGGTGCCCATCTTGAGCATGATGCCGGCGAGCAGCACAGATGCCGCGGTCGGCGCCTCAACGTGCGCGTCAGGCAGCCACGTGTGCAGCGGGAACACCGGCACCTTCACCGCAAAGCCGAGGAAGAACGCCGCGAACACCCACCACTGGAACGTGGCGGGCAGACCGAGCCCGGACATCGCGCTGATATCGAAGGTCCCCGTCTGCAGATAGAGCGCGATGATGCCCACGAGCATGAAGACGCTGCCAAAGAGCGTGTAGAGGAAGAACTTGATCGACGCGTATTCCTTCCTCGGCCCGCCCCATGTACCGATGAGGAAGTACATCGGGACGAGCACGAGCTCCCAGAACACGTAGAAGAGCACGAAGTCGAGGGCGACGAACACGCCGTTCATGCCCACTTCCAGCAGCAGGAGCATCGCGAAGTACGCCGTCGGTTTGGTCTCCATCTTCCACGAGGCAATCACAGCGATGAGCGACAGCAGCGCCGAAAGCAGCAGCATCGTGATCGAGATGCCATCCACGCCCAGGTGGTACGAGATGCCGAACTGCGGCACCCACGCGAACTGCTCGGTGAACTGCATCCCCTGCGCCACGTCGAAGCGCAGCATCAGGAACACGACCAGTGCGAGGTCCACGGCCGTGACACCAGCCGCTATCCAGCGAGCAAGGTCGCCGCGGTGCCTCGGTACGACCGCGGTGGCGATCGCGCCGAGCAGCGGGAGGAAGATGATGGCGGAGAGCAGCATGGGCGTCAGGCCCCTTTCACGACGAACCACAGCATGAGCAGAACGATCGCGCCGACCATGAGACCCTGATATGCCTGGATGCGGCCCACCTGGATGCGCCGGACTCGCGCGCCGGCGGCCCTCACGAGCGTAGCGGTGCCGTTGACGACACCGTCGATGACGTACCGGTCGATAAGCGAACCCACCTGCGCGCCCGAGCGCCACACCGCGCCGGCGCCGTTCACGACGCCGTCAACGACGACCGTGTCGAAGACCGCGAGCGCCTCGGCGATCTTGCCGTAGCCGCGGACGATGAAGTAGTCATAGGTGAGGTCGAAGTAGAGCTTCATGGCGAGCGCATCGTAGACGAACCCCGCACGCTGCTTGAGCGGACGGGTGTTGAGCACCTTCGTGCGGCGTCCGTACGCCCACCAGCCGAGCGCCAGGCCAAGGCCAGCGACCGCCGTTGACGTCAGCGCAATCGGAGCCGCCGGCCACTCGCCTTCGTGGCCGAGGAACTGCGCGAAGTACGGCGACCCGAAGCCGATGACCGCCGAGATGGCCGCAAGCACGCCCATCGGCACGAGCATCTCTAGATGTGCTTCTTTGAGCTCGGACTGCTCGGGACCGGTGAAGACACGGAACCAGAGCCGCGCGACGTACACCGCAGTCACGAACGCCGCCGCGAGCGCGAGTGCGAAGACCACGTAGTGCTCACCGTGCCAGAGCACGGTGAGGATCTCGTCTTTGCTCCAGAAACCCGAGAACGGGAAGATGCCCGCCAGCGCAAGCGAGCCGATCGTGAACGTCACGGTCGTGACCGGCATCTTCTTGGCGAGGCCGCCCATCTCGCGCATGTCCTGCGTGTGCGCGGCGTGGATGATGACACCGGCGCCGAGGAAGAGCAGCGATTTGAAGAACGCGTGTGTCACGAGGTGATAGAAGCCAGCCACGATGCCGCCTGCGCCGAGCGCGACGAACATGTAGCCCAGCTGGCTGATCGTGGAGTACGCGAGCACCTTCTTGATGTCGTGCTGCACAGCCGCGAGCATGCCTCCCACGAGCGCCGTCACGACGCCGACGAGCATGGTCACCGTGAGCGCGACGCCGCTCGCCTCGAAGATCGGCAGGGCACGCGCCACAAGGAACACGCCGGCCGCGACCATCGTCGCAGCGTGGATGAGCGCCGAGGCGGGCGTGGGGCCCGCCATCGCGTCGGGAAGCCAGACATGCAGCGGCACCTGTGCGGACTTGCCCATGGCACCGAACAGCAGCAACAGCGAGACAGCGGTGGCCGCTGCGGGCGCCCACTGGAAGTCGTGCAGCACGATCGCGAAGTCGAACGACCCGGCGGTCACGTACATCACGGCAAGGCCGAGCGCGAAGCCCACGTCACCCACGCGCGTGGTGAGGAACGCCTTCAGGCTCGCTTTCCTCGGCGCGACCTGCTCGTGCCAGAAGCCGATGAGCAGGTACGAGCAGAGTCCCATGACCTCCCAGGCCATGTAGAGCTGCAGGAAGTTGTCCGAGAGCACGAGCACCAGCATCGCGGCGGTGAAAAGCGAGAGCACGGCGTAGTACCAGCCGATACGCGCGTCGCGATGCATATAGCCGATGGAGTAGACCTGCACGCACGCACCAACGAGCGTCACCACGACGAGCATGACCGCCGAGACGGGATCGAGCAGCACCCCGGCGCCCAGGTTGACGGTGCCGATCGACGCGAACACCGCCGACGCGTGATAGACCGCCTCACCCTCGTGACCGCCCGGCCAGACCTGCACGAACGCGACAAGCGAGAGAACGAGCGCCACCAGAACGGCCGCCACGGAGACCCAGACGGCCTTGTTGCGCAAGCGATTCGACAGAGGCGCCAGCAGCGTGAATGCGATGGCGGGGAGGAGCGGTATGGCGATGATGTAGCCCACGGCCTACCCCTTCAGCTCTTGCATCGCATCGATCTCGACCGTCTTGCGCTGGCGGTACAGTGCCAGCACGAGCGCAAGGCCCAGACCGATCTCGGCGGCGGAAACCACCATCGAGAAGACGGCGAAGAACTGGCCGGTCATCTCGGCAGGGGCCGAGAAGCGCGAAAGCGCGACGAGGTTGATGTTTATGGCGTTCGCCATGAGCTCAAGCGACATGAGCACCATGACGGTGCTCTTGCGCGAGAGCGCCCCGTACAGGCCGAGCGAGAACAGCACGACCGAGAGCGCCATGAACGAGAGTGCGCCGACAGGCTGCAGGATCGTCACTCGCCATCACCCCCCGACCACCAGACGGCGCCGACGAGCGCCACGAGAAGAACGAGCGAGGCGATCTCGAAGGGAACCGCCCACGAGGTGAAGAGCTTCGCGCCAAACGCCGCAAGATCGGGAACGGCTTCGGGCATGACGCCGGGGTGCATCTGCGCCGAGAAGCGCTCTACCGCGAGGAGCAGCGCTCCACCGAAGAGCACTGCCAGGATGCCCGCGCCCCAGCCCGGTTCGAACTCGCGGATAGCGTCCTCGCGACGACGCAGGGTAAGCATGATGGTGAACAGGATGAGCACCGCGACGGAGCCCGCGTAGACGAGCACCTGCACGAGCGCCAGGAACTCGGCGGAAAGCAGCATGTAGAGGCCTGCCGTCGCGAGCATCACTTCGAGCAGCCAGAACGCAGCGTGCACGACGTTGCGGGTGGCAAGCATCATGACCGCTCCGCCGATGGTGGCGAACGCGAGCGCCAGGAAGACGACGCCGTTGACGGTGCTACTCACCCTCGCCCACCTCCCCGGCCGCTGCGGCCTTCTCGGCCTTGTGACGCGCGTTTGTTGCGGCGTCCACGTCCACGAGCAGGTTCTCGTTCAGTCCCGCAGGATCGGTGATCGCGAGCTCATACTCGTGACTCATGAGAATCGCATCGAACGGACACGCCTCCACGCAGAGGCCGCACATCATGCAGGCGCCGATCTCGTAGCCGAAGCGGTCGATGTGCTTGCTCTTGTCCTCGGCCACCGTCACGTCGATGTCGAGGATGTGGTCGGGGCACGTCTTGACGCACGTCATGCACGCGGTGCATTTGGGCGCGCCGTCCGCGAAGTACTTCGGGCGCACTGCCCAACGTGCCCGCTCGGGAAGCGTGAGCTTCTCGTACGGATACTTCACGGTGATCGGACCACGGCGCAGGTTGCGCATCGTGATCCGGAGTCCGTTAATGAGTCCCATGCCCCACATGGCTAGCTCCACACCTTGATGACGATGCCCGAGAAGACGATCCACACGAGCGAGATCGGGATCAGACGCTGCCAACCGAGCTGCATGACCTGGTCAATGCGCACGCGCGGAAACGTCCCGCGGATCCACATCATCACGAAGATGCCGATGTACGTCTTGATGAGGAAGATGATCGGCCCGAGCGCCGAGACGACCGCGGCAGGCAGCCACGGGAGCGTCCAACCCCCGAAGAAGAGCGTGACCCCCAGTGCCGAGACGATGAACTGGTTGCTGAACTCCGAGAGAAAGAGGAGCCCGAACTTCATCGCCGAGTACTCGGTGGCAAAGCCGGCCACGATCTCGGATTCCGCCTCGGACATATCGAAGGGCGTCTGGTTGGACTCCACGAGAGAGGCCACCACGAAGATGAGGAATGTCGGCCAGAAGAGCGGGTTCATGATGAACCACCTCGGCA
>CAZGNF010000012.1:22282-24161 GCA_964527045.1 uncultured Coriobacteriaceae bacterium | reverse complement strand
AGGCGGGGATCGGTCAGGGCGGAGGCCGGGTCTGGCGGCGGGGCGGCGGGGCTCTCGGCCGCCATCGCTGCCGGACGTCTCGGCGCGGCCGTGACGCTGCTTGAGGCGGCGCCGCGGGTCGGCAAGAAGATCCTCGTGACCGGCAACGGGCGGTGCAACCTGACCAACGCGGCGGTTGACCCATCGGCGTACAACCAGCCCGACTTCGTGGCACCGGTGCTTTCCGAGTACGGCATCGATGCGATCCGCGACTTCTTCGGTGAGCTAGGGCTGCTCACCTACGCCGACGACGAGGGTCGCGTCTACCCGGAAACGAATGCCGCGAACTCCGTTCTCGACGTGTTGCGGCTCGAGTGCGCACATCTCGGCGTTACCGAGCGGTGCGGGTTCGAGGTCGCGGGCATCATTGCGACAGACGACGGCTTCGAGGTGCGCTCGCACGGTGGCGAGGCGGTTTCGGCCGACGCGGTCGTCGTCACGACGGGCGGTGGCGGCTCGCTTCTCTCGGCGCTAGGACACGACAGTGTGGAGCTGGTGCCGGTTCTCGGGCCGCTCACGACCGAGCTCGCGGCGATTCGCGGTCTCTCGGGCGTGCGCGTGCGCTGCGCGGCGTCGCTTCTCGATGACGTCGGCGAGCCGGTTGCCACCGAGCGCGGCGAGCTGCTCTTCCGCGACTACGGCGTGAGCGGCATCATGATCTTCGACCTCTCGCGCGCACTCGGGCGGGGTCGCACGCTCTCCATCGACTTCTTCCCGGACATCGCGCCGGTCGCCTTCGCGGCGATCATGGCCGAGCGGTGCGCGGAGCTTGCATGGCGCACCGCCGAGACGTTCTTCGACGGCATGCTGAACAGCCGCGTCGCTGTCGCCGTGCTGCGCGCCGCCGGTATCGACCCCAAGGCGCCCGCTGCCGAGCTCCCTGCTGCGACGCTCGCTGCGCTCCTCAAGGACTTCCGGCTCGCCGTCACCGGCCGCGGCGACGCCAATCAGGCGCAGGTAACGCGCGGCGGCGCCAGCGTCGCCGACTTCGACCCGCTCACGCTCGCCTCGCGCATCGCGCTCGGCGTCTTTGCGGCGGGCGAGGTGCTCGATGTCGACGGCCGGTGCGGCGGCTTCAACCTGCACTGGGCGTGGGCGTCCGGCATCGTCGCGGGCGAGAGCGCCGTGCACTTCGCCACACACGGAGACCGCTCGTGATCGAGATCCGTAACCTCGCGCTACCTCTCTCGGCGGGTCTGCCCTCCGGCGAAGCGCAGATGCGCGCCGCTGCCGCCCGGCGCCTCGGCCTTGCCGAGGAGCGCATCGCCGTGCTTCGGCTCCTCAAGCGCTCCGTCGACGCTCGTCGCAAGGAGAACGTGCACTTCGTGGCGGCGCTTGGCGTGACGCTCGACGCGACCGGCGAGAGCGAGGCGGCCGTCGTGGCGCGGCTCGGCGACCCGGACGTCTCCGTGGCGGAGGCCCCGCACGCGCCTGCGATCACGCGGCTGCATGCGGCTCCGACGGTGCGCCCCGTCGTCGTCGGCACCGGCCCGGCCGGGCTCTTTGCGGCGCTCACGCTTGCACGCGCCGGCGCCCGCCCGATCGTGCTCGAGCGAGGCGCGCCCGTGGACGCACGCATCCGCGCGTGGAGCGCGTTCGTGCGCGAGGGCGTGCTTGACCCCGATTCGAACATCCAATTCGGCGAAGGCGGCGCAGGCACCTTCTCGGACGGCAAGCTCACCACCAACACGAAGAATCCGCGCATCCGCGGCGTTCTTGAGGCATTCGTCTCGGCAGGCGCGCCCGAGGAGATTCTCTGGCAGGCCAAGCCGCACATCGGCACCGACCACCTCACCAGTGCCGTACGCCGCCTGCGCGAGGAGATCGAGTCGCTCGGCGG
>CAZGNF010000012.1:21154-22272 GCA_964527045.1 uncultured Coriobacteriaceae bacterium | reverse complement strand
GCGGCGAGGTTCGCTTCAACACGCGCCTCACCGACCTCGTCCTGGCCGAGGACGGCGCCCTCACGGCAGTCGTCACCGAGAGCGCTCGTGGCCGAGAAGAGGTCGCCGCCGAGACGCTCGTGCTCGCAACCGGGCACAGCGCGCGCGACACGTTCGAGATGCTGCGCGAACGTGGCGCGACACTCGCGCAGAAGCCGTTCTCGATCGGCGTGCGCATCGAGCACGTTCAGCGCGTGGTGAACCGTGCGCAGTACGGGCAGGCGGCCGGGCACCCCGCGCTTGGCGCGGCCGAGTACAAGCTCTCGCACCACCTGCGCTCGGGTCGCTCGGTCTACACGTTCTGCATGTGTCCGGGCGGCGAGGTCGTAGCTGCCGCTTCCGAGGCGGGCGGGGTAGTCACCAACGGCATGAGCCGCTTCGCACGCGAGGGCGCCAACTCGAACTCCGCGTTCCTCGTGAATGTCGGTCCCGGTGACTTCGGCGGCAGCGATCCGCTCGCTGGCGTCGAGTTCCAGCGCCGATGGGAGCGTGCGGCCTTCGAACTCGGGGGCCGCGACTTCCGCGCGCCGGCGCAGCTCCTCGGCGACTTCATGAAGGGCGTGCCCTCCTCGGAGGCAGGCGCCGTTCAGCCGACGTACTCGCTCGGCGTGACGTACACGGACCTCGCGGGGTGCCTGCCGGAGTTCGCGGTGGCGGCGCTCCGCGAAGCCGCGCCGATCTTCGACCGCAAGATGCGCGGCTTCACCAAGCCGGATTCGCTCCTCACCGGCGTGGAGACGCGCTCATCATCGCCCGTGCGGGTGCAGCGCGACGACTCGTTCCAGTCGAACCTCCGCGGGCTCTACCCGTGCGGTGAGGGCGCAGGCTACGCGGGCGGCATCATGTCGGCCGCTGTCGATGGCATCCTGTGCGCTGAGGCGGTTCTCAAGCGATTTCAGGAGGCATAGATGCAGACTCGCAGTTCGATATTCATTGCAGCGCCGGTACACGAGGTTTTCGCGTTCATGGCCGACCTCACGAACCAGCCACGCTGGCAGACCGGGGTCATCTCGGCGACCGTTGTGGGCGGGGGGCCGATCGGCGTTGGGACCCGGGTTCGGGTCGCGTCGTCGTACCAG
>CAZGNF010000012.1:0-21144 GCA_964527045.1 uncultured Coriobacteriaceae bacterium | reverse complement strand
CCGCCTGCGAACTGCGCCGTGCCGGTGCCCACGAGGGAGGCCGGCGTCGCCACCCAGATGGGCAACCAGGGCCGCTCCGGCGAGGCGGAGCTTGAAGTCACCGAATTCACACCCGACGATCGTATCGGCTTCCGTACGTCGGCTCCCGTGCGCAGTCGCGGCAGCTACGCCGTGCGACCTGACGGCAGCGGTACGCGTGTGAGCGTAAGCGGGTCAGCGCAGCTGGAGGGCATCGCGTCCCTTGCCGGCGGCATCGCCGAGAAGATGATCGAACGCGAGATGACGCGGAGCCTCGAGCGCCTCAAGTCCATCCTCGAGCGCCGGGAGTCCTCTGGCGCCTGAGCACGTCTCGGCAAGCAGAAGACCCGCCACGTGGGCGGGTCTTCGTGTGTGCGGGAGCGAGGTGCGTTCGTTCTAGCCGAGCGTGCTCCGAGCGGCGAATGCGAACGCCAGCTCCGGCTTGAGCGAGTACGCGCGCTCGTACGCTTCCTGCTCGCGGCGGGCCAGCCAGAACAGTGCCGAGGCGGTCAGCATCGGGCCGATGAGCGCGAAGGTCATGATGCCCCAGACGCCAGCCTCGAACTGATAGATGATGCCCCACGCTATGACCGCGAGGGAGGCCAGCAGGAGCAGCGCTGCGGTGAAGCGCTCGTAGTACCAACCGAGCACGAGCGTCACGAGGACGGCCGCCAGCGGAATGACGGCACCCATGACGGCTTCGCCGGTGCCGGAAGTTCCAAACGAGTACATGCCTGCGAATGTCGCGATCGACCAGAACACGCCGCCGAGGAGCACGAAGGCCCGTGCAACGCCTCGCTCGACCGTGATGCGCATGACGTTGTCCTTCACGACGGCCTTCTCGGCCACCTTCGGAACCGCATTCTTGCGTGACTGCATGATGTCGTATGCCATGACCCCGAAGGCCAGCGGCACGCCGACAAGGAACGCCACTACGGCAACGATCTCAAAGACGATGATGAATGTCGCTACTGCGAGCCCCATTGCGATCGACCTCCTGGATTACCTGAAGCGGAACGACCTTCCGCAGCTTCTACTGAGGAGTTTCTCCCGGGAGGGGGCCGATGAGGTTCGCGGTGGGTTGGAGTCTTGTTAGGGTTCTGTGAGCCTTGCCGAGACGCTCCGCAGGCGTGTTCTCGCTACGCTCGCGCGAGCGCGAACGAGAACGTCGTCCCGCCGTCCACAGCCGAGCGGACATCGATCGTCGCGCCGTGCGCCTCGACGATCTCCTTCGCGATCGCCAGGCCGAGCCCCGTGCCCGTACCGCCTGCCCGGGAGGTATCGGCGCGGTAGAAGCGTTCGAAGACGCGCTCGATCTGCTCGAGTTCGATGCCGGGGCCCTCATCGGTCACCGAGAGGCGGACGCGGTCGCCGTCCGGGTAGGCGCCCAGGCGGATCCGTGTACCCTCCGGCGAGTGCTTGAGCGCGTTGTCGGTGAAGCTCAGCAGCACCTGGACGACCCGGTCGCGGTCGGCCATCACCCGCAGCTCGGCGTCGGGAATCTCCACATCGAGCGACACCCCGGCCTGTTCGGCAAGGGTGCGCATGATGCCCGTGACGTCTGCGAAGAGGTCCTCGACGTACTCGGGCGCGGGCGAGAGCTGCAGACTGCCGGCTTCGAGTCGCGCGAGCGTGAGCAGGTCGGCTACCAGCCGTCCGAGGCGGTCCACTTCGCCCTGCATCGTCTGCAGGAACTCGTCGCGGACGTCGGGGCGATCCTTGGCGCCGTCGAGCAAGAGCTCGAGCATCCCCTTGAGCGCCGCGATCGGCGTCCGCATCTCGTGGCTGGCATCGGCGACGAACCTGCGCTGCGCATCCTCAAGACGCTGCCGCTCCGTCACGTCAGCGAGCAGCAGCACCGCGCCGTCGACCGCGCCATCCGGGTCGAGCAGCGGTGTGCAGTGCAGGCGGACCGCCCGGGCGCCAAGCGTCACGGTGCGCGTCGCGCTTGCACCGCCCAGGCCTTCGCGGACGACTTCAAGCACCTCGGCATCGGCGATCGTGTCAGCGGCGGGCGTGCCGGTCGCCTCGGCGGGTTCTACCGAAAGCAGGCGTGCCGCCTCGGGATTGATGACGCGCAAGAGCCCGGCCGAGTCGATTGCGACAACGCCTTCGGCCATCGACTCGACGACCGCCGCGATCTCGCGCCGGCTCTCTTCGATCGATGCGAACGCCTCGCCAAGCGTGGCGGCCATGGTGTTGTACGACTCGGCCAGGTCCTGGATCTCGGAAGGCACAAGGTTCGTTGGGAGCCGTTGTTCGAAGTCACCCGCAGCGATGCCTGCGGCCGCGTCCGACATCGCCTGAATGCGCCGACCGATCAGGCTCGAGAACCCGTATCCAAGCAGCCCTGCCACCGCGAGCGAGATCCAGAAGGTGACCCAGAGCCGGTCGCGGACCGACTGGAGGATCGTCACCGAGGGATCCGCTGAACTGGCGGTGATGACGACGCCCTGGAGGCTTCCGTCTCGGCCATGAAGCGGCTGCGACGCGACGATCCATCCGTTTCGCCGAAGGTCGCTTGTAACGTATGACGCATCGTCGGCAAGCCCCTTGAGCCGCGCCGACTCCAGCACCGCGTCGAGCGGGGCGGCGTCATGCGCCGACTGCATGAGGCTACCGTCCTTGTCGTACACCCAGATGCCGCCGCCATAGATGGTGCGGTACTCGGCTACCACGTCGCGCAGCGCACGCGTGCCGTCCACGCCAAGCGGGAACTCGGGCTTGAGCCGCTCGGCAAGTGCGTATGCGTTACGAAGCTCGCTCGTCTCGGTCGTCTGCGTCAACGTGGCTTTAACGCCCGCAGAGAGTGATCCCGAGAGGATCAGGATCGCGACGACGATGACAGCGATGAAGAGTTCGGTCTGCCAGAGGCGGATCGAGCCCCGGCGGCGCGCCGGCATGTCCTATTGCTCCCGGAGCCGGTAGCCGTAGCCGCGCACGGTGAGGACATAGGTTGGGTTCTTGTGGTCCGCCTCGATCTTCTCGCGGATGTTGTGGATGTGAACGTCGACGGCCCGCTCTTCGCCCACCGGAGACTCGTCCCACAAAGCAGCCAGGATTGCCTGACGCGAGAACGCCTGACCGGGATGGCGTGCGAGGTGCAACAGGATGCTGTACTCGGATGTGGTGAGATGAAGGGGCTGCCCCGCAAGCGTCACCTGGCGCGACAACGCGTCGATCTCGAGGTCGCCGACGCGGATCTTCTCGGCGGGGGAGCCTTCGACCCGCCGAAGAATCGCCTTCACGCGACTGACGAGCTCGCGCGGGGAGAAGGGCTTGGTGACGTAATCATCAGCGCCGAACTCCAGCCCCAGGATGCGATCGATCTCATCACCGCGTGCCGAGAGCATGATGATGGGTACATCTGACTTGGAGCGAAGGTCCTTGGCGATGTCGAGCCCGGATTTGCCGGGAAGCATGACGTCAAGGATGACCAGGTCGGGTCTGACCTGGTCGAACATGAACTCCGCGCCGTAGCCGTCCCGCGCAAGGTGGACTTCATATCCGGCCTCGGCGAGCGCGTAGTCGACGATCTTCAGAATCGATTCTTCGTCGTCCACAACCAGGATCTTCTTCACGACCGCTCCTCCTTGAGAGCGCGACCCATCTCCTGATGAGCATACCCGACATCGTGTAGAAGCCCGCTAACACAACCTTAACAAGACGGGAATCCGGCGCGAATGGTCGAGGTCAGAGCCGCTGCTAGTGTCAGGTCGTTCGGAGGATGTGCAGCCAACAAGGTGCGAACAAGGTGGTGTGAGAGCCATAGACGCGATGCATGGATCCAGCATGGCAGGTTCCCGGAAACGAATGCGGTTGCTTGCGGGCGGCTCCGTCTTCCTGACAGCGCTGGCGGTGTTCATATTCGTCGGCATTGCCTTCGCGCCGAGCGCATTCGCAGGTCGTTCATCTACGGGTGAGCTCGCATTCTATCCGTGCACCAAGTGCCATCCGGTGACGCTCGGTGCCGGTGGCAACCCGGTGCCGCCGCTCCCGAACGGCTTCACGAAGCACACGATCACGCTCGAGGTCCACGACACGCTCGGCAAGGACGAGAAGGCGTGCCTCATGTGTCACGACGATCCCTCGCGCAACCCAGGTATGCTCATCGCACCTGACGGCTCGCTCATCGACATCACCGGTGACGTCTCCCGCGTGTGTCAACGCTGTCACTTTGAGAAGTACCGGGACTGGCAGGATGGCATCCATGGCAAGGACCTCCCCAAGTGCACCGCCGCCGGCTGCCACGACCCGCACACGCCATCGTGGATCTACGTCGCGGCGCTGCCGCCGTTCCTAGGCACAGGCATCGAGGTGCATGCGGTTGCCCCGCATGAGCCGTTCAAACCGCTCGCCGGACCGCCCGTCTATCCTCCCGTGAGCACGCCGCTCTCACTCGTGATCGTGGCTTCGATCGGTGCTGTCGTAGGCGCAGGCACGCTCGGCCTGCTGATCGTGGGAAGGTCCAAGCGATGACCAAGAAGAACGATCCAATCCCCGCCGACGCCTCCGCGCCCGAGGGTCTGACGCTCTCGCGCCGAAGCTTCATGGAAGGGCTCGGAGCCACCGCTGGCATTCTCGCCGCGGGCTCGGTTCCAGCCTTCCTCTCGGCGACCGCGGGTTCCGCCACCGCCTCCGAGCCGGGTGTCGAAGGCGATTCGCTCGCGCCCATCATCGAGGAAGACCAGGCGGTCAATTACCCCGGCAAGCCGGTCAAGTACGCCGATTCCGCCGGCGACCAGAAGTGGGCGATGGTCATCGACGTGAAGGCGTGCATCGGCTGTCGCCGGTGCGTCTACGCCTGCGTCAAGGAGAACAACATCGGCCGGAACTCCGGCTTCACGTACATCCAGGTGCTCGAGATGGAGCCCGGGCGGATCGACCTCGAGAAGGCCGACCCGCACTATGCCGAAGGCGGCGACCCCGACAAGTGGTACCTGCCGGTGCAGTGCATGCAGTGCGCCAAGCCCACGTGCGTCTACGGCTGTCCGGTCATCGCGACCTGGAAGGAGCCGGACGGCATCGTCGTCATCGACTACGACAAGTGCATCGCGTGCCGCAACTGCATGGTGACGTGCCCGTACGACGCGCGGCACTTCAACTGGGTGGAGCCCGAGGTGCCCGCCGCCGAGCGGAACCCGCTCGTCCCCGTCGAGGAGAAAGCCGGCGTCGTCGAGAAGTGCACGTTCTGCATCCAGCGGACGCGCAACGGCCAGACGACCGCGTGCGTCGAGGCATGCCCGGTAGGGGCGCGCACCTTCGGCGATCTCAACGACCCGGAGAGCGAGGTCTCGATTCTGCTCAAGACGCGTCGAGTTTGGCGCCTCAAAGAGGAGACCGGGAACGAACCGATGATCTGGTATGTGGGGTGATGCGACATGGCTAAGAAGCTGATCACCACCACCGCTCCCGGCATCTATCGCTTCATCGGCGTCGACTTCAACGTCGGCGCGCTCAAGTCGGCCGGCAAGCGCTACTGGCTCTTCGTCACGCTCCTCGGCGTCATCATCACCCTCGGCATCGTGGCGTGGGGGACGGCGCTTGCCAACGGCGGCTCCGTGATGGCGATGCGCGACAACTACCCGTGGGGACTGTGGTTCACCAACTACATGTACTACGTCGGTCTCTCGGCGGGCGGACTCATCGTGTACGCGAGCGTTCACCTCTTCGGTGCCGAGCAGTTCAAGCCGCTGTCGCGCCTGGCGGTGCTGCAGGCGGGTGTGTTGGTCATGCTGGCGCTCCTCGGCATCATCACCGACATGGAGCGTCCGTGGCGTGCCGTGTACATGCTGCTCACACCGAACGGTTCGTCACCGTTCGTCTACACGGGCAGTGCTGCGAACATCTACATGATCATCTGCTTCGTGGACCTGTGGGTGCTCATCACGGGGTTCGGTGGCAAGAAGCTCGCACAGCGCATGACGCTTATCGCACTTCCGTTCGCGATCTATCTGCACACGACAACAGCGTTCGTGCTCTCGCTTAACAAGTCGCGTGAGCTTTGGAATTCGGCGGTCATGGTCCCGATCTTCCTGACCTCGGCAACGGCCTCGGGCATCGCGCTCCTGCTGATATGCGCGTACATCATGCAGAGCATCGGCGTGTTCAAGTTCGCGTCGAGCATGTTCCGAAGTCTGGCAACGCTCTTGGCGACGGTTATCATCATCGATCTGTTCCTGCTGCTGGTAGAGATCCTGAGCGTGTTCTGGCCGACCTCGGCCAAACCGGGTCACGTGGTGCGGCTCTCGCACTTCTTCACCGGCGAGTACGCGTGGGCGTTCATCCCGGTGCTGATCCTCGGAATCGGCGCATTCGTGCTGCTTGCCGGACGCAAGACGCGGCATCTGCCCGCTATCCAGATCACCGCCTCGGCGATGTACGTCGTCGCCATCTTCTTCAAACGCTACTCGCTCATGGCGATGGGCTTCTCCACCAACACCCTAGGGCAGTACTCTTCGCCCTACCTCCCGAGCCTTGTCGAGGTGCTCATCGCGCTCGGCCTCCTCGCGGTCGGACTCATGATCATGACGCTCAGCGCCAAGGTGCTCCCGCTGCAAGTGCCCGATGACGAGCACGACGAGGAACCCGCCGCGCTCGGCGCCGGCGCGCAACCCGTCGTCGAGGCAGGGTGAGCCCTCAGTGAGCGCACGCGAGGCGTGGTCACGGTCGCGACTATCGCGTATCGCCATGATCGCGGGCGTCCTTGTGGTGCTCGTGAGCGCAATCGCGGTGATCGTGCCGCTCGTGCAGACGTCGACGCCCGAGTTCTTCTCGCGATACCACTTGCTTAATCGTCGCTACGTGAACCTGGGCAACTCGGCACACGAGGGCATCGGTTGTCGTGCATGCCATGAGACCGATGCGCTCAAGAACGGCGTTGCGCTTATCGGTGACTACTACACGAGCTTCGTGAAGACGGGTCCGACTCCTGAGTACTTCACGTTCTCACCGCCGAGGAACGAAGCGTGCCTGAACTGCCATCGCGACGACTGGAGCTCGGACGCGACCCGCACGGCGCGTATACCGCACCCCGCGCATGAGCGTGTGTCGACCGAGACGCGCACGTGCGTCGAGTGCCACAAATGGACAGCGCACTTCGAGACGTACATGGACAAGCACAAGCAGATGCCGTTCTCGGGCGTGTGTGTCGCGTACGGTTGCCACGTGGGCACCAAGGCGACCGAGCAGTGCTTCGACTGTCATCACGTACTCCACGAGAGCGCCGCGGAATGGAAGACCGCGCACGTGGCAGTCGTTCAGCGGGTGGGCTCGAACGCCTGCCTGGAGTCATGTCATACCGTCGCGCAGTGTCAGCAGTGTCATACGACGGGGACCGTGCCCGAGTTCACCGGCCTGACGATCGAGATCGGCATGAAGTCGATCGAGGCACTGCACGTGAAGCCCGACTGGACCAAGACGTATCACGGCGCCGAAGCGCTCAAGTCGCGTGACCGGTGCCTGCTCTGCCACCAGTCGGAGGGCGAGTGTCAGGAGTGTCACTTGCAGCGTCCCGAGTTCCACGGATCGACCGACACGTGGATCGGGCGTCACGCGAAAGCGACAGACCGCGTCGACGATCCTCGATGTCTCGAGTGTCATGAAGAGGCGTCGTGCAAGGAATGTCACGACCAGTTCAAGGAGATGAAGTAGGTGCGTCACCGCCTGCTCAAGTGGGCGCTGCTTGCCCTGGCGATCCTCGTGATCGTCGCGGTCGGCCTGCCTGTGTTCTCCGTGCTGCAGCCCGACTACTACCGTCGTTATCCGGCGCTCGGTCCGAGAATGGATCACTGGGCCACGTCGACGCACTCTCGTATCTCGTGCGGACAATGCCACGTTGAGCCGGGCGTGAGGGGCTTCGTGTCCTTCTCGGCGCGTGCGATCCCGGCGTTCTACTCGCAGCTGGTCGCGGGCCCCGACACCACCAATCTGCTTGAGTCGCCCTCGCGTGCCGCATGTCAGAAGTGCCACACGACGTATCGCGCAGTCGCGCCGAGCGGCGACCTGCTCATCCCTCACAAGGCGCACGTCGAGGTCCTCAAGATGGAATGCACGGCATGCCACAAGGACCTCGTGCATTCGCTCAACAAGGACGGTTTCAACCGGCCGACCATGCAGACATGCCTGACCTGTCATGACGGAGACAAAGCGACCGCGGATTGCGTGAAATGCCACACCCGCAAGGAGACGCCGCCAACCCACAAGGAGGCGGATTGGCTGCAGGTGCATGGAGCGGCAGCCGCGTTACAGGACTGTGCACAGTGCCACGACTGGACGCCCGGCTACTGTGCCGAGTGCCACGAGAAGCGTCCCGCGTCGCACGTCGGTAACTGGAAGAAGGGCCATGCGGTGCCCGCCAAGGAACGTGGCGACGGATGTCTGGTCTGTCACGGCGGCGAGGAGTTTTGCACAACATGCCACTGAGAGCCGACAAGAAGCTTCTCTCTGACCCGCGCAGGCGGCACATGCTGCTGCGCGTGGGTCTGATCGTGCTGGCAGTCCTCGTCCTGCTGGTGCTGCCCGGGTATCTTGCAAGTCGCCCCGGGTTCTTCTCGAGATACCCAGTCCTCGCCGAGCAGTATGGCCCGTGGGCGAAGTCCACGCATGCCGAGGCGGGCTGCGAGACCTGTCACGTCCCGCCGACCTTCGCGGCGCGCGCAGCATATCGCGTGCGCATGATCGGCACGTCGTACGCCTCGCTCGTTTCGCGGTCCAAGGTTCCAGGCGTCTTCAGCACACCGACGAACGAGGCGTGTCTTGTCTGCCACAGCGACCTTCGGTCCGTGTCGCCCGCGGGCGACCTGCAGATCCCGCATCGAGCGCACGTTACGGTCCTCGAGATGCAGTGTGTCGATTGTCATGACTTCCTGGTACATGAGTTGAGTCCTGAGGGTAAGCACACACCGCCGATGGTTGGCTGCCTCACCTGTCACGACGGCGACAAGGCGAAGAACGCGTGCACTGCCTGTCACACTGCGAAGGCCGCGCCCGCGACGCACAGCAGGGCCGACTGGCTCGTTCTGCATGGTGACCACCGGAACGACGCGGAATGCGCGACATGCCACAAATGGAAGGCTGACTGGTGTGCGGACTGTCACTCGCAGCGGCCGCCTTCGCACAGCACCGATTGGCGCGCCACGCATGGTGCGGCCGTTGAGAAGCATCGCGGTTGCGAAGCCTGCCACGAGGCGCCCTTCTGCGTGCGCTGTCACGGTGAGGTTCCATCGCTCAACTTCGATCCGGCGCTCAAGGTCGTGAAGTAGTGGGTGCCGTCAGCCGCAAACGAGTGCTTGTCGCCGTTGCGGTGGTTCTCGGCGTTGTGCTGGCGGCTGTCGTGTTGGACCTTGGGACCACATCGCCGCGCGTGTGTGCGTCATGTCACGAGATGACGTCGCGGGCGGGATCGTGGGAGCGTTCGGCCCATGTGACCGTCGACTGCGTCAAGTGCCACCAGGCGCCGACAGCGTGGTACGAGTTGCCCGCTAGGCTCGTCGGCCGAGGGAAGCTCTTCGCGCGCGATATCGGTGCGCACCTCTCGGGCGACTACCCGGCTCAGGTCGAGACCCGCTCGGCAGATGTGGCGCCGGTTGCTGATGCAGTCTGCCTGCAGTGCCACAGCCCCAACCGGACGGCGACATCCGGCTATCGCATCCTTATCGATCACGCCGAGCACGCGAAGCGCAACGGCTCGTGCGTTTCATGCCATGTGCGGACCGCGCATCCGGAGGAGACGCGAGGGACCGCGCTCACGCTCATGGCGCAATGCTTCACCTGTCACGGCACCACAGAGAAGCCCGATGCTTCCGCAGAGTGCGCAGTGTGTCATCCGTCAGGGTACGAGCTTGTGCCTGCGTCTCACTCCGGCGCGCAGTGGAAGGACGGTCGCCACGGCGACATCGCGCTCGCCGACGTGAAGCTGTGCGGCATGTGCCACGAGCAGCGTTTGTGCGATGACTGCCACGGCGTCCAGATGCCGCATCCCGCCGGCTGGACCGAAGGCGCCACAGGTCACGCGGTCATCGCCCGGGTCGACGCCAAGGTCTGCTCGCGCTGCCACAGCGGCAAGCCCGATATGTGCACGATGTGCCACCACGCCGAGTACGACCCCAAGCAGGGTGTCTGGCTTGAACAGCATGGGGAACAGGTGGACAAGGGCGGCGCGGCGCACTGCATCGATTGCCACGGACCGCTCTACTGCGTGGAGTGTCACATCCGCGCCGACAGATAGTGGCGAACATCCGGCTTCGATGAACACGCCCGGTGCGGTATCATGTGGCACTACGCGACGCGAGATGGGCGATTAACTCAGCGGGAGAGTGCCTCCTTTACACGGAGGAAGTCGGGGGTTCGAATCCCTCATCGCCCACCAACGCGACCCGACGGAGGTGTGACGTGCTGCCGATAGCGCTGGGCCTTCTCGGCTTCGTCATCCTCGTGCTCGTCGCTTCACTCCGCGACCGGATCGGCTGGGGATACCTGCTTTCGAGCCGTGTCGACGATGTTGCCGAGGCCCGACTCATGGAGTCGCTGCTCGGCATTCCGGTGTTGTACTTCTTCGCGGTGCTGTCCGCCGGAATCGGCGTGGTCGCGTCCATGCACTGGGCGTCCGCTCTCTCGCGGGCCGCCGTGGGGATCGCTGTCGCCACCTTCCTACTCGGCACGATGTGGGATATGCGCCGCCGCCGAGGAACGCTTGCGGTCTACATCCAGCTGCGGCGCGATGAGCTGAGCTTCCACCCAACGGGCGATGTCATCGAGATTCCCAAGCTCATGTTCGTGACGCTCAACGAGCCGAGTCCCGTGATCTGGCTGCTCGCCGCCGCCGCGCTCATCGTCAGGGCCGTCGCCGAGTTCCCGCACGAGAGCTGGTGGGGCGTCCTGCCGCTGGTAGCGTTGGCGGCAGTTGCTGTCTATGCCTGGAACCGCCAGCGTCACAGCGTTTGGGAGCCGCTGGCGCGGGAACTTCGGAAGGCGTCGTTCAAGGATGGGGCGCACCTGCTCATGCATCTGCAGGATGCGCTCGACGTGGATCCCGAGGTCGCGCTGGTGCGCCGCGCGGCGGACGCCATGGTCGCTCGCATCGTTGGCGGCGTCTAGGCATTCCTGCCTGGTCAAACCGCGAAGACAACCTCAGCAGAACTCAGGCTTCCTCAGGCTTAAAGGAGGTCGTCTCCGCCCGACGAATCTCGTGGGCACCCTGAGTTTTGCGGAGGTAACAGATGATTCAGAGCTCATCTCGTAGGTCGTCCGATGAATCACTTGGCATGCGGGTCTTCGAAGTCAGCAAACAGCGCGCGGTCGAACGCTGCATCTCGCGGTGGCGCAATGGCTTGAGGGCCGACTGGATGCTGCTCTCCCAGGACGACATCGCGAACCTACGCTGGATTGCCGGCGAGGTCTGGGCTGCCAAGACGCGCGAGGAATGGGACGGCCTGCACTTCAGCAAGGTCGACTTGCAGCACACCCGTGTGGTCGTTGCTCACGCAGACCGCCTTCGGCGGCACCGGGTCAACCACGCGCAGACCCTCGACGCCGTCGTCGACATCCTGCACACCGCACGCGAGGTGACCTACGCAGCTGAGCGCGGGAACGCCGACCAGCTTCCCTGCTAGTTCGGCCGCTACTGCGAGTTGTGACGCTGCTCATACTGCATCGTGACGCATCGGCCGACAATGCACAGACGGGGGCTCATGCCCTACGTGTGACATCGTTGGGAGGCGGTGCGATCATGTCGTTCTCGTTCAGTTCGCGACCACGCTCGCTTGCAGTGGTTGTGGTCCTTGGAATGCTCTTCTCGGTGGTATGCGCGCCGTTCGCGCAGGCATGCACGCCGCCGGACGTGCCGTTCAACATCGAGCTCAGTGCAACGTTCGCAGAGGGATCGGACGCGCTTGATGTAGCCACCGGCCCTGGATTGCTCTGTGTTGCCGATGGTGCAGGATTGTCGATCTACGACCTCGCGGACCCGTCTGCCCCGTCGCTCGCCGGATCGATCGACCTGCCCTCGCCAGGAATCGCCGTCGTCTACGAGCAAGCGACCGGCATGGCATGCGTACTCGGAGAGAACCATGTCGTGTACTGTGTCGACGCCGATGATCCCGCAGCACCGGTCCTGTCTGGTTCGTTCGACCCGGACGAACCGGCACACGGTCTTGCGGTAACCGGGTCCAAGGTGCTCTTGGCCGCAAACAGCGGCCTGCGCATCATCGACGTGACAACGCCTGCGTCTCCCGTCGAGCTTGCAGGATTCGACACGGTGGCGCCAGCGTACGCGGTCGAGGTTGTCGGCGACACGGCCTACGTGGCGACGCAGTACACCGATCTGGCGCCGACGACGTACGACCCGACATGCTACGACACCACGGTCTTCGCGCTCGATATCAGCGGAACCACGCCCGAGCAGTCCGATTCACATGTCGTGCCGTACGGGGTGCCAAGCCTTGCTTCGTCGGATGACGGGTCGTTGCTCTTTGTGGCGTGTGACACAGGGTATGGCTCGTACTTGAAGGTGTTCGACATCTCCGACGTGTCCTACCTGCGCTTCGTGACAGCACTTGATGCCGGCGAAGGCGGCGGTCTTGATGTCGCCGCTCTCGGAACGAGTGCGTTCGTTTCTGGCAGCAGTGCCACACGCATGTTCGACGCCAGCCAGGTCGACCTCACCTACATGTCAGGGTACAACCCTACAGGCACCGTGCGGCTCGCAGCACTCGACGGCTATCTGTTCGCCACTACCGCCGAGGGCGCGCTTCTTAGCTTCCAGCTCACCGATACGTCAAGCCGCTCGTTCGGTGCGAATCGCTACGACACGGCAGTTGATGTCTGCCGCAGCTTCACGAGCGCCCCGTACGTCGTGGTGACGACTGGCATGAACTATCCGGACGCGCTCGCCGGGGCGACGCTCGCGTATGCACTCGATGCTCCGATTCTGCTTGCTGGCGGCAACGGCCTCTCGGCTGCAGCGCTCGCGGAGGTCGATCGGCTTGGCGCTGACCACGCGATTCTGCTCGGCGGGAAGAACGTCGTGCCTGATGCGGTCAAGTCGCAACTGGCGGGCACGGGGATGCCCCTCGCGAACATCGAGCGCATCGGCGGCGTCGACCGCTACGACACCGCACGGCTCGTGGCCGTTCGGGTGCGCGCGGTTCTTGGCGGCGGACCGGTGACGACCGCGTTCATCGCCACCGGCGCGAACTTCCCGGATGCGCTCGCTGCGGCGGGCGTGGCGGCGAAGCTTGGCGCACCGGTGCTGCTGGTGAAGCCGACCTCGGTGCCTTCGGCGACACGCTCGGCACTCACGGCGCTTGGCGTGACCGATACGATCGTCCTGGGCTCATCGGCCGCAGTGTCTGAGGGAGTGCTCGCGTCACTGCCATCGCCGCATCGAATCGGTGGCACAGATCGCTACGAGACCGCACGTATGGTCGCCGACTGGTCCATCGACGATTCCGGCTCCGGGTTCGTTCCGCAGGAAGTCGTTGTCGCGACAGGGCAGACGTTCCCGGACGCGCTGGCATCCGGCGTGTACGCAGCCATGAGCGATGCGCCTACTGTGCTGGTCAATGGTGATGTTCCGAACCCCACCAACGGGTTTGTGAGCACACGGAAGGCGCAGATCGAGCGGTTCACGGTCATCGGGAGCACGGCGGCCGTCTCCACCGATGTGGAGCGTGTGCTCGTCGGGCTGCTGCGCTAGCCCGTTCTCCTGGCACGTGAGAAGCGGGGCCCCTCGGGGCCCCGCTTGCTGTCTCGGACTCAGTCCTCCGTTGCCACTCTCGGCAGCGACTCGACCTCGATGTAGATGTTGCGCACCTGGGGGAACTCGGCGGCGATGGCGTCCTCGATGCGATGAATCGAGCGATGAACTGTCTCGGCGTGGATGCTCTGCCTGAACTGGACACCGACGTTCACGATCATGTCGTGGCTGCCCATGTACATCGTGAGCACGTCACCCGCACGGTCGACGGACTCGTCTGCGTCGACGATCTCGCGGATTCGCTTCACGGTCGCGGCATCAGCGCCTTCGCCAAGCAGCAGACCCTGCGTCTCGACCGCGAGCAGCCACGCAACACCCATCAGGATGAGGCCGATGACGACAGACGCGCCGCCATCGAAGTAGGGGTTCTCGAACAGATGTCCGAGCAACACGCCAAGGAACGCGACGATGAGGCCGAGCATGGCTGCGCTGTCCTCGAACACGACCGTATACAGGCTCGGGTCCTTCGACTCGCGGATGAACGCCCACACCGGCCGCTCGCCACGGGCCCTGTTGAACTCGCGCATCGCCACGAAGAACGACGCGCCCTCGATGACGAACGCGATCGCGAGGACGACGTAGTTCCACAGCGGGTTCTCAAGCGGACTCGGGTGCTGGATGTGGATGATGCCTTCGTACATCGACATACCGCCACCGATGCCGAAGATGCTCATCGCGACGATGAGACTCCAGAAGTAGATCGACTTGCCGTAGCCGAACGGATGCTCGTCGTCCGCGGGCCGCTTGGCCTGCTTCAGGCCGAGTAGCAGCAGCGCACCATTCCCGGTGTCAACGAGCGAGTGGATGCCTTCGGCGATCATCGCTGAGGAACCGGTGATGGTGGCGGCGATGAACTTGATGGTGGCGACGGCGAGATTGCCGATAACCGCCGCGATGACCGCGGTCTTCGATTCTCCGGACGACATGCTGCAAACCTCCTTGGTCGGTGCAACGCTCGACAATCATACCGTTCGGGCGGAGTATTGCGAGTGATACGGATTCACTGCTACAGGGAGCGCTCATCGGCATGAGAGCAACGGCGCGCGTCCTCGCACTCCTCACAGTGATGGCTCTGGTGTCGGGCTGTGTCTCCGCGGCGACGCCACGTGTCACGCTGGCGGGTCAGAGCATCGAGCCGTATCTGGCGAACACCATGCGGAAGCGGGCCGAGGGGCTGCAAGGTTTTGATGGCCTTGCCAGCGGTGAGGGTATGGTCTTCGTCTATTCCGACGCCGAGGTCCGCACGTTTGGGATGAAGAACGTCGGATTCGCGATCGATGTCGTCTTCATCGGACTCGACGGCACGGTCAGCGGCATTGCGTCGCTCGAACCAGGTGATCCTCGCACCGTCGAGAGCCCCGGCCCGTCGCGCTTCGTCGTCGAGCTGCCCAAGGGCTGGGCCGCCGATCACGGCGTCAAGGTCGGCTCGGCATTCGTGTACGACGACGGTCGCTAGTCCCGGGCCTTCTCCAGGTACACCAGGGTCACGCGTTCGCTCGCCTCGGCGCGCCGGAACTCCGAATAGCCGAGTGACGCATACAGTCCGAGCGTTTCCGTGCTGAGGTGGCCGGTGAACAGCTCGAAGCGCCGGGCGTCGGGGAAGTGCTCCTCGATCGCCGAGGCGAGCAGCCTGCCGATGCCGCGCCCCTGCCACTCGGGCTCGACGGCGAGTCGCCCCACGAGACATGAGTCGCCATCCATCACTCCGAGGACGGCTCCGACGATGCGTTCGCCATCAAGTGCCTTGAGCACGATGTGATCCGAGAAGCGCGCGTGGAACGCCTCGGCAGTCTCGAGCAACGGTGGCAACGAGTCCTCGCCGTACTGCCCGGCTACGGGCCTGAAGGCGCGCTTGATGAGCGCGAGCAACGCGTCGGCATCCGCGGTCGTGGCCACCTCGACGCGCACGGGAATCACGACGAGACCTCGATGCGGGCTGTCGGATCGAATGGGTTGGTGCGCACAGCGAGGGAGAAGAGGTACGGGTAGTTCGCCTTGAGATGCTGCAGGTGGGCGAGCCACTGCACCGCGAGCGCCGCGTACGCCCGCTTGATGTCGCCCGAGAGGTGAGCCAGGTCCGAGGCCGGGAGCGACGCGAAGTCGTCACGGTGGGCGAGTTCGTCCGCGATGTGGAAGACAGCCCAGAGCGTGTCGGTGAACGACTGGTGCTCGAGCAGGTTCTGATTCTCGAGGAGGCGCAGCAGGAATGGTCGCTGCTTGACGAGGTAGTCACGGAGCACGATGAGATCGCCGCGCGTCGCGTCCATCTTGAAGTCGTGAGCGGCGATGGCCGCCCCGGCATCGGCGAACTGGCGGTCGGTCCACCCGGGCGCGGGAACCATGTCGTCTCGGAGGGCATCGGCGACGGAGTCGAACGAAGCCAGCAGCCCCAGGAGCTCCGTTCCCGTCTCGGCGAAGAACGCGCCGATGACCATGTTCAACTTGTGGAGCAGGTCCTGGCGCGAGCGGCGCTCCAGCAGCTCGTTCAGGATCATCGTCACAAGCAGGACCTGCACCGGCAGAAACGCGATGTCGCCGAGGAGGTAGATGAAGATGTGGTAGCTGTCGCGGAAGATCAGGAAGTGCACCAGGTAGAGTGCGGTCGACGCCGCTAGCAGCGACGCGCCGAGGATGAGGCGCCAGCGTTTGTCGTTCATGGGGGCTCCCAGTGTCGGATGTGTGGGTTCATCGTACACATGCGGGCATGCGAGGGTATACATGCACCAGCGCACTGTACGGCGAAGATGGAGGTTGGGAATGCCCAGAACGTACCGCACCGTGGCCGCTGCGACTGCACTGCTCTTTGTCGGCGCGATTCTCGCGGGCTGCGGCAGCCCAAGTGCGTCGAGCACGCCCGACGGCACGGGCGCTGTTCCCGGCAGTGGCGGCATTCTCAACGGGGCATCCCTCGTCGAAACCAAATGCACGACCTGCCACACGCGTGAGCGCATCGATGCTGCGAGCAAGGACCTCGCCGGATGGCAGGCGACCATCAACCGGATGATCACGTCGCATGACGCCGAAATCACCACCGAGGAGCAGTCGGCGATTGCGATCTACCTGTCCGGAAAGTGATTCACGCGGTATCCGCTTGCGCGACCGGTCGCGCCGCCGCATAATCGGCGGGCATTATCACACCCTGCCCGGGAGTATGCGTGCCCGACTCGCCCGAACTAAGCGTGCCCTCGATCGACGTCAGGCAGTATGACTTGCCGCTGACGTCGCTCCGTGTCGGCGTTGCGGGAGAGGGACCTCCGGTCATCATGGTTCCCGCGACGATTTCGCTCATCGAGGACTGGTCGACGCTCATCCAGTTCATCGGCACCAAGTACACCGCGCACTTCTTCGAGCTTCCCGGCCACGGCGGCAGCACGCCCTTCGAGGGCGGGTACACCGCCGAGAAGGTCGCCGACACCGTCGGGCACCTCGCAGATGCGATCGGCGCGGAGCGGTTCACACTGCTCGGCTTCTCGTTCGGCGGGCTGCTGACACTTAAGGCGCTCAAGCAGCATGCCGATCGCGTGGATCGTGTCGTGCTCTTCGCGCCGTTCGTGACGAGCCATGCGCTGCGGCATTCTCCGGCGAAGCTGGCGCTGCTCAAGAGCACGATCGTGGCGCTTCGGCCCGAACTCGCGCGCCGAGGCATGCTGTCGCTCCTCAAGAATCCGGCCACCGTGTCGCTCATCGACTGGTACATGCGTTCGGTGGGCAAGTTCGAGACCGCCGCGGACCTGAGCGCGCGACTCTCCAGCTTCTCGGCGTCTACGCTCGACGTGCTGCTGTCGCAAGTCGAGCACATCCTCTCGGCGCGAGACGTGGACGTCGCCGGGCCCTACGACGCTCCGTGCATGTTCGGTATGTCGGTGAACGACCCGATGCTCGACTTCGGCATTACGGCCGAGTTCGTGCACGCGCAGTTCCCCGACGTGCGCGAGGTGCGCTGGGACTGGCCGTACCACGCGACTCCCCGGCCGCTGTCGGTCGAGGAGTACGCAGCGGACTTCAGCGACCTCATGGAGTGGTGAGCGCTCTCTCGCGTCACTCCACGAGCGTCTGTATCTGGTTGTAGACCACGGCCGAGAGCGCCGTTGGCCCGCCGAACACCTGCACGGTGCTGATGTCATCGGCGTGTGATTCGATCGCGGTGCGGCATGGTGTGGAGAGCGTCGTGGTCGCGGTCAGCAGCAGCACGCCGCCGTGCGCTCCGCACGCAGCCCCGCCGCCGAGCGCATCTGGGAAGTTCAGCCCGGTCGCTATGCCGAGGAACCCCCACGTTGCCCACCCCTGGTTGACGCCGTAGGTGGCGACCGCGGCGGCCGTCGCATAGCGGTCGGTACCGAAGACGCGAACGGGCGTATTGACGCCGGGGACTGCGTCAAGCGCGTTCTTCACACCGTCGCTCACAGCCTTATCGCTGCCCGCGACTACCACATCGGTGATGCCGAGGGACACGATGGCGCCCTGCGTGGCTGCCGGAAGTCGGGTGGTCTCCACCAGGAGCACCGGTGAGGCGGTCGCGTAGGCGAGCGGTGAGGAGGCGAGCGCATCGGCGAAGTTGTCGCCGCGCGCAATGAACGCGCGCTTACTGAAGGCCGGACCCTCGTGCGCCGCGATCTGTTGGGCGACCCGTGCCGCTGTCTCGTAGCGGTTGGCGCCCTGCAGGCGGACCGGCGTGTTCATCCCGGGTATGGCGTCGATGGCGTTCTTCACAGCGTCGGTCACGGCTGCCGTACTGCCGATGATGAAGCAGTCGCTGGCGCCGCAGCGGACGATCTCGTCTCGGATGGTGGAGGGTAGCGTGTTGGGATCGGTGAGCAGGAGCGGGCAGTCGTACGATCCGGCAAGTCCGGCCGCGCCGAGCGCATCCGGGAACTTCGCGCCGGTAGCGACCACCACGTAGTCGCAGGTGTCGGCCGGGAAGTTCGCCGCGCTCACCATCGCGGCGGTCTGGTAGCGGTTGTCTCCGGCGATGCGGTCCATCTCGGTGGTGAGGTCGAGGATGATTGCGTCGCTTGTCTCGAAGACATGACCGGTCGCGTCCGTGAAGCGCGCCCACACGGTCGCCGCACCCTCGACCGCCGGCAATGCGAGCGCCTTGGTGGCCGCGTAGGGCTCGGCGGCACTCCAGGTGCTCTTGGCGTCGGTCGAGAACCGCATTGTGAGCGGACTGACGTCGGTTGCGGAGTTGGTGATGATCACACTTGCCGAGGAGCTCACTGCCGCGCCGCCGTTGATGGCGATCGAACCCGAGGGGGCGGTCATGTCGATGCGCGCGGTGAACGTGGTATCCGCACCCCAGTTACCTGCCGCATCGAGAGCACGGACGTGGAACGTTGACACGCCGTCGGCGACATCCGACCAGGAGTGCGTGAGGCCAGCCCCTTCGGAGACCGTATCGGCTGTCTCGTTGAGCGCATACGAGTATCCAGCCACGCCTGAACCCGCGTCGAGGCCGGCCCATGCGAGGTCGACGCCGTTCGCGTCGTACCATGTCGCCTCCGACGGATGTGTTGCCGAGGAGATCTCAACGACCGGTGGCGTTGCATCGAGTGTGATGCTGTCCGAAGGCGCACTCTGGTGTCCCAGTGCATCCCTGAACTGTCCGAGCACGGTCTTCGCGCCGTCGCCGGACACCAGCGTCAGCGACTTCGTCGCGTTGTACGGTTCCCACGACGTCCATGTGGAACCGCTGTTCACGGAGTAGCGCATCTCGATGGCCGTCAGATCCGTCACTCCCGCCGTCGCGGTCACGCTGGTGGAGCGCGTGTACGTCGCGTCGCCGTTCAGCACGAAGCCGCCCGCTGGCGGCGTCGTGTCGAGGGTGATCGTGTCGTTCAGGCTGCTCGTGTGGCTGACGGAGTCGGTGTATTCGACGATGACGGTCTTCTCGCCGTCGCCCGCTGGCAGCGTCACGCCAAGCGTTGCCGAGTACGGAACGCTTGCAGTCCAGGTGGCCCCGCCGCTCGTGCTGGCCCGCATCGTCATCGCAGACAGGTCGGTGACCGAGGAGTTGACGGTGACCACGGTCTGACTCGTTGCAGCCGAGCCGTTGTTGATTGTCATCGTGCCAATCGGTGCCGAGGAGTCCCACCGGATGGTGTAGGTCGATACCGGGCCCCACAGGCCGACCGCGTTGCGGGCGCAGGAATGGAAGTAGTAGACGCCGTCAGCCCCTCGCGGATAGGAGGTGGTGGGGTTGGTGCCGTCGGAGATGTGGTCTGGTTCGCCGTTCGGGTCCTGGTCCAGCCCCCATGAGTAGCCGTCGATCGCGCTTACCGAGTCGGTGGCGACCCACGAGAGAATCGCAGGCGACGTGGCGTACCAGGTGCTCTGGCTCGGGTGCGTGCTGCTCGAAATCGCCGGCGCCCCCGGTGCGCTCGCGTCGTACACGAAGGTTGCCGAGGCGCGGTTGGCGTGGTTCACGTTGCCGGCGGCGTCTCGCAACCAGACGTGGAGCGTGTGTGTGCCTTCGGAACTCGCCGTCAGCCCGCTCAGGCTTGTCGGTGGTCCGGCCACGAGCGTTCCGTCGGTCGATGACGTCGGTGCCGTGTCGAGCTTGTAGTAGCAGGCGTCGAGCGGCGCGTACGTCTGGGCGGGATTGGACCACGACGCGCTGAAGCCGTTGTTCGAACTCGACGTGGGCGTGACCGAGAGCCCCGTCGGAGCCGCTGGGGCGTTGTAGTCCACGAGGTACGCCATATGCGCGGTGTCGCCCCAGTTGCCCGCAGCGTCCACGGGTCGCACGTGCAGGTAGTGCACGCCTTCGGTCACGCCCGCACGCGTAAGCGTCATGACCGTTGTGGTGACCGCCGAGGGGAGCGCGGTGTTATAGGTATCGTCCCAGCCGTGCGCGTATCCCACGGTGCCTGAGAGATCCACATAGTCGCCCCAGCTGGCAGTGACTGTCGTCGCCGGGTACCAGGTGTTCTGGTTTGTGTGAGTGGAACTCATCGGCCCCATGACGCGGGGTTTCGTGGTGTCGATCTTGATAGGCAGTGCCCCCGAGGTTCCGAGGCGCAAGAGCGCGTCGCCCGCACTGAACTCGACGACATTCTCGGTGTCCGAGTCGCCCTCGAACAACGCGCGCGTCGCCGTCAGCGTCTGCGTCGTGTTCGTTCCTTCCGAGTAGCTCCGCTGCGCGGCGAACCAGTCGCTCCAGCTCTTGCCGCCGCTCGATGACCAGCGGTACGCCGGTTCGGTGAGCTGCCACACTTTCATGCCGCTGTCGTTGTTGAAGGTCAGGACCTGTCTGCCGAGCGACGCGATCGCGCCGTTGAGCCCACTGCCTCCGTCAAGCTGATAGAGCCTGGTAGGCGCAGTGGGAGCGCTCACATCGATGACGGAGATCTCGGTGCCATCGACTGTTGCGT
>CAZGNF010000011.1:5737-26264 GCA_964527045.1 uncultured Coriobacteriaceae bacterium | reverse complement strand
GATAGAAGTACTGGGGACGGAGACGTCGAGCGACGGCGGAGTGTACATGGGCGTGCGGGTGACGGCGCCAGGCCTCGAGTAGCACGAGCGGGGCGGCAAGCGAAGCGATGGCGGGGCTCCCGAAGGAATTCGGGGGCCCCGCTGGGGTTGAGGCCTACAGCTTGGGTTCTCGGCGAAGCAGTCGATTTACCAGCTGCTGAACCAGGCGGCGATCGCCCTTGGTCAGCTCAAGCCAACCATCAGGGCCGCCAGGCATCGGCTCTCCCGCCAAGTTCCTGAGGCTCGCCTCGAGCTGTTCGGGACTGCCCATCGCGTTGGTCACTTCGATGATTTGGTCAGCAGTGAGGTACTTTGCAAGCGCGTCGTATCCGCGCACTACTCGCGCCAGTGAATCAAGTTGCTCTTGCGGAATCTGACCTGGGAGAAGCTCGTGCACAACCTCCTCCATGCTGACTCCGAGACCGGCGAGTAGCTTCTGAATCACTTCATCGGACGGCATGCGCTTGCCGTTCTCGATCTGCGTCAGGTAAGGGCGTGAGATTCCAGCACTGCGCGCAAGGGCCGCCTGTGAGGTGCCCGCCTGCTCACGGTGACGAGCGATGAAGAGACCGAGCACGTTCTCCGTCATTCGGACGTTCCCTTAATCGGTAGCAGAATTTAACGTGCTACATGTTGCAATTGCAGTAGCCAAGAAGCACACTGAGATTGTAACTCAATCATGCATGTAGAGTCGGAAGGTGAGGAGGTGATACATATGTTCAATCTGTCGGTTCAGGCCATCGTCCAGCAAACGTTGGAGGTTTGGCGGGTAATGGCCGTGGCGCTGTGGGATGCAGTCGAAGCCGAGCCCAAGCTCCAGCTCATGCTCGTCGGATTTGTCGCTCTGACGCTGATGGGAGGTGGTGCCCGTGGTCGCGCACGACGCGCGCACTAGTCAAGCTCGCTCCACCTAACGGCGCTTCGACCCGAAGAGGGGAGGGGCGCCGTCTCTGTTCCATTCGCCTGAACGTGATGTCAGAACCTGCCGTACAATGAGAGTCGCGTTCTTGCTGCCCCCGCAGGGGGTGCACTCGTATGACAGAAGTCGACTCACTTCAGCCGCATCACTCAACAGGGGGAGCACTTCGAGATGGTTCCAAACACGAAGGAAGCTCAGCGCGCAGAGCTGCATAAGACGATTTGGCGAATTGCGAACGACCTACGCGGCTCCGTGGACGGCTGGGACTTCAAGACCTACGTGCTCGGCATGCTCTTCTACCGCTTCATCTCCGAGAACCTAACCGCCTACCTGAACAAGCAGGAGCGCGCAGCGGGACGGCCTGGCTTCGATTACGCGAAGCTTCCTGACGCCGATGCCGAGTTCGGGCGCGCCGAGACGGTGGCCGAGAAGGGATTCTACGTCCTGCCGAGCGAGCTGTTCGCGAATGTGCGCGCACGAGCTGCGGCCGACGAGAACCTCAACGAGACGCTCGAGCGGGTCTTCCGCAACATCGAGGGCTCCGCGGTGGGCGCCGACAGCGAGGACGACCTCAGGGGCCTCTTCGACGATCTCGATGTCAACAGCGCCAAGCTCGGTGCCACCGTGGCCAAGCGCAACGGCAAGCTCGTGAAGCTGCTCGACGCGATCGGCGACCTCGACCTGGGACACTTCGAGGACCACACCATCGATGCGTTCGGTGACGCGTACGAGTACCTCATGCAGATGTACGCGTCGAGCGCCGGCAAGTCGGGCGGCGAGTACTACACGCCGCAGGAAGTGAGCGAGCTGCTCGCGCGCATCACCGTCGTTGGCAAGACCGAGGTGAACAAGGTCTACGACCCGGCGTGCGGGTCGGGCTCGCTCCTCCTGAAGTTCGCGAAGGTGCTGGGCAAGGAGAACGTCCGCCAGGGGTTCTTTGGCCAGGAGATCAACCTGACCACGTACAACCTTGCGCGGATCAACATGTTCCTCCACGACGTGAACTACGAGCAGTTCGACCTCGCACACGGAGACACGCTGACCGACCCGGCACACTGGGATGACGAGCCATTCGAGGCAATCGTCTCCAACCCGCCGTACTCGATCAACTGGGATGGCGACGCCAACCCGCTGCTCATCAACGACCCGCGCTTCGCGCCCGCCGGCGTGCTCGCGCCCAAGTCGAAGGCCGACCTCGCCTTCACGATGCACATCCTGAGCTGGCTCGCGGTCAACGGCACCGCGGCGATCGTCGAGTTCCCGGGCGTGCTCTACCGAGGCGGCGCGGAGCGCAAAATCCGCAAGTACCTCATCGACAACAACTACGTGGATGCGGTTATCCAACTCCCGCCGGACCTGTTCTTCGGCACCACGATCGCGACCTGCATTATCGTGCTGAAGAAGTCGAAGACCGACAACGCGACGCTCTTCATCGACGCGTCTGCCGAGTTCGTCCGAGGCGGCAACAAGAACAAACTGACCGAGGCAAATCGGCAGAAGATCCTGGACGCCTTCGCTGCCCGCGAGGACGCCGAGTACTTCGCCCGGCTGGTCCCGAATGTGGAGATCGCCGAGAACGACTACAACATCGCGGTGTCGTCGTACGTCGAACAGGAAGACACGCGTGAGACCGTCGACATCACCTCGCTGAACGCCGAGATCGCACGAATCGTCGCGCGGCAAACCGAGCTGCGCACCCAGATTGATGCGATCGTCGCAGACCTGGAGGGCACGTCGTGAGCCGGATAGGCGAGCTGGTCAGCAGGCTGTGTCCGGAGGGGGTGGCGGTTGAGCCAATCGGCGCTGTTGTCCAGCGCGGAGGCACAATCCGTTGGAGAGATGTCGCTGGCGGGGAGTTCCAGTACATCGACCTCACGTCCGTCGGTTGCATCACGCACGCGATCACCGATACTCAGACTGTCTCCAGCGACAACGCGCCGAGCCGGGCCCGACAGATCGTTCGCGAGGGCGACGTCATCTTCGGAACGACACGGCCGCTGCTGAAGCGATACACCGCGATACCAGCGGAGTACGACGGGCAGGTTGCCAGCACGGGGTACTGTGTTCTGCGACCGCGGAAAGACCGGATCCTTTCGAACTTCCTGTTCCACTTGCTCGGCACGGCTGAGTTCTATGCATTTGTCGAGGCGAACGAGCGAGGGGCCAGCTACCCATCCATCCCCGATGGGGTCGTCAAGGAGTTCAGGATTCCCGTTCCCCCCCTCGAAGTGCAACGGGAGATTGTGCGCGTACTCGACACGTTCACGGAGCTGGAAGCGGAGCTGGAAGCGGAGCTGGAAGCCCGGCGGCGTCAGTACTCCCATTATCGAGACTCGCTCTTGGCCTTCCCTGAGGGAGGGGTCCGGTGGGCTCCGATGGGTGAACTTGGTGAGTTCATTCGTGGTCGCCGCTTCACGAAGCGCGATGTCGCGGAAGAGGGCATTCCGGCAATCCACTACGGTGAGATCTACACGAGATATGGTGCTGTCACGAGGTCGGTCGCAACGCATCTCCAGCCAGAGCTGGCCTCGGGACTTCGCTACGCGAAACACGGCGATGTGGTGATAGTCGACGTAGGCGAAACCGTTGAGGACGTGGGCAAGGCTGTTGCGTGGCTCGGTGAGGGCGAGGTCGCGATCCATGACCACAGCTTTGCGTTCCGCCACTCACAGAATCCGGCGTACCTCTCGTACTACATGCAGACTGCCCTGTTTCAACATGCGAAAGCGAAGTACGTGGCGAGGACCAAGGTGAAGACTCTGTCGATGCCGGGAATTGCCAAGATCCAGATTCCCATCCCGCCTCTCGAAGAGCAGGCGCGTATCGTCGCTATCCTCGACAAGTTCGACACACTGGTGAATGACCTCTCGATAGGCCTTCCGGCTGAGCTTGCCGCTCGTCGCAAGCAGTACGAGTACTACCGGGACCGACTGCTGGCCTTCGAGGAGGCGGTTGCATGACCGGCAAGCATATCGAGGTGTTTCTCGTCGAAGGCGTTCCGGGCGGGATCACCACTGCGGAGATTGCCGGCTGGACGGGTCACGTCCTCGCGGGGCCGCGCTCGGACCTCGGCGACATCCTCAGGCGTCCGGAGGCGAAGCGGAACGGGGCCTACTTCCTCCTCGGCGATGATGAGGAGGCGCTGGGTGGCGTACGCTGCTACATCGGACGCACCGAGGACTTCATCAACCGGTTCCGGGATCACTCGGCAAAGAAGGAGTTCTGGGACCGGGTCGTCCTCATCACTTCCAAGGACGACTCGTTCACCGAGGGCCACTGGGGCTTCCTCGAGTGGCGGCTGGTGGAGCTTGCCAAACAGGCGGCCCGCGTCACTCTGGCTAATGGCAACGACCCGCGGGGCAGGAAGCTCTCCGAGGCGCAGGCCTCGGACATGGAGGCCTTCCTGGACCAGTTGCATATCGTCCTACCGGTACTCGGTGTGAATGCGATCCGCGTTCGTAAGGCGGCACCCGAATCGTCGACTGCGTCCATGGACTCACCGGTGTTCACGCTCACCAACAAGAAGCACAAGGTCGACGCACGGGCGCAGCAGCTCGGCGACGAGTTCACAATGCTGGAGGGGTCGCAGGTCGTCGCCAGATGGGCGGGGACCGGCAAGGCCGAGAGCACCGAGCGAGCGTACGCCTCTTATCGCGAGCAGCACCGCAAGCTCCTCGCGGACGGCTCCATCGAGGTGCGGGGCGATGTTGGCATCCTGACGAGGGACGTTCCCTTCGGCTCACCCTCAACCGCGGCAGCAGTCGCTCTTGGCCGGTCGAGCAACGGGCGCCTTGAGTGGAAGTGCGAGGACGGCAGCTCCTACGGCGACTGGGAGAATCGCGGGGTGGAGTAGGGGGCGCGTGACCGAATTTGTCATTGTTGACTTCACCAGCGCTAGCGATGACACATTCCGCAGCCTCGATCGGCTCGCCCTATTTTCAGTCTTGTGCTATTTTCATTGCGTAATGAAAATGTTCTAGGAGTGAAAATGAACGCCGAAGCGTACGCCATAGAGCTGGCACGACGCCTGACTCAGGCCGAGGCAGGTCGTTTCCGCGCGCAAGGCGAAATGGTGACCCTCGACGATGCGGTCGACGACACAGGCCGGATCCAGGTCGTAGACGCGGGTTCGGGGCGGACTGAGCAGGTGATTCAAGCACTGCGTCGCGCGCAGGCGTTGCCGTCGCTGTCCGTGATTGCTGGCCGACGCTTCAGCCAACGCGCACTTGCGGAGCTGAATGCCGCAGAGGCTAACTATATGGACGACCGTCATCTACGCGTGCGGCTGCTTGTCCCCAATATGCTCATACGGTTGCAGGATGAGTCAAAGCGACCTGAAGAGCGTCAGGCGAAGACGCTTCGTTTGAGCGGGGCTGCAGGAGGCGTCGCCCTGGCGCTGTTGTCGGATCCCACTCGCGACTGGAAGGTCGCGGACTTGGCCGCCCAGGGCCTGGTGTCGCTTGGGGCAGCCCAGAATACCGTCGTCAGCCTGGAGGCCGAGGGCCTACTGGAGCGCTTTGGGCTTGGGCCGGCAACGCGCAGGCGCGTGACCGATGCTGGCTCATTGCTAGATCAGTACGCCCGAGACGCCACGGCTGATAGGAAGGTGGTCGCGCGAGGGTTTCTTCTGAACAATGGCGCTGAGGAGACGATGCGTACCGTATCGCTGCGGCTGACAAGCGAAGGGCAGGGCATTCAGGCATGGTTTACCGGAGTGGCCGCTGCACAGATGGTGGCGCCTCATGTGACTGCGGTCCGCACGTTCGAAGTGTGGATTACGGCTCACCATAGCACCGACGTCATCCTGGGTGCATTGGGTGCGATGCCCGCGGATGACGGCGCGAATCTCGTGGTGATGCAGGGTCGGAAGGCAGTCACGGTTGGATCGGAGCATCGGGACGGGGTTCACCGGGTGTCGGTGTTCAGGATGTACGCAGATGCTCTTGTGGATCCCGCTCGCGGTGAGGAGCAGGCAGAGTATCTTCGCGAGACCATCATCGGCTTCTAGGGGGAACCAGTTGATCGACGGGTATAGCAGCGCCGCGACCGACCGATGCGAGCGAGCGCTTGGCACGCTCATGCGCGGAATTGGACAGCCGTGGAGACACAAGGTCTGTTTGGTAGGGGGGCTTGTTCCCCTCTACTTGGTGCGAGGAGATGGCTACGACCAGCCGGTGCATGTAGGCTCTACCGACGTGGATGTTGCACTGCGTCTGGTGGTCGAGGCTCAAGATGATGGCGCCTATGCGACGCTGGAGAATAACCTGAAACGGAGCGGATTCTCCAGGGTCGATGGAAGCTCGTGGCGCTGGGCCGCAGACATCGACGGAGAGCTCGTCGTCTTAGAACTCCTCGGAGATTCCCAAGATGCCGCACCTGGAACGGTCTTCCGCCCTAAGGTCACGCCGCCTGCCGGCGCTGGCGGGGTTGGGCTGCTCTGCGTGAAGGGTGTTGAGCTGGTCTTCCGGGACACAATCGCGATCACGCGTGATGTGCTCCTGCTGGACGGCGCTCGATCACAAGTCGAGTTCCAGGTCGCCAATCTAGCGCCGTTCGTGGCGCTCAAAGCCGACGCCTATCTGGATCGACGCAAGGCCAAGGACGCCTACGACCTCGTCTATGTACTCAGGTGGTGGCAGGGTGGGCCGGAGGCTGCCGCTGCTTCAGTGATGTCCAGTCCGGTCGCAGGTGAGCCGTTTGTTATCTCAGCGATTTCCCGAGTGGTTGGTGACTTTGCTGGCCCGGACAGGGCAGGGGCCGTTGACTACGCCAGCCTCAGGGCATCGGGTGGAACAGCATCTGAGGCGGCTGCCGCACGCAACGAAGCGGTTCTTGTTGTACAGCAGTTCGCGGAGGCGTTGAGAGCTCATGGCTTCGAGGGGGCTATGGCATGAGCGAATCACGTGGAGGCGTGCGCTACGACCCGATCGCCGTGAGCGCGGAGAGCACGGTCGTTTCCGAGTACTTTCCGGAAGCCGCCGAGGAGACGGCGTATCAGTCCGAGGTCGCCCTGGAGCAGGCGTTCATCAAGCTCCTGGAGTCCCAGGCCTACGAATACCTGCCGCTCACGAGCGAGGCCGCGCTCATCGCGAACCTCCGCACGCAACTTGAGGCTCTCAATGGGATCACGTTCAGCGACGCCGAGTGGGAGCGGTTCTTCTCGGAGAAGATCGCGGGCGCGAATGAAGGACCGACAGAGAAGACCGGGCGCATCCAAGAGGACCATGTCCAGATCCTGAAGCGCGACGACGGGTCCACCAAGAACGTCATGCTCATCGACAAGGCCAACATCCACAACAACCGGCTGCAAGTCATCAACCAGTACGAGATCGCCGAGGGCGAGGGTGGAGCAGCGCGGTCGAACCGCTACGACGTGACCGTGCTCGTGAACGGTTTGCCGATGGTCCACGTCGAGCTAAAGCGCCGCGGCGTGGACATCCGCGAGGCGTTCAATCAGATCAACCGCTATCAGCGCGACAGCTTCTGGGCGGGCTCGGGTCTCTTCGACTACGTGCAGCTCTTTGTGATCAGCAACGGCACGCTCACGAAGTACTACTCGAACACGACCCGCCGCCAGCACGTGAGCGAGATGGCGGGGTCGAAGCGGGGTCGCAAGACCTCCAACACCTTCGAGTTCAGCTCATGGTGGGCTGATGCCGCAAACAGGCCGATCCAGGACCTGCCGGCGTTCGCCAAGACGTTCTTCGCCAAGCATGCGCTGCTCAACATCCTGACCAAGTACTGCGTACTGACCGCGGACCGGATGCTGCTTGTGATGCGGCCGTATCAGATCGTCGCAACCGAGCGCATTTTGCAGAAGATCGACATATCCACGAACTACCGTCATCTCGGTAAGGTCACCGCCGGCGGCTACATATGGCATACGACCGGCTCCGGCAAGACGCTCACCAGCTTCAAGACCGCGCAGCTCGCAAGCAAATTGCCGAGCGTCGACAAGGTGCTCTTCGTCGTCGACCGCAAGGACCTCGACTACCAGACGATGCGCGAATACGACCGGTTCGAGAAGGGCGCTGCGAACTCGAACACCTCGACCGCGGTGCTCAAGCGCCAGCTAGAAGATCCCTCGGCGCGAATCATCATCACGACCATCCAGAAGCTCTCGACCTTCATCTCTGCGAACAAAGGTCACAGCATCTATGACGGCCACGTCGTCATCATCTTCGACGAGTGTCACCGCTCTCAGTTTGGCGATATGCACTCCGCAATCACCAAGGCGTTCAAGCGCTACAACCTGTTCGGCTTCACAGGCACGCCGATCTTCTCGGCAAACGCGGGTAGCGGCGGCAACCCGCAGCTGAAGACCACGGAGCAGGCGTTTGGGGAGAAGCTGCACACCTACACGATCGTCGACGCGATCAGCGACAAGAACGTGCTGCCGTTCCGCATCGACTACGTCAACACGATCAAGCTGCCAGAGGGCATCACCGACAAACAGGTCTCGGCGATCGACACGGAGAACGCGCTCATCGCTCCCGAGCGGCTCCGAGAGATCGTCGGCTACACGCTGGAGCACTTCGACCAGAAGACCAAGCGTGCCGAGCACTACTCTCTCTCAGGCAAGCGTGTACGCGGTTTCAATGCGCTATTCGCGACCGCATCGATCGACGCGGCCAAGCGCTACTACCTCGAGTTCAAGGAACAGCAAGCGGGCTTCGTCCCCGATCGCAGACTGAAGGTCGGGATCATCTACTCGTACGCCGCGAACGACGCTGTCGACGACTACCTCGACGAAGAGGGCTTCGAGACCGACGCCCTGGACCAGTCCTCACGCGACTTCCTCGAGGCCGCGATCCAGGATTACAACGCCTTCTTCGGCACGAGCTTCGATACCTCGTCCGACAAGTTCCAGAACTACTACAAGGACCTCTCGCTACGGCTGAAGAACCGCGAGATCGACCTGGTCATCGTCGTGAACATGTTCCTCACGGGCTTTGACGCGACGACCCTCAATACGCTCTTCGCCGACAAGAATCTGCGCGCCCACGGCCTCGTTCAGGCGTACTCGCGTACGAACCGGATCCTTAACTCCGTGAAGACGTACGGCAACATCGTGTCCTTCCGCGATCTGGAGCAAGAGACCAACGACGCCATCGCCCTCTTCGGCAACAAGGACGCCTGCGGCATCGTGCTGCTCAAGCCCTACGCCGAGTACTACGCGGAGTACGCCGAGAAGGTGGCGCAGCTTCTGGAGGAGTTCCCGCTCGGGAAGCCGATCATGGGCGAGGCGGAGCAGAAGGCGTTCATCGCGCTGTTTGGGGCAATCCTGCGGCTGCAGAACATCCTGACATCGTTCGATGATTTCGCTGGCAACGAGATCCTCTCGGCACGCCAGGGGCAAGACTACCGCAGTGTGTACCTCGACCTCTACGCCGAGTTTCGGCGCATGGCGGAGGCTGAGAAGGAGTCGATCAACGACGACATCGTCTTTGAGATCGAGCTCATCAAACAGGTCGAGATCAACGTGGACTACATCCTCATGCTCGTGGAGAAGTGGCGCGCGTCTCGCGGTGACGGGTCCGATTCAGAGCTTCGCGTTTCGATTGCGCGCGCTGTCGATGCCAGCCCTAGCCTACGCAACAAGAAGGACCTCATTGAGGCCTTTGTCGATTCCGTTTCGGCGAGCGGAGAGATCGACAAGGAGTGGCAGGCGTTCATCCTCGCCCGGCGTGCGGCCGAGCTTGACGCGATTATCGAAGCGGAGGGGCTCCGTTCCGAAGAGACTCGTGCGTTCATCGAGACGGCCTTCCGCGACGGTGCTATCCAGGCAACCGGGACCGCGATCACCAGGGTGTTGCCACCCGGCTCACGCTTCTCGCCCGGCGGCGAGCACGGTGAGAAGAAGCGGCGCGTGCTGGCGAAGCTGGGCGAGTTCTTCGAGCGGTTCTTCGGGTTGGGTGCGAACTGAGCCGCCGTGGACATTGGCGGGTCGATGATGTCAAGGCGTGCTACTCGGGTCCTTGTCCCGAAGGACAGACAGCGCGGCAGTAGTGAACTGGGCAGAGACACCGCAGGCGGAGAGTCTCTGACCTTCCTTCTGTCGGGCGAGTAGTGCACTCTTATCTGACACTACATCTAGCAAACGCATGCAAGGACGCCGCACGGTGGACGTCTCCAGACCTCAGTGTTGTCGATACCGACGGAGAATGGGGGGCTTCGTTTGAGAAGCCAGTTCAAGTTCACGGTGTCCTCGGGGTGGCCGCCAGACAGCGGTCGGGATTGCGCCTTTTTGGGCACCGACAACTGGGATGACTTTCACTTCAAGACGACGTTTCGACTCCATGTGTTCGACGCCAAGGGGCACCGTCACGACCTTGGGCAGGTGAAGATCGCGCGGCTTGGCATGGGCGATTCGGGCAGGACGGTCCTCGATCCGAGCTTCACGCGGCTCCCCGACAGCTTCTTCTCTCTGGGCCAAGACGAGGAGTACTACAGGAAGCTGGCCCTGCTCGATCGGAGAACGAGAGTGGCCGTCGCCGACGGGCTCCGAGACGTGGTCGCAGACAGGGCGCAACTCGACAGAGCGCGAGAGGAACAGGTGCTGCTCGTATCGCTGCTGCGATCCGTGTCCATGGTTGCCGTGGAAGGGGAGTTTCGGCGACTGCTCTCCGGCTGCTTTGAGGATGAGCCCTACGGCTTCTCCTTCGTGACTGGCGGCGACTCCGAGGGCGTGCAGTTCGACTTCAACGTAATTCCAGCGTCTGAGCCACCAACGAACGTGCATGTGATTGTGGGGCGGAATGGTTGTGGCAAGACATACCTTCTTAACGGCATGGCCGACGCGATACTGGCCTCACTCCAGGAGGAGACTCCTCACGGACGTTTCGTGCCCCCGCAAGGCTCCGGCGTGACAGGTTTTGCTGGCGTAGTCCTCGTCTCGTTCAGCGCTTTTGACCAGTTCAAGCTTCGGGGCGAGAGGGAGTCGTTGTCCCGTGGGCTTCGATACAAGTACGTGGGTCTGCGTTCGCCAGACAACGGCACTGTTGGGCCGGAGAGCGATTTGAGCGAGCAGCTAACACGTCAGTTCGTCGAGAGTTTCGGACAGTGCCAAGTGGGAGCTCGGCGGGACAGATGGGTACGCGCGATGGAGGTGCTTGAATCTGATGTGGGCTTCCGACAGCTCGGGATGAGCCGGTTGCTCGCGGGTGATCTGGCAGTCAGCGAGGAGCCGCGATTTCACGTTCGCGAGCACTTTCAGCCGCTGAGCTCGGGCCACAAAGTAGTCCTGCTGACCCTCACCCGGCTGGTCGAGACTGTTCAGGAGCGGACTCTCGTCCTGTTGGATGAGCCTGAGTGCCACCTGCATCCACCCCTCTTGTCGGCATTTGTCCGGGCGCTTTCTCACCTCCTGGCAGAACAGAACGGGGTTGCAATCATCGCTACTCATTCGCCTGTTGTGCTCCAGGAGGTTCCCGCGTCTTGCGTGTGGAAGGTCGTCCGGAGCGGCAGCGTAACCCGTGCGAAACGGCTGGACATAGAGACCTTCGGCGAGAACACGGGTGTTCTCACACGTGAAGTGTTCGGGCTCGATGTAGCGAAATCCGGGTTCCACTGGCTAGTGCAGACGATTGTCGAATCTAGCGGCTCAGCCACCGAAGTGAAGAAGCGACTCCATGGTCAACTGGGATCTGAGGCACGGGCGATCGTGCATGGATTGATGGCAACGCGTGAGGATGCCTCCGGAGCTGAATCGTGAGGAGCAAGCAGAAGCCGGACTTCGATGTCTGCCAGGTATACAGCGCTGTCGTGCCAACAGCACGCCCTACGGCGAAGCGCACGAGACTCGCGTCCGGTATTGATGACATCGTCGGATACGAGGCGCTCTACGATGATCGACATGACGCTCAAAGCCTATTTGACTTCCCTGAATGTGAAGAGGCAGGACACGCTACCGCCGTGGACCTCATCGGTCTGTACAAGACCATGCGCGCCGGCGCGATGGGTCGGTCGTACTACGACAGGCTCTTCACCTCGGTTCCGCGCTGCCTCTTGTGTGATCGAGCGGATGTAGAGCATCTTGATCACTACCTGCCGAAGGCGGACTACCCGGCTCTGGCAGTCACGCCAGTCAACTTGGTGCCAACCTGCTCCGCGTGCAATGAGCTGAGGAATCGGAATCCGCCGGCGGGCCCCTCGAGCATGACGCTTCACCCCTACTACGATTACATTGAGGCCGAGCGTTGGCTCTGGGCAAGTATCGATGATGTGGAACCAGCCGTCGTCTTCTTCGTTCACCCGCCCGCGCATTGGCCGGACCTCCTCAAGCGGCGTGTGCACAATCACTTTGCCGCGCTTGAGCTGGCGGCGGCTTACGCGAAGGATGCCGCGAACGAGGCGGCAGACATAGCGCATGACCTGCGCAAGTTGCACAGCATTGGCGGACCGAATAGCGTTGCCGAGCATCTGAGGGACGCGATGGAATCTCGGATCGCCCACCGTCTCAACTCGTGGCCCACCGCCTTCTATGATGCGGCGTGGCAGAGTCCGTGGTTCTGCGAAGGTGGCTTCGAGGCGCTTGTTAGCTGGTAGCGTGGGCCACGATGCGGAGGGAACTGATTCTTCTACTGGGCGTCGTCACACGAGACGCCAACATGAAGAGCTTGCACGTTCGATCGCTTGCCCTTGTGCGTGCCATGGACTCTTAGTCCCAAGGTCATACATTCGATCGCTATGCGGCCAACCACAGCCGGTCCTTCAGGGACGGACCTTCGTGCGTTCTGCCTGCCCCAATGAATTCCCTGCTCGCCTTCGGCCGCACTACGCAACCGCGATTACGCCGGTTGCTGGGGCTCGCTGCTTACAGGCTTCAATGTGCTGGGACTCAAGCGGAGCGCACAAGCGTTCATCGCCGCTCGCCTGCGGATGCTGATGCGAGAGGCTCGTGCCTGACGCGAAGAGTGAGCCGAGCTGCGAGATCACTATCTAAGCACTTCTTGTTTTTCCGCCTCAAGTGAGGTAGCATTTCAGGAAGTAGGACTCATGAAGGGATCGCACTATGGATTCAGCTGAAGCACGGAGCATGCATGTCGAGCGGGAGACAGCTCGGCTGCTGTCGGACTGGGGGATCTCAGAGAGAGCGGTTCGGGATGCTGTTCGCTGGGCGTACGAGAACCACGTCGCCGAGGTGACATCGGACGAGCCGCTGAACTCGCGCGGTACCACTATGTACTTGCGACTGACCGGTCGGCTTCGCCAGGCTCTCCGGCCGGAGGGTTGGAGAATTGACCGAACCGGCAATCTCGAGATGACCGTCCACCCAAAAGGCCACCTCGCAATCGTCGTTGCGAACGGCGACCAAGATACGGGTGTCGAGTGTCGCCAGCCGTGTACCGTGAGCCGCAAGGGTGCTCGTACAAAGAAGGTCTTGGGAGAGAGACTCTTCGACGTTTCGGAGTTTGCGTCAGCGACGAGTGACGCGCATGACCGGCAGATGCTGGTGCTGCTCGTGCATGCAGACGAGCGCAACCAAGAGATAAGGTGTGAGATCTCGATGCCGCTAGGCGTCGCGGACAGCGGCTACATCGAGGAGTGGTCCGCCCGTGCGATTCTGCGACCGATCCCGATGGTCCCGAATCCGTTTGGCTCTCGCGTTGCCGACATCGAACAGACCGAGCCGATAGAGATCCCCGTGCCGCGTCGGGCAGTGGGCGAGTAGCATGGCTCATTTCAGTGCGAGCCGTCTCGCACTTGCCAGACGACGGCGTGGCATGACGAAGAAGTCGCTGGCCGACGCCGTGGGCTTGTCTGTGCGCAGCGTCACCGAGTATGAGGCTGGCCGACAGATTCCATCGACATCGACCGTCGGCGCACTGTCGTCCGTGCTTCGCTTTCCCGAGGACTTCTTCTGTGCGCCGGAGTTGGACGAGTTTCCGCTGAATGCTGCAAGCTTTCGTGCTCTAAGCACCATGTCGTCACGGCAGAGGAACCAAGCCACAGCGGCCGGAGAACTCGCGTTCCAACTGTCGGACTGGATAGATCGGGGCTTCGAGCTACCGAGCGTCGATGTTCCCAAGCTACGCGGGATTGAGCCCGAAGCAGCGGCTGACTTCGTGCGGCGGCAGTGGGGACTCGGGCAGAAGTCAATCCAGAACATGGTGCACCTGCTCGAGGCGCACGGTGTTCGTGTGTTTTCGCTTGCAGAGGAATGCCGCGAGGTGGATGCGTACTCGTGCTGGCGTCCAGAGAATGCGACGCCGTATGTCTTCCTCAACACCATGAAGACCGCCGAGCACAGCAGAATGGACGCAGCGCACGAACTCGGGCACTTGGTCCTGCACTGGCGCCACGAAACCCCTCGAGGTCGCGAGGTAGAGCTTGAGGCCAACGCATTCGCCTCCGCTTTCCTAATGCCCCGGGAGAGCGTGCTCGCTTCCGCACCGCATGACCCAACACTTGGACAAGTCGATCGAGCCAAGACCCAGTGGCGCGTGTCCTCGCTGGCGCTGGTGTACCGAATGCACAAGCTCGACATGCTGTCTGATTGGCACTATCGCTCGCTGTGCATAGCGATCAGCAAGCGGGGCCGCACCATTGAAGTCAACGGCGTTGAACGCGAGACATCGCAGGTGCTCGCGAAGGTGCTATCGACCTTAAGAGCAGACGGCGTGCCCCGAGCGGAGATTGCCCGACAGCTCACGATCCCCGTCGAGGAGCTTGAGAAGCTGGTTTTCGGGCTTGTGATGAGCGGAATCACGGGCCAGGCAGCCAGTTCGGCAGGTGGCGAGCAGCGAGTCGTGTCTCTACGTGTCGTCAAGTAGCGGACGTCTGGTAGAGTGCAGCACCAGGTCAACAAGTCATCTTCTGCCTGGCTGACCAGCGAATGGCCCCGGACTCTTGATCCCACGGTTCGCCGAAGCGCTCTGCCACCGATTCGGTTACCTGGCCCGAAGGTCACGCGCGGCCCAACGGACCCTCTCGACTACTTCGACCACTCGGGCGGCATCCATGGGCGCGGGCACACCCTGCGCGTGTGGGCGCACGCGACCGAGCTTGCAGCCGAGGTTGACCTCCCTGCGTGGCAGCGTGAGGCGGTCCACTACGCGGCGCTCTGGCACGACATCGGCCGTATCGACGACGGCGCCGACTACTACCACGGCGCGCGGAGCGGCGGTCGCGCGATCGGCCTCGGGCTGCACGAGGGGCTCGACCCCATCATCGCGGAGGCCGCCATCTTCGCGGTCACGCACCACTGCGGCTCGGAGCAGCACGCGGAGCTCGCGTTGCCCTACCAGGTCGATCCGGAGGGCTTCGGCAACGTGTTCCGCATCCTCAAAGATGCCGACGCGCTCGACCGGGTCCGCCTCGGCGATTTGAAGGCGAGCTACCTCAGGTTCCCGCAGTCGCACGGACGCATCGAGCGCGCGTGGGAGCTGCTGGAGGAGATTCGGTAGGGGGGCGGTGTGACCGGGAACTACATCCTGCGCACGCCTTCAGCCGCGGCGGTGCCCGTCATCGTGCACGTCCCGCACGCGGCGACGGCTATCCCCGCGCAAGAGCGCGCGGGCATTCTGCTGGATGACGCCGCGTTGGAGCGCGAACTCGTGCGTCTCACGGATTGGCATGTAGACCGTCTGTTCAACTGGACATCATCGCTCGGCGCGACCATGTACGTGAACGCCTACTCCCGGCTTCTCATCGATCCCGAACGGTTTCCTGAAGACGATCGAGAATCGATGGCCCAGGTCGGTCAGGGTGCGGTCTACACGCGCACCACTGACGGGCGACCGGACATCTGCATCGGAACCGACTCGGCGCACACGCCGCCCGGATTGGCGGACGCCATGGAAGCCGTCTTCGCGGATCGCGCACTACTCCCATGTTGAACTTTATGCTCCAAAGTACAATGTGGATGAGCCGTGTTGTACGTTGTCGTCGGCTGCACAAGGGAGTGGAAGTTATACGCAGTAAGTGTGTATACTGCGTATAACCTAGCTGAAGGGACGATCATGCAGCGGCAGCCGCTTGAGGTGCAGACACTCTACGCAGAGATGCTGGAGCAGCTTGTTGCGCTTGAGGCGGCCCGCGCGATCGGACACGTCCCTGGCGGCTTCGTCACCAAGAACGTGAAAGGCAACGACTACTACTACTTCCAGTACCTGGAGCCCGGGGGAGCGAAGCGGCAGACGTACGTGGGACGCAAGGATGCACTCCTCGAAGCCGTTGTAGAGCGATTTGAGCGCGGCCACGAGACGTTCACCGCGGATTCGTCGGCAATCCAGCGCCTTTCGTCGCTCCTGAGGGTGGGAGGCGCCATGCTGACCGACGCGCCGTCGGCCCGTGTGCTCTCGGCCCTCACCGACGCCGGCGTCTTCCGGTTGGGGGGCGTGCTGGTCGGCACCCATGCATTCACGGTGATTGGCAACCTTCTCGGCGTGAGGTGGACCGGGGGTGCCATGCGGACGCAGGATCTTGATGTCGCAGCGGCCGCAACCATGCGGGTCGCCGTGCCTGAGCTCGACGCTGACATCCCGAGCGCTCTTGAGGGGCTCAATATGGGTTTCTTGCCCGTGCCCGGCTTCGACCCGAAAAGCCCGTCGACGTCGTTCAAGGTTCGCGGACAGGGGTTGCGTGTCGACCTCGTGACGCCAGCACGCGGAGCCTCAACTGCACCGGTGACCATTCCGCGCCTCAAGGCCGCCGCTCAGCCGCTTCGCTACCTCGACTTCTTGCTTGAGGCGACGGTACGCGGCGCGGTGGTCAACGGCGGAGGCGTCCTCGTGAGCGTCCCTGATCCCGCGCGCTTCGCGCTCCACAAGCTCGTCGTAGCGGGCGAGCGTCCTGTGACCTCGCAGGTCAAGAGCGAGAAGGACTTGCGACAGGCCGCGGCTGTCCTCGGCGTCTTGCTTGAGGATCGTGAGGGAGATGTCGAAGTCGCGCTGTACTCGGTCTCGGCATACGGGAGCGGACTTGCGACGCGCCTTACGAAGGGCCTCTCGGCATTGGCGAGACTTGAACCGGCGATAGCCGAGCGCGTCGCGCGAATGCTTGAGGCTGCCGCCGCTTCCTAACACCCCGTCAACGCGCGGTTCACTCCTCGGCTAACGCTTGTCCGCGCCTCTTGCGCAGGCCTCGGCCTCATGTCCGAGATATCCCTTAAGTGGGGTCACGGACGGTGCGCGACAATCGCGTACCCGGTGGAGGAGGGGTCATGGGACGGCAGCTTTCGCAGGCACAATCGTACGCGGACAAGGTCATGAAGCTTGTCCCCACGGAGATCGTGGGGGCCTACATGGTGCTGGGGGGCATCATCGGCTACCCGCCGGGCGCCACGGTGCGCGTCGCGGATGCGGCATCGGGGATCACGGACGACGTGCTCAGGGCGTTTCTCATCCAGTTCACGTTCGCCGTGCTCTTCGTGCTCACGCCGGTGTACCTGCGCCGGGTCGGCAAGGTCACATCCATCGGTCAGATCGCGCTCAGCACTGCCACGTTCCTGGTGTGGGTGTATTCGCTCGGCGGGCCGTTCGTGGTGTGGGGCGTCTACTACCCGCTCATGGGTTCGGTCGGGCTCGTGCTGTGGGCGCTCGTCGTCCCGCTGCTAATGCCCTCGCCCGCGAAGACCAAAGCGAAGGCGGTTGCGGCTGCGGCATAGCTGCTCGCACAGAGCGACCGACAGGGGGCGGGCCTTCGGGCTCGCCCCTCGTGCGTGCGGTGCGTTCGAATCGAACGTACAAAACACACAATCGCGTAAAAGGTGCTATTCTCATTTGGAGAGATTCTCTACGGACGAGGTGACTTGGTATGGCTCGTGTAACCGCTGCGCAGGCGCGGCGCGACTTCTCAGATGTGATGAACCGCGCCGCCTACGGCAAGGAGCGCGTGATCATCACGCGCCACGACGCGGATCTGGTTGCCGTTGTGCCGATCGAGGAGCTTCGCATGATGGATGCCGCCCTCGAGGTGCTGAAGGCGAGTCCGCAGTTCGCACAGGACATTTCTACGATTGAAATCGCGCGTGAGGCGCAGGCGGCATGGGGTCGTGTGGATGCAGAAGTGGACACGCTCGTGCTCTCGCCTGAGTCATTCGACAAGGTGACCGACCTGATCGAGCAGCCCAGGCCCGCAACTGCAGCGCTTCGCGAACTGATGCGCGACGGCGAGTAGGCGGAACGGCTCGTGCGCGGGCTGCGCATCCAGCGGCTGAGTCGCGAGGACGACCTCGCGGTCTTCGATTGCGGCGAGGCGGCCCTCAATGAGTACCTGGTCCGCTATGCCCTTAAGAATCAGTTCTCTCATTTCGCGGTGACCTACCTCGCCTCTTTCGGCGATGATGCAGTCGGCTTCGTGACCCTTGCAGCATCGCAAATCACGCGTGAAGAGACTGACTCGGCAGGGAAGCGAGCGCCGCGCTATCCGCTGCCTACACTCACACTCGCACGCCTCGGAGTAGACGTGCACTGGCGCGGGCGTGGTATCGGCACGGCGATGCTCAGGTTCGCGCTTTCCGAAGCCGTGCGTATGGCGGATGAGTTCGGCTGTGTGGGCGTGCGCCTCGCGGCCAAGTCCGATGCTGTCGGTTTCTACTCGCGCTTCGGGTTCGTAGACATCAAGGCTGTGGGCGCCGCCGTCTCATCGACTCAGCCTATGTTCCTGCCGCTCAATCAGATTGAGGACGCACTGGCGTCGCCGCCGGTGGAGAGCCGAGAGTAGCTCTACTGGATCTCAGTCGCCTACTCCTCGGGCAGCCGCACGTCGAGCTCGCGCAGGAGGCGCCGCGCCTCTCGGGCAACCGCGGGGTCGTCATCGCCGAGCAGGCCGCGCAGCGTGCGAATCGCGTCGGCGGCGCCGGTGGCCATGCGCTCAAGCGCGGCGAGGCGCTCGGCGGTGTCCTCGGACCAGCGCGCGCTCTGGCGCAGCGACGGTGCGGGTGCTGCCGACATCGACGCCATGCGCATCTCGGCGCGATCGGGGCGGCCGAAGAGATCGCCGATCGGACGCGCCCGGAACCCGCGGGGAGCGCTTGGGGCCGCAGGCGGCGGCGCGTCGAATGCAGCCGAGCGGCGACGGTCGGAGTGCGCCTCGTCAAGCGCGGCCAGGATCTCCTCGGCGGGAAGGTCGAGCACCTCGGCGATGCGCGCGGCGTTCTGCGGGTAGGGGAGGCGGCGGCCGCTTTCGATGTGCGAGAGCGCGCCGGCGGTAACGCCCACCTGGCTCGCGACGTCCTCGAGCGTGAGCCCTGCCGCAAGCCGCGCGTCGCGGATCATGTCGCCAATCGGTGTGCCCACAACGCCCCCTTTCGATGGCACGACTATACCAGATTGTCACTGTGACTTGACAGTATAGTATACCCGAGAGTATAAGAGGATGACGCAGGAAGAGCGGTCCGCGGATTTATGTCAGACCCGGCAGCTAACCTGGGACTACCAACCGTGAGGGGGAGCAGCGATGGCTCAGAACAAGTACCACAAGGGCGCCGCCGAGGACGAGACGGGGAGCATCCTCATCAACTTCGTGCTCGACAAGTCGGGTTCGATGAGCTCGATCCGCGACGCCACCATCTCGGGCTTCAACGAGTTCAAGAACGACCAGGCGCGCGAGGACGGCTCGGCGTTCTTCACGCTCACGCTCTTCGACACCGAGTTCCGGACGGTGGCCGAGGCAGTCCCGCTCGCCGACGTGTACGACCTCACCCGCGAGCGTTACACACCGGGCGGCATGACAGCGCTCTACGACGCGATCGCGCACACGATGCGCATCACCGACGAGTTCGTGGCCAAGAACCACCCCAAGCAGGTGCTGTTCGTGATCATGACCGACGGCCAGGAGAACTCCAGCAAGGAGATCCGCCGAGACCAGCTCTTCGAGATGATCAAGGACCGCCAGGACAACGCGCACTACGAGTTCATCTACCTGGGAGCGAACCAGGACAGCTACGCGGTCGGCGACTCGATCGGGTTGCGTCCCGGGCGGACCATGGATTGGGCCGCATCGCCGGCGGAAACGGCCGAGACGATGCGGAACCTGTCACGCAACGTGCGGGCGCACCGCCGGAAGGCCGAGGCGCAGTCGGCAGCGTTCTTCTCGCCCGAGATGGACGCGCTGGGAGCCCTCGACGCCGAGGCGTGGGCCGCGATGAGCGAGTCGGAGCGCGAAGCGATGCGCACCAAGGTCGACAACCGGTAGGCACATGGGGGAGGAGCGCCTGCCGTACGTCGCGGATGCCCCGGGGCTGGTGCCCGGGGCATGTCGCGTTTCGGAAGGGACAAGACGGGTCCTAGGGTGCCCCGGCGAGATGTTAACCAATCCAAACAATTAGTTTCCTGCCAAGCGTTTAATCCTGCGTCAGTTGTGGGTACACCCGAGTATCACCCCCGGATGGATGGGTTTCTCGGTGCACCGTACTCGCAAGCACATGACCGGCGCCCCGGCGCACAGAGTGACCGCGATCATCGTGGGCACACTGGTGCTGCTGGTCATCGTGAGTCTCCTTGCCGCCGTCCCTTCGTTCCACCGGGCGCTCGGAATCGGCGCCAATGACGCGATCGATGACGGCGTGCTGATCCCGAAGATATCCACGAGCGCGACTGGAATCGCAGCCATTTTCGGCCTGCT
>CAZGNF010000011.1:0-5727 GCA_964527045.1 uncultured Coriobacteriaceae bacterium | reverse complement strand
CAATGGCACGCATGCCGCATGCTGCGCCAGCCACGCATGCGCGTGCCCGGGCGTTCGTCCGTATTCGGGCAGGCGCTCCGTCCCGTCGACGGATGCACCGGGTCGTGCATGCCGAAGGCGACGCCGACGATCACCACACTCCCATCGTCACCACCCTTGCCCTTCGGAGCGCGCGGAATCCCGCGCAACCGGGGGGCTTTTCTGTGTCTTCGTTCTGTACGGCTCCATATCGCGAGGAGGGATTGTTGGTCAGATAACCCGCACGACTGCACGACAACCAGGATGTTCGAGAGAGGGAGTGTGAGGTTCGTGAAACGAAGAGGAAGAACGGTTCGGCGATTGCTCGCCCTGCTAACGACGAGTGCGCTCGTCTTGGGGCCGCTCCAGCCGGCGTTCGGCGTTGCGGCTCTGCAAACGCCCGAGGAGATCATGGCTGCGAAGGCTGCGGCCGTGCACGAGCGGATGGACAAGCGCATCACGCAAGAAGAGCGCGATGCAGCAGCCACCGCCCGCGCCAAGCTCATGGCGTCTGTGGCTGGCACCATCAAGACAACGGCCGTGCCGGGGCCGGGCGGAACGCCCGACTACTTTGGCACCACGCCCAACTGGGCGTATACGCCGGAGCTCCGCAAGTTTGTCGACGGACTGCCCGGTGTTGGCCCGGAGAACGCGAACAACCTTGGCCAGTACCTGTCCCTCGGCCACCCCGATACGATCACGTACCCGGGTTCCGACTACTACGAGATCGAGTTGCGCCAGTACTCGGAGCAGCTTCACTCGGACATGCCGGCCACACTGCTGCGCGGATACGTCCAGGTGAACAAGGGCACCGACGCCAGCGGTAAGAACACCGTCATCCCGGATCCGATCCACTACCTTGGGCCCACCATCTTGGCCACCAAGGACCGTCCGGTCCGCGTGAAGTTCACCAACAAGCTCCCAACCGGTGAGGGCGGCGACCTCTTCTTGCCGGTCGACACCACGTACATGGGTGCCGGCTATGGTCCCGAAGGCATGATGATGGGTGACCCGATGTACACCCAGAACCGCGCCTCGGTGCACCTCCATGGCGGCAAGACCGTCTGGATCTCTGACGGTACGCCGCACCAGTGGATCACCCCTGCCGGTGAGAACACGCCGTACCCCAAGGGCGTGAGTGTGCAGAACGTCCCGGATATGCCCGATCCCGGCGACGGCTCGATGACCTTCTTCTATAGCAACCAGCAGAGCGCACGTATGCTCTGGTACCACGACCACGCCTATGGCATCACGCGCCTGAACGTGCTTGCGGGCATGGCATCCGGCTACTTCATCACCGATGATGCCGAGCAGCAGCTCATCAACGATGGCGTCGTCCCGACCGACCAGATCCCGCTCATCATCCAGGACAAGACGTTTGTGGACGCAAGCACCATCACGACCACCGACCCCACCTGGAACTGGGGCTCCACCCCCGGTACGCCGCACACCGGCGACCTGTGGTTCCCGCACGTGTACATGCCTGCTCAGAACCCGGCGATGGTCGACGGCGTGAACCCGAACGGCCGTTGGCACTACGGTCCGTGGTTCTGGCCGCCCACACAGGTCCCGAACGGACCGGTTCCGAACCCCTATTACATCTCGGCTGAAGAGACGCCGTGGGAGTACCCCACGATGCCGGGCACGCCCGACAACTCAAGCGGCATGGAAGCGTTCCAGGACACGCCGATGGTGAACGGCACCGCGTATCCAACGATGAACGTCGACCCGAAGTCGTACCGGCTTCGCATTCTCAACGCATCGAGCGACCGCTTCTGGAACCTGCAGCTCTACGTCGCCGACCCCGGCACCGTAAGCTGTGATGGTCGCCGCAACACCGAAGTGAAGATGGTCCCCGCCGCCACCACGGCTGGCTGGCCTGCCGATTGGCCCACCGACGGCCGCGAGGGCGGCGTCCCCGACCCGAAGACGATGGGTCCCGACTGGATCCAGATCGGTACCGAGGGTGGGTTCCTGCCCAAGGTCGTGACCATCAAGCAGCAGCCGATCACATGGGTCACCGATGTGACGCTCTTCAACGCGGGCAACGTCGACAAGCACTCTCTCCTTGTCGCGCCTGCCGAGCGCGCCGACGTGATCGTCGACTTCTCCAAGTACGCGGGCAAGACCCTTATCGTGTACAACGATGCCCCCGCCGCATTCCCGGCAGGCGACCCGCGCTACGACTACTACACCGACAACCCTGACACGACCGACACCGGCGGCCACACCACGACCCGCGCTGGCTTTGGCCCCAACACCCGCACGATCATGCAGATCAAGGTCGCTGCGAAGACCGCAGCTCCGGCGTTCGATATCGCCCCGCTTGAGGCGGCATTCACGTCGACCGCGACGAACACGAGCGTGTTCGAGGATTCGCAGAACAAGATCATCGTGCCGGTGGATCGCTACAACACCACGTACAACGAGTCCTTCACTTCTGACGCATACGTGCGCATCTTCGACACCACCTTCAAGTTCAGGAACCTCGACGGCGTCGAGACCACGTTCTCTCTCGAGCCGAAGGCGATCCAGGACGAACAGGGTGAGACGTTCGACGAGTTCGGTCGTATGAGCGGCAAGCTCGGTCTTGAGCGCCCAACCGGCGTTCCGGGCGCGCCGAACTTCAACCTGTACGGCTTCATCGATCCCCCCACAGAGGTGGAAACTGCCGTCGATCCGACCATGGTTGCGCTCACGCCGATCCTTGGCGACGGAACGCAGATCTGGAAGATCACGCACAACGGCGTGGACACGCACCCCATGCACTTCCATCTCTACGACGTGCAGCTCATCAACCGTGTGGGCTGGGACGGCTTCTTGCGGTACCCGGACGACAACGAGCTCGGCTGGAAAGACACGGTTCGCGTGAGCCCGCTTGAGGACACGATCGTGGCGCTTCGCCCGGTCGCGCCAACGGCGCCGTTCAACGTGCCGGACAGCTGGCGTCCGCTTGACCCCACGCAGCCGATCGGCGGCATGATGGGCTTCTCGACGGTCGATCCGGTCACCGGACAGCCGTACACGATGCCGGTCATGAACGAAGTCCGCAACTTCGGCTGGGAGTACGTGTGGCACTGCCACATCCTCAGCCACGAAGAGATGGACATGATGCGTCCGGTCACCGTGGAAGTGGCAAGCTCTCTTCCTGCAACACCGTCGCTTGATCCCGCCACGCTTGTGGCGCCGGGTGCAACCCGCCTTGCGTGGGCCGACGGTACGCCGATGGGCGCCATCGACACGTGGGGCAACCCGGCGAGTGAGATCGGCTTCCGGATCGAGCGTGCGCCGATCGTGGCAAGCGTCGTCGGTGAGTACTCGCAGATCGGCACCGCACTTGCCAACCAGGTCTCCTTCGATGACCCGACGATCGCCCTTGGTGACGAGTACAGTTACCGCGTGATCGCATGGAACGAAGAGGGGACCACCACATCCACACCGGTCGCAATCGGTCCGATCACGGACACGACGGCGCCTGTCACCACCTCGAACGTTGATAGCGACTGGCACCAGGGTCCGTTCTCGGTATCGCTTGACGCGACCGATACGCTCTCTGGCGTGGCGGCAACGTACTACACGCTCAACGGCGGCGGTACGCAGACCTACTCCGGAGCGTTCGATGTGAGCGCCGAGGGAACCACCACGCTCGAGTTCTGGTCCGAGGACAACCTGAGCGCAGTCGAGCCGACCAACACGGCATTCGTGAAGGTCGACAACACGGCTCCGGTCACGACCGACGACCACGTCGGTTCCTACACCGGCAGCGCGACGATTCACCTCTCGGCGAGCGACGCGCTCTCCGGCGTTGCGCTCACGCAGTACAGCATCGATGGCGGTGCGGCGGTTGATGGTACGCTCGTGAAGAGCACCGTCCAGGGCTCGCACACCCTCGAGTACTGGTCCACGGATGCGGCCGGCAACGTGGAAGCCACCAAGTCGGTTGGCTTCGCGGTGCTTCCGCCGAACGCGACATTCCAGTCGCTTGAAGGTCCCAACCGCATCCAAACGGCACTGCAGATCTCGGCCAGCACGTTCCCGCTCAATTCGGTGGACACGGTCGTGATCGCAAGCAGCGTGGGTTGGCCTGACGCACTCGTCGGCTCTTCGCTGGCCGGCGCGTACAAGTCGCCGATCCTGCTCACAAGCCCGACGTCGCTTAGCTCCGGCATCTCAACAGAGCTCACCCGCCTGGGTGCGACCAAGGTCGTCATCCTTGGCAGCACCGCGGCGATCAGCTCGACCGTTGAGAACTCGCTCAAGACGCTGCTCGGCGCTGCGAACGTACAGCGCATCGGCGGTGCGAACCGCTACGAGACCGCGCGTCTGGTAGCTGCCGAGACGGTCAAGTTCCTTGACTGCAACTACAAGGGTTCTGCGTTCGTCACGACCGGCCTGAACTTCCCCGATGCGCTTGCTGCAGGTCCGCTTGCGGCCGCCAACGGATGGCCGATCTACCTGGTAGGGCCGGGTGGACTCGATGCCGCCACCGCTGCGTCGATGACCGACATCGGCGTCACGGACGCACTCGTTCTTGGTAGCACCGCGGCTGTCCCGGCTTCGGTCGCGACCGCGATCGGCACGTCGGTTGGCGCCACCGTCATGAGGCTCTCCGGTCCGGACCGCTACTCCACGGCGGTGTCCGTCGCCGAGTACGGTGTGGCGAGCGCCGGTCTGAGCTGGGATGGTATAGCGATCGCCACGGGCGAGAACTTCCCCGATGGTCTCTCGGCTGGTGCGGCTCAGGGCCTCAACGGCTCCGTGCTGCTGCTGACGAGGACGGCTGTGCTGCCCGCTCCCACGGCCTCGGCACTGAACACGCACAAGAACAGCATCGCGCTGCTGCGATTCATCGGCTCCGACCCGGCGATCAGCCCGGCGGTCCGTGTCTCGGTAGCGAACCTGCTCAACTAGCACCAACGGCTTCACCGGATGCCCGCGCAGGAGCGATCTGCGCGGGCATCCGTGCGTGCGGAGCCGCTCGTCGTATCATGTCGTCATGACTTCGCACGCCACCGATATCCGCGCGCTGCTCGGCGCCGGCAACGTGGTGCTCGGCCCGATGGCCGGCATCACCGAGGCGCCGTTCCGCGCGATTTGCAAGCGCATGGGCGCCGGCCTCACGTTCACCGAGATGGTGAGTGCCACGGGCCTGCACTACAACCCGGACTCCCGCGTCTCGCGCTCGCTCCTCACCTTCGCGCCCGAGGAAGTCCCGTGCGCGGTGCAGCTCTTCGGCGCGGACCCGGCCGTGATGGCCGAGCAGGCCGCGCGCATCGTCGAGCGCTACGGTGCGGACGTCGCGCTCATCGACATCAACATGGGCTGCCCGGTCACGAAGGTCGTCGCGAAAGGCGAGGGGAGCGCTCTTATGCGCGAGCCCGCGCGTGCCGCCGCGGTGGTCTCGGCGATCGTCTTGGCGGTGAGCGTTCCGGTCTCGGTGAAGTTCCGCAGCGGCTGGGACGCCGGGAGCGTGAACGCGGTCGAGTTCGCGCGGGCGATGGAAGCGGCGGGTGCCTCGGCGCTCACCGTGCATGGGCGTACGCGCGACCAGTTCTACCGCGGCGCGGCCGACTGGGAAGTGGTCGCGGCGGTAAAGGCGGCGGTGGACGTGCCGGTCATCGGCAGCGGCGATGTCTTCTCGGCGGACGATGCGCTGGCGAGGAGCGCTTCGCGCGCATGCGCAAGCACGTGGGCTGGTACATCTCGGGT
>CAZGNF010000010.1:20347-26671 GCA_964527045.1 uncultured Coriobacteriaceae bacterium | reverse complement strand
GTTATGGGGTCCCGCAGGATGCACCCGCCGGGTACGGCGCACCGCAGCCTGCGACATGGCGGGTTCAGGTGCAGCCTGCGGTGCGCCGTACCCGGCGGGTGCATCCTGCGGGACCCCATAACCCTCGGGAACCGGCTGCGGAACGCCGTACCCAGCGGCGCTTGACGCCTGGGCGGCGACAGGCGCGGGCACAGCGACGGAGGGCGTGCTCGGAACGGCAGCCAAAGATGCAAGCTTCTGCACGAGCGTCTCGATCTCGATAGCCATCGGCAAGTGCGCAGCCGCACCGGACTGGCGCGCCTTCAGTGCGCTCGCCTCGTTCGGTGAAGATGCGACGATGATAACGGGAATCGACGAGAGATCCGGGTCCGACTTCAGTTCGGCGGTGAACGCGTAACCGTCCATGCCCACCAGGTCGCCGTCTGCGATGATCACCGCAGGCCTGCGCTGCTTGGCAATGCCAAGGGCGCGTGGTCCGGAGATAGCGTTGTACACATCCGCGCCGGCGATCGCTGCACGACATGCAGTGCTGACACGCTCGAAGAACGCCGCGTCGTCGTGCACGATAAGAATTCCGATTTCTGCCACGATTCCGAGAGACCTCCCGATTCGAGGGCGTACCCCCGCCCTGTCTACACTAGATGCCCGCAACCGGGCACGAATACTCTATCGGCAGCGGCAACCGGGTACTGAACCACCCCGGCGCGCAAAGTGCGGCTATCATGGAGCGCGACGCGATCTGGAGGAGCACACATGCGAGTCGTCATCGATAGCCTAGCATACGGCGGTGCGGGCGTAGCCCGTGCCGAGGACGGCCGCATCGTGTTCGTCGAGGGCGCTTGTCCGGGCGACACCCTGGAAGTCGCGATCGCCGAGGAGCACCCCCGCTTCATCCGCGCGACGATAGCCGCTGTGCTTGACGCGTCGCCGGATCGGGTCACGCCGCCGTGTCCCTACTTTGGCGTCTGCGGCGGCTGCCAGTGGCAACACGTGGCCTACAGCGCACAGGTCGAAAGCAAGCGAACGGCGATCCAAGACGCTCTCATTCGGATCGGCAAGCAGTCTGAGGCCGTCGTCTCAACCGTGGTCGCCTCGCCCGACCAGTACGGCTACCGGAACAAGATCGAACTGTCCGTCGCTAGCACCCCGAAGGGACCTGCGCTCGGATTCGCACGACACGGCAGCAACGACATCGTCGCCATCGACGCGTGCCTGCTGCTGCCGAAGAACGTCCGTAAGGCGCCCCGCTCGCTGTCGGGCGCACTACGCTATCTGAGCTCCCGCATTCCCACGCCAGTGGAGCGGGTCTCGCTGCGTGTCTCCCGAAAGGGCGAGATCGAGGTCGACCTCTGGACGGCACCCGGCGGGTTCCCGAGGCAGCTGGCTGCGAAGGTCATCGGCGACGCCGTCGGCGCCCGCACCGTGACGCGCGTGATCACAAAGGGTGAGGCCGAGGCACGCAAGATCAGTCGCGTCGAAGTGCTCTCGGGCCCGGGCGCATGGAAGGAGAAGCTGGGCAGCTACGAGTACCTCGTCTCCGCCCCATCGTTCTTCCAGGTCAACACGCGCGCCGCAGAGCTGCTCCAAGGCGCGGTGCTCTCGGCTGTAGGTGCAGACGGCACATCCCTTGTGGCAGACCTCTATGCGGGCGTTGGCACGTTCACGCTGCCGCTTGCGGCCGCCTCCTGCGAGGTCGTTGCCGTTGAATCGTCTTCACACGCGCTTGCAGACCTTCGACGGAATCTCGATACCGCGGGACTTGAGGCCGACATCATGCCCGGTGACGCCGGACGCATCGCCGAGGAGATCGAAGGCGTTGACACGATTGTCGTCGACCCTCCGCGGGCAGGGCTCTCCGAACGTGCAGGACGGGCCCTTATCGAGGCCCGTCCGCAGACGATCGTCTATGTCTCGTGCGACCCGGCAACGCTGGCCCGCGATGTTCGCGTCTTCACCGACGCCGGGTATCACCTGTCAGCGGTAAGCGGAGTCGACCTGTTCCCCCAGACGTACCACGTGGAGACGGTCGCCACACTCACGCTGAACGGCTAGACGAGCTTCCCCGCCTCGGGGAAGTCGAGCACATGCTCGTCATGGGGTGCATCGTCGTGCTCGGCGGTGAGATCGCCACCGGCTGCGTGCATCCCCTCGTGATCGCCGTCGGTCCACATCGAACTCTCGGTCAGGTCATAGACCATGCCCTTGTAGGCGACGTACGCCGGACGACCATCGCGGCCGTCGAACTGCTTGAGGTCTTCGAGGGTGAACTCTTTCATTGCTACCTCCCGGACGTTTCGTGGAATCGGTGCCCAGGATAGTATTCCCAACGACGAGTCGTATGTTCACCGAAGAACGCGAACCAGCATCGCTGCACCCCTGAAGAGCCCTGCCGCCACCGCTGCGATGATCGCCAGGCCACCCAGGCCCGACTTCGTGGCGCCACTCGACGCAAGTTCGCTCAAGTCGAGGGCGATGTGGTGTGGGGAGCCGTTGACGTCCATCGTCACGGTCGCGCTTTCGGATCCGAGCGCAATCCCGTCCATCTTCTTGAGCAGTTCCGATGCAACCTCTGCGCCGCTGACGCTGGTTTGCGTAGAGGATACGACGGTGGCATCCGCAGGAACCGCATACGCGGCAGTCGTCATCGCAAGGGCCAGAAGGAGCGCAAGCAGCATCACCGTCGCAATCCGCCGCACCGCACTCACCTCCACCTCGTCGAAGCCGAACGGCAAGGGTATCGGTGGCGGACGAGGCAGCGCGCGTGATTCAGGTCACTTTGTGACGGCGCACCGGCTTAACGGTCGGTATTCTCAGCTAAACGGTACTCCGGCGGATCACCGCGCAGTGGGCGGTCAGTCGCGTTCGATCCGATCGCGAAGTGCGAAGAGGTCGACGATCACGCGGCGTCCCTTGGTGCCCACAACGCCGTCCTTGGCCAGCTGCGAGATGACCCGGCTCGCCGTTTCGCGGGACGTTCCCGCCAGCGTGGCGACCTCGTAGTGAGTCAACCCCTCCACCACGGGGACTCCGCGCGACTCGTACGATGCGGTCGCGACGTTCAGGAGTACGCGCATCACGCGGTGGGTGGCGTCGTGGAACGCCATATCTTCCAGGCGACCGATCAGACTTCGGACCCGCCGCGACAGCGTCGCGATGAGCGTCAACGCGAGCTTCGGCTGCACCTGTATCGCGGCCGAGAGATCCTTCGAGTCGAGACAGAGCACTTCAACGTCGCTGACCGCGATCACATCCGCCGAGCGCGGCTCCGCATCGACAAGGCTCATCTCACCGAAGTGCGATGGGGCTTCGAGATAGTTGAGCGCCAGCTCTTTGCCCTCGGGCGACGCCAGGGAAACCTTCACGCGACCGGCGACAAGGAGATACATGACCGAGCCCTTGTCGTTCTGGGAGATGACGAACGATCCCTTTGAGAATTGGCGCAGCGTCATCATGCCGGCGAGGGATGTCAGATCCTCGACCGACAGGTCCGAGAACATCGGAAACGCTCTCAGCTTGCCGATGATTGGTTCTTGTTGCACGTTCATGCCCCTATGTATCGGTTCGGCCCTGTCGTACCTATAGTGATACACGAAGGGCGATGGCTTTTGAAGCCATCGCCCTCGTTAACTTCCACTAACTTCCAGGTCGTTTCAGAGATCGTTCTTGATGTAGTCGAGCATCTTCGGCACGAAGTCGTCGAAGATGAGCGGCAACATGTTCGGCAACAACGCATCCATCGTCTCCGGCAACAACTCCGGCATGAGCGCTTCCATATCCTCAGGGAGCGGACCGACACGTCGCGACACCTCGGCGAGCATGGCTGGCATGACCTTCGGCATCATCGCGGGCATCATGCCCGGCATCATCTTGGGCATCATCAGCCCCATCAGTGCGAGGCCGCCGGGAACCGAACGCGCAACCTTCATCATCGGCACCATGCCTGCGGGCATGGCCTTCATCATCTCCGGCAGCAGCGTGGCCATGATGTCCGAGATGGACTCCGGCTTCATGAGCCAGATGAACTTCTCGAAGTAGCCCCACATCTCGTTCGCGTATGCCGTTGGATCGGGATGCGCGATGCCGAGACCGTCCATCGCGAGGTGCGCGAGGTCGATGACCTCCATGGGGATGTTCTTCTTCGCTACCGAGTCACGGAACTGCACCTGACAGCACGGGCAGAGCGCGACCATCGCATCGGCCTGCACGTCCACAGCCTCATCGAGGCGCATCTTGCCGAGTTCGGGCGCGACCGGCGTCTCACCGATGAGCGTGAGCACCGAGCCACAGCACAGCGCATCCTCGTGGTTATGCTCCATCTCCACGAACTCAACGCCCGGAATCGCCTTGATGATGTCGCGCGGGGGCTCGTAGTTGCCCTGGGCACGCCCCATGTGGCACGAGTCGTGGAAGGTAAGCTTCTTGTTGACCGCGTGGTCGAACTCAAGCGTCCCATCGGCGATGGCGTCGGACACGAGCTCCGAGTAGTGCTTGACCTCGAACTCGTACTCCTCACCCCGCTCGGCGGCGAGGTTGGCGTAGAGCTCCTTCCATACGAGACCGCATGCCGGGCACGACGTCACGATTGTCTTCGCGCCACGCTTCCGCGCCTCGGACGTGTTGTGGAGGTAGATCTCCTCGAACGTGTCCCACTTCCCGGCGACCTTCATCGGGATGCCGCAGCACGCCTCGTCCTCGCCCATGTAGTTGAATTTCACGCCGGCGCGATCGAGCAGCTCCACCGACGCCTGCGCAACGTCCTGGTTGACGAAGCTCGCGGTGCAGCCCGCGAAGTAGAGTATGTCCGAGGTCTCGTCGATCTTAGGCTTGATGTGTTCGGGCACCCAATCGGCCCGCTTTTCCTTCTTAGCAGCCCAGATGTTGAGCTCGCCGCGCAGCGAGGCCGCCATCATCTCGAACGGCGGGAACGTCATCCTGCCTTCATCGTGGATGAGCTTGCCGCGCATCGACATCCAAGAATGCTCAACCGGCAGCTGCAGCTGGCAACGGGTGTTGCAGACCTCGCAGGTCGTGCACACCAGGAAGGTGTCGACCATGTGCTGGTCGAACTTCTCGCGGCCCTCGATGACCTCGCGCAGATAGAGGTACTTCCCTCTCGGCGAATGGGACATCCAGCCGCGGACGGAGTACTCCTCGCAGGTCGGCACACAGTAGCCGCACTGCGCACAGGCGTAGCTATAGAAGGCGACGTCGGCAGGTATGCCGTTCTTGTCCTTCGTTCCGACCATATCGCCGGTCGGCGCCTTGGCTGCGTTGGCTATGGGACGCACGAGCGGCTCGAAGGCCAGCGCCATTCCCATGAGCGCGTTTATCGCGCCGGTGCCGAGGATCTTCTTGGGGTTCATTGTCCCGCCCGGATCCTTGGCTCGCTTGTACGCCTCGAGCGCGTGGTACTTCTTCTCGCCGAGGACGCTTTTCGATTCCTGGCGGAAGTACAGCCCGGTGGAGTACGCCCCACCGTGGTGCTGCTTGGCGATCTTGATCACCACAAGTGACAGCGCGAATGCCAGGTTGAACGCGAGGGTTCGTTCATCATGCGGGATGAAGCCAAGAAGCACGACCTTGTCGCCCTTGCCGAGCATGCCCTCCAGCACGAACGGCTGCTTCACGCGGCTGTCGATCTCCTTGAGCACCGCGCCGAGCTCTTCGAGCGGTACAACGACCTCGGTCGGAACGATCGACGGTCCGACGCGCTTGAGTCGCATCGGTGCGAACCGCTGCTCCCACTCGTGTTCGGCGGCCTCAGCTTCAAGCTCCGTGCCGTTGCTGGCAATCCGGATAGCCGTCAACGCCGCGTCGATCGCCCCGCGTCGCGAGCCAGGGTACGCGATAACGGCGATGAACGATTCGGGCAAGTCGGGCTCGTAGCCCAGATGGCGCATCTCCCACGGATGACCGTGACGATGCGGGATGGTCTTCTTGAGTCGTACTGATTCGGGATTGAGGAAGGTCAGCGACCAGATCGGAAGCTTCTGGATTGAGATGGCACGAAGCGCGGTCTGCAGATCGTCGATCGTGGGGAACGACAGTACCCGGTGTACCTCGGACTCAAGGTCGCGGAGCGCAATGGTCACCTCGGTGATGATTCCGGTAATGCCTTCTGCGTCTGCCACAAGCGTCTCGAGCTCATCGCCACTGAAGCTGGCGATGGTGCCGTCCGGTGCGACAACGCGCGCTTCAAGGACGTTCTCCTTGAAGAAGCCGTACTCATACGACCCGAAGCCGGCGCCGCCCTGTGCAAGCCAGCCCGCGACGGTCGAGGACGGCAGCGACGACGGATAGAGTCGAAGGTCGAGACCCTGCTGG
>CAZGNF010000010.1:0-20337 GCA_964527045.1 uncultured Coriobacteriaceae bacterium | reverse complement strand
CGAGCCGTGGCCGAGGCGCTCGCCAGTGGCGCGATTGGCGCCGTGTTTCGCGCACGGATTCAGTTCGTGTGCAGCTTTCCCGTGTTCGATAATCAACCGTTTCTGAAGCGGCTCCCACAGTGCGCCTGCCTGCACGCGTGCGGTCTTTGCGACCGGATCGATATCCAGAATCCGCCCCATGCCCGAGATGTCAGCGACTATAGCGCCCGGAAGCGGCAGCACACCGCCGTAGCCGGACGTCGACATGCCTCTCGGAACAACACTGACGTTCTCGTCGCGCGCAAGTCTCACAAGAGCGACGATCTCTTCCTCGCTCTTGGGGCGCACCACCGCGCCGGCAATACCGGTCGGCATCAGAGGCTTCACGAGTTTGGGAAGCGAACCGATGTCAGCCGAGTAGAGTTTCCGCTCAACGCGGTCGGTTCGCATCCGCTCGCCGAAGATCTCCTTCAAAGACGCCTCAACGCGCGCGCTTAGTCCCGCCATCGCGTTCCATTCCTTTCCGCTGGGTCTGGCCCGGCAGCCACGGATAAATACCCCTATGGGTAACCGCTGACAAGAATACCCCTATCGGTATCGGTAGTCAAAGAGCGGTGAGCGGCAGCTCCTCGCGTGACACCTCGCCTCACCTGCCCTCGTGATAAGATTCTCATCCATACTCGTCAACGTCTCGAGGGGTGCCCAATGGTACGCGCGGTCCTATTCGACCTTGATGGCACCCTGCTCAACATCAACCTCGAGCGCTTTCTTGGCCGCTACTTCTCCGCGCTTCGCGACGTCGCGGTTGGATATGCCGACGATGAGCGCGCTGACGCGATCATGGGCGCGATCCAGAATGCCGTTCGCGCGATGTGCGAACCGCACCCAAACGTCACGAACCAGCAGGTATTCGAGAACGAGTTCGAGCGCGTGTCCGGCACCGTGCTGGCTGAAGTTTGGCCCGCATATGAACGCTTCTACGCCGAGGTCTTCCCCGGCCTGGCCGACGGCGCCGGGCCCGCGCTCGGTGCGCGCGCAGCAGTAGAGACGGCACTCGAACTGGGCCTTCCCGTGGCAGTCGCGACGAATCCCATCTTCCCGAGCGCAGCGGTTCGCCATCGCCTCACATGGGCTGGACTTGATGACGTGCAGTTTTCGGTGGTGACAAGCTACGAGGCCACGACGGCGTGCAAGCCGCAGGGCGCATACTTCCGACAGGTCGCGGCGCAGCTTGGCGTCGACCCAACGGAGTGCATCATGGTCGGGGACGACCGCTACCTCGACCTGCCGGCAGCAGACGTGGGAATGCGCACGTTTTATGTGGGGATCGACGGAGAGGCAGCCGCCGACTACAGGGGAACCCTGGAGGACTTCGCGGCCTTGCTGCCGCGACTGGTCGCTACACCAAGCGACGTCTGACGAGCGCGACCCAGGCACCGTCCATGCGCTGGTCGCAATCAAACTCATAGCATCCGCGCGACTCTCTGCGCAGATCGAGCTGATACCCCAGCCCCGACGGGTCATGATCGCAGATGAGCACAAGGCTATCCTGGCAATCGACCTCGATCATCTTGTCCACGATGGCAAAGACAACCGGTCGACGTGTCGCGGGAGCAAGCCCCCGGAGATCGACGACGAGACCGGTGGATGATGCCATCACGTCACCGACTTAACGCGCACTGTACTGCGAACAACCACGATTGATGTGCCTCCCCTGAAACTGAAGAACGCAAAAGAGCGTTCATGGAGATACATTATGCGCCCGCCAACGAATTCCTGCCTCCGGTGCGCGAATGCTTGGCAGGTTGTGGCGCATAGGCGCAGAATCACCATACTGAGAACCAATCGAAGAATGCACGTTCCGCACCTGTCATGCTCTTGTTACACTTGCTACAGGACTTCGACGTATTCAGCCGAGGGGGATATGGACGGCAGCTGGTTTCTGCGGGAGGGTTCTGCCCACAAGCTCGCGGCATCTCGACGAGATGTTCGCTTGACGCTTGTTATGTCCGTCGACCCCGGACAGCTCGCCGGCTCCTCTTGATCTCACCTCCGGGCAGGTCTGCCCCAGGAAGCGCGATGTGATTCTCCGCGCTCGCTGACCTCGCCTTCTTCCCTCTTCGAAAGCCCCGGGAGACGTCATGCCGTTCCGGTCACGGCTGCCGTCGCGTTCCCGCATGCGGCTGAGAGAATCCCCGTTTTTGTGCGCGAAAGGAGGAGTGTCGGTCGCAGAGCGCACGTGTCGGGCTGAAGCCCGACGAGAGTTTAGGCACTGAGTACTGTTGGTTCCGTACGACACCAAGGAGGTGTATGGCATGGCGCAAGAGGCGCATGGCGCGCTGCACGACCTGCTCGCGGTCCGTGGCGTGACCCGTCGCGACTTCCTCAAGTACTGCGGCTCCGTAGCCGCGGCTCTCGGGTTGTCCGAGACGATGGCTCCTCAGATCGCCGCCGCCCTGGAGGGGGCTCCCAAGCTTCTGCCCGCTCTGTGGATCAACGGTGGATCGTGCACCGGCTGCACCGAGTCGATCGCACAGGTCGACTCGCCTGACGTCGCCACAATCGTTCTCGATTACCTGTCATTCGAATACTTCGAGACGATCATGGCGACGGCCGGAACGCAGGCCGAGCACAACATCACGAAGAGAGTCGAAGAGGGCGGCTACATCGTCATCTACGAAGGCTCCGTCATGACGGGCTTCGATGGTCGCACTCAGACTGCCGGAACCCCCGACAAGACCGGCCTTATGATTCTCGAAGAAGTCACATCTAACGCCCTCGCGGTCATCGCGGTCGGTTCATGCGCGGTCGACGGCGGCTGGGTCAAGGCCCACCCGAACCCCGCCGGAGCAACCGGTGTTGCGGCATACCTGCAGAGCAAGAACATCAAGACCCCTGTCGTCAACCTCCCCACCTGCCCGGTCAACCCGGAGTGGATCGTTGCGATGGTCGTTCAGCTGCTGCTCGTTGCCGACCGTGACGTCGCTAAGTTCGTCGCCGCCACCACGTGGGTCACGCGCGACTACACGGACGAAGTCACGGGTGAGTCGGTCGGCTTGCTCATGCCCGCCGGCATCTACGGCCAGAGCATCCACGACAACTGCCCGCGCCGTGGTCACTTTGAGAACGGCGAGTTCGTTAGCGAGCTCGGCAGCAAGGAAGAGGCCATGGGTTATTGCCTCTACAAGGTCGGCTGCAAGGGTCCGCAGACCTTCACGCAGTGCCCGGTTACCCGCTGGAACCGCCGCGCAAGCTGGTGTGTCGAGGCCGGCAGCCCCTGCATCGGTTGCGGTGGACTCAACTGGGTCGACAACAACGCCCCGTTCCTCATGCGTATGTCCGATATGCAGCTTGACGGCGTTCTCGGTCTGGGCAACGTCCAGCCCGGCACCGCTGCTGCAGTCGTCGGCGGCGTCGCTGCCGCTGCACTCGTTGCTCACGGCCTCGGCATGAATGCCGCCGGTCGCGTCGGCGATGGCCCTCCCATGGAGACGGCGAAGGCGTACGACCGTAAGCGCGGAGCAAAGAAGGGAGGCGATAAATAGTGGCTCGCACCGTTGTTGATCCGTTGACCCGAATCGAAGGTCACCTGCGTGTCGAGGTCGAAGTGACCGACGGCAAGGTATCCGACGCTTGGGTATCTGGCACGCTGTGGCGCGGTATGGAGCTCGTGCTCCAGGATCGCCACCCCGAGGATGCGTTCTGGGTCTCCCAGCGCATCTGCGGCGTTTGCCCGATCTCGCACAGCCATGCTTCAGCACAGTCCACGGAGCAGGCGCTGGGCATCAAGATCCCGAACAACGCCCGCATCATCCGTAACATCATCGAAGGCGCGCAGTACCTGCACAGCCACATCCTGTGGTTCTACACCCTCACGGCGCTTGACTACGTGAACCCGATCAACGCCCTCAAGGCGAACATCGCCGACACGTATGCACTCGCCCAGGCAGCAGGCACTCGCGTCAGCGACTTCGGCGCAGTCCAGAAGCGTCTGGCTGCGTTCGCGGAGAATGGCCAGCTCTCCATCTTCACCGGCCACTACTTCGACCACCCCGGCTACGTTCTGCCGCCGGAGCTCGACCTTATCGCAACCGCCCACTACCTCGAGGCTCTCGAGATGCAGGCCGTTGCAGCCGAGATCATCGCAGTCATGAGCGGCAAGTTCCCGCACCCCATGACGTCGATCCCGGGTGGTACCGCATTTGTTCCGACCGAGCAGAAGCTTGATGACATCCTCTTCCGGTTCCTCACGGTCAAGGCGTTCATCGACGAAGCTCTCATTCCTGACACGCTCGCGATCGCCCCGTACCTGCTCGGCGCTGCCTCCTTCGGTGGCGGCTGCGGCAACTTCTTGTCCTGGGGCGTTTTCGAAGCTGCAGACGGCGACCCGTACAAGCGGTCCCTGCCCCGTGGCTTCATCGAGAGCGCCAAGGGCCTCACGGCCGACAAGGTCGGTCCGGAGGACGTCACCGAGTACGTCGCGCACTCGTGGTACGACGACAAGACCACTGGTCTTACGCCGGACAAGGGTGTCACCGAGGCGAAGTACGAAGAGTACAGCGTCGACGGCAAGTACTCGTGGGGCAAGGCTGCTCGTTGCAAGGATCTGCCGGCCGAAGTCGGTCCGCTCTCCCGCATGCTCGTCGGCTACGTCAGCGGCGTGAAGCCGGTCGTGGACATCATCGACTTTGCCCTTGGCAAGCTCAGCGAGGCCGCAGGCGCAACGCTGCCTCCGACCGTTCTCGTCTCCCTGCTCGGCCGCGTCGCTGCCCGTAACCTCGAAGCAGCCGTCGTCGCCCAGTGGTCGGTCGAGTGGGTCAACGAGCTCGTCGCAGCCATCAAGGGCGGCGACAGTGACTACTTCGTCACCGATCGCGGCTCTGACGGCAAGGGTGCCGGTCTTTGGGAAGCACCGCGTGGTTCCGTTGGCCACTGGATGACCGTCGAAGGCGGCAAGATCGCGAACTACCAGGTCGTCGCACCGACCACCTGGGACATAGCGCCGCGCGACGACAAGGGCGTGCTTGGCCCGATGGAGCAGGCACTCGTCGGTACGCCGGTCGTCGATGCTGAGAAGCCGCTTGAGATCCTTCAGGTCGCGCACAGCTTCGATCCTTGAATCGGTTGTGCTGTCCACGTTGTGGACACCATTTCCGGCAAGGGCACCACGGTCATGTCTTCACCGCTGGGGGTGATGTAGATGTCAGGCCACGCTCACTATCGTGAGGCGCACCCGCTGGTGTTCGTTATCACCCACTACATCAACCTGATCTGCATGATCATGCTCGCCTTCTCGGGCTTCTACATCCACTTCCCGTTCTTCAACGGGTTCATGGGCGTAGCCCGCGGCATGCACTTCGTCGCGATGTACGTGATCATCATCAACCTCACCTTCCGCATCATCGCCGCCTTCTTCGTGAAGACCGCGACGCAGCTCGGAAGCCGTGCGGTCGACACGGACATCAAGAACTGGCTGCCGCAGGAGGAGAACAAGCATCAGCTGTTCGAGACCGTGAAGTACTACCTGTTCTTCCGCAAGGAAGGCGTCATCTCGGCCAAGTATGGCTCGCTCCAGAAGATCGCGTATCTGGCGACCATCCCGCTCACCTATCTGCAGGCCTACACCGGTTTCGCGATTTATGGTCCGACCATGAATCTCGGCTTCTTCAGCGGTGGACTTGCTATGGTCGGTGGCCCGATGAACATGCGGATCATCCACTACTTCATGATGTGGGTGTTCATCGTGTTCACGATGATCCACGCTTACCTGGCGAACATCTACAACCTCAATCCCTCGAAGATCATCTTCCTGTGGAAAGAGACCGACCACTAGTTCGTGGTCAGCTGGCAGCGTGAGCTGCCAGACGCGGACGGGCCCCGGAGATTCTCCGGGGCCCGTTCCGCTATCATGGATGCATCCACGTTCCAGGGAGGAAGCCCGTGTCGCAGCGCCGCGTTCTGGTCATCGGAGTCGGTAACACGCTCATGCGCGACGAAGGCGTTGGGCCTCGAATCGCCGAGGAGATGCGGAGTCACTTCATCCTTCCGGATGATGTCGAGGTCATCGACGCAGGCACCATGGGACTCGGCATGCTGCATCTGTTCCGAGGAGTCGAGTACATGTTGGTCGTCGATGCCATCGACGGCACGGGCTACGCTCCCGGAACCGTGGTGCGCATCTCTCCTGAGGACTTCGCGCCTAACCAGGTGCTTCACTCGCTGCACGACATCCGCCTGATCGACGTTCTCAACGCCGCAAGCCTCATCGGTGCGCAACCGGCGCTGACAGAGTGCGTGGGTGTGCAGATACTCGACATCGCACCTGAGGAGTTCCACGTCGGGTTGACGCCCGAGGTCGAACAGGCGGTGCCGCGAGCGGTCGCCGCGGCGCTGACGCTCCTTGAGGAACAGGGCATCCCGGCGACTGAGAAACCCGGGTCGGACGAGGAGTTTCTCGGCACGGTACGCGTGGCACACGAAGAGATGCGAGCGCGTCGCGAGGCCGAGCGGCTAGGAAGCGACTGACGCCGCTCCGCTCGCTTCCGGCAACGAGAACCCGATGCTCGACCCAACGCCCTCGGTGCTGTCGGCGAAAACCGTGCCGCCCTGGTCCTCAACGATGTGCTTGGAAATCGAGAGCCCAAGTCCGATGCCGCCTGTGGTCGACGCCCTCGCGGTATCCGCCCGGTAGAAGCGCTCGAAGATGAACGGGAGGTCGTGCTCGGGTATCCCGTCGCCAGTGTCCTCGACGGTCACACGGACCCATCCCTGCGCACGATTGACGCGGACGGTGATCGTTCCCTGACGCGTATGACGCACAGCATTGCCGAGAAGGTTCCGCAGCACCTGTGCGACCCTGAACGCGTCCGCGTCGACGACGCACGGCTCGGCATCGCAGACCGCAGTGACGGCGACGTCTCCCGACACCAGAAGCGATGTCCGCTCGGTCTCGCGTGTCACAAGCTCGCACATGTCGAACTGCTCGTGGTCGTAGCGCAGTCCGCCCGCTTCGGCGGTCGAGAATTCCTGGAGGTCGCCAACGAGTCGCGAGAGGTGCGAGAGGTCCTCGACGATCGACGACATGCGCTCCTCGGTCATCGGCAGCACGCCCTCGGACATCGCCTCGGCTTGTGCGCGCAAGGCAGCGATCGGATTGCGCAGTTCATGCGCGACATCGCTCACCAGCCGACGCCTGAACACCTCGCTCTCCTGCAGCGACCCGGCCATCTCGTTGAACGCCTCAGCGAGATCGCTCACCTCGCCCGGTCCGTTCACTTGCACGCGATGCTCGAGGTTGCCCTGCGCAACTGCTTTGGCGCCGTCTGTGAGCGTCCTGAGCGGTCTGGTGAGGTATCTCGCAAGCAATGCAGCGGTGAGTGCCGCGAAAACGACTGCTGCAAGTGCCGAGAGCACGATGCCGCGATCGACACCGCTCATGAAGCTTTGCTCGGCCACGCCGAGAAACACCCGTCCCAACCCGATTCCGCCGTGCCCCTGCACCACACCCATATGGGTCGGTGCCGCAACCAGATACGACTGGAACGCCGAAGAGAGCGCTTCACGCGCGATGATACCGGTGACGAAGATCGATGCGAGCGACACCGCAAGAATCGATATGAAGACCTGCCAGATGAGTTTGCTTCGCCGCATCACTCAGTGCCCACCTTGTAGCCCACCCCGAAGACGGTCCTCACGTACCGGGGGTTCCGCGGGTCGTCTCCGATCTTCTTCCGCAGGTTCTTGACGTGAGCATCGATCGTTCGCTCGTACCCCTCGAACGCGTCGCCGGACACTGCCTCAAGCAGTTGCAGGCGTCCGTAAACGCGACCGGGATGCGATGCCATGGTGGCGAGCAACTCGAACTCCGTACGGGTGAGTTCAACCACTTCGCCCGAGAGCGTGACTTCGCGACGCTCGTTGTCGATACGCATATCGCCCACCTCGATGGCGGACGGCGCATCGGGAATGTGCGAGCCGTCCACACGCCGGAGCACCGCTTTCACCCGCGCCACGACCTCGCGAGGGCTGAACGGTTTGGATACGTAGTCGTCTGCGCCGATCTCCAGTCCGATGAGACGATCGATCTCCTCGGTCTTAGCCGTAACGAGGATGATCGGAAGGTCGTACTCGCGCTGGAATCGCCGCGTGAGCTCGATGCCGTCGATGCCCGGCAGCATGATGTCGAGGAGCGCGATATCCGGCCGATGCTCGGCAACCGACGCGACCGCAGACGGACCATCTGACGCGGTACTGACTTCGAATCCTTCGGACTTCAGATACGCCGAGAGAACCTCGACGATCTTCGCATTGTCGTCCACGACGAGCACGCTGCGTTTCACCGTAACACCCGCTTCCAATCGACTGAACATCATCATGATGCCCGCGACGTGTGAACTGCCTGTGAAGCCCGTGCGCGAACCTGGTGGGACGTCCGGGCGTCTCGCTTCGGACTGCCGCCCAGAATCGCTACACTGAGGATACCCGAAGCAACCGGAGGTGGCGTCCGTGAACGACAGACTCGAGACGGCGATATCGGCCTCGCATGCGGGCGGCGCCATCCTACGAGCGCGGGCCGACGACATGGGGCGCGTCCGCACGAAATCCACCGCCTTCGATATGGTCACCGAGGCGGACATCAGCTCTGGCGTCGCCGTCGTGAGCATGATCGCCGAAGCATTCCCTGGCGCGCGATTCATCGTCGAGGAGCCGGAGGTCTACTCGCTCACGGGAGTGCTTCAAGGCACGCTCGAGGATCCTGAGGTCTGGGTCATCGACCCGCTCGACGGCACCACCTCGTTCATCCACGGCTATCCGTGCTACTCGGTTAGTGTCGCATGCCTTAGCCATGGTCAGCCGATCGCGGGAGCAGTCTACAACGTTCCTGCCGATGAGACGACGTGGGCGTCGTCGGGCGACGGAGCGTTTCTCAACGGGCGGCGACTGCGATGCACGTCAACTGCCACGATTCGAGAGTCGCTGATGATCACAGGCTTTCCTTACGACCGCACCACGACGCTCGACAAGCAGCTCCTGGTCTTCGAGCGTCTCATGCGTGACGTCCACGGCATCAGACGCGACGGGTCCTCGGCCATAGACTGTTGCCATGTTGCCGCAGGGCGTGCCGACGCATTCTGGGAGTTCGGGCTTATGCCCTGGGACCTCTCGGCCGGCGTGCTGGCGTTGCGAGAAGCCGGAGCCGTGATCACCGGCCTCGACGGCGAGGAGTGGGTCGCCGGCGTGAGCGATGTGTGCGCGGCGAACCCCGCACTCCACGCCAAGCTCCTTACAGCCATCCAGGAGAGCCTCGCTCGCTGACGCAAAAGCGGGGACCCCGGCTTTGCCCCGGGGCCCCCACGATTCAACTGTGCCGAACGCTTAGGTGCTTGGTGCCGAGTCGACGATCTTGCGCACGATGCTCGGATCGGCGAGCGTGGAGATATCGCCAAAGGCGTCCATGTCGCGCTCACCTGCAGCGATCTTGCGAAGGATGCGTCGCATGATCTTGCCCGAGCGGGTCTTTGGTAGTTCCGGAACGATATGGATGAAGTCCGGCTTGGCGATCGGACCGATTTCCTCACGCACGTGACCGGCAAGGATCTTCAGCAGACCAGGGCTTGTCTCATTGCCCTGACGCAGAATCACATACGCATAGATGCCTTCACCCTTGATGTCGTGAGGATATCCGACGACGGCAGCTTCAGCGACAGCGGGATGGCTGACGAGCGCGCTCTCGACCTCGGCGGTACCCATGCGGTGCCCGGAGACGTTGATGACGTCATCCACGCGACCAAGCAGCCAGTAATACCCGTCCTCGTCCATTCGCGCACCGTCACCGGTGAAGTACTTGCCGGGGAACGCCTTGAAGTAGACGTCCTTGATGAGCTTGTTCTCGGGATCACCCCAGGTTCCGCGAAGCATGCCCGGCCACGGCTTGGTGATGCACAGGCGACCGCCGCTGCCCGTTGGCGTAGGCGTGCCGTCCTCGTTCACGATCTCGGGTACGATGCCGAAGAACGGCCTGGTCGCCGAACCCGGCTTCATGGGTGTGGCACCCGGCATGTTGGTGATGAGATGTCCGCCGGTCTCGGTCTGCCAGTACGTGTCGACGATCGGGATACGCTCCCCGCCGATCTCCTTGTAGTACCACATCCACGCCTCGGGGTTGATCGGCTCACCAACCGTGCCGAGAACACGCAGCGTCGACAAATCGTACTTCGCCGGCCACTCTTCGCCTGACTTCATGAGAGCGCGAATCGCCGTCGGTGCCGTGTAGAACTGGTTCACGCCGTGCTTCTCGACGATTTCCCAGAAGCGACCGGGGTCCGGGTACGTTGGAATGCCTTCGAACATGAGCGTTGTCGCGCCAACGGCAAGCGGGCCGTAGACGATGTAGCTGTGGCCGGTGACCCAGCCGATATCGGCTGTGCACCAGTACACATCTTCGTCGTGATAGTCGAAGGTGTAGCGGAAGGTCGTTGCCGCGAACAGCAGATACCCAGCCGTGGTATGGAGAACGCCCTTCGGCTTACCCGTCGAGCCGGACGTATACAGGATGAAGAGCGGATCCTCGGCGTCCATCCACTCGATCTCGCAGTGGCGACGGATGTCGTCGGCCCGGACTTCGTCGTGATACCAGAAGTCGCGCCCTGGCTCCATGTCGACGCGGGTACGGGCCCGTGAGACGACGATGACAGACTCGATGGTGGGGCACTCATAGAGCGCGCTGTCTGCCTCGGCCTTAAGCGGAACGACACGACCGCCGCGGATGCCTTCGTCTGCCGTGATGAGCATCTTCGCACCGCAGTCCTGGATACGATCGCGGAGTGCAGATGAGGAGAATCCGCCGAACACGATCGAGTGGATCGCACCGATACGGGCACATGCCAGCATCGCGATCGCAAGCTCGGGAATCATAGGCATGTAGATCGCGACGCGATCGCCCTTGCGCACGCCGTGCTTCTTGAGCACGTTCGCGAACTTGCAGACCTTGTAGTAGAGCGACTGGTACGTGTAGATCTTGGTGCGACCTTCGTCAGACTCCCAGATGAGCGCGGCCTTGTTGCGGCGCCACCCTTCGAGATGTCGGTCGATGCAGTTGTAGGTGACGTTGAGCTTGCCGCCCTTGAACCACTCGATGCGGGGCGTCTCGAACTCATAATCGAGAACCGTGTCCCACTTCTTGTGCCAGTGCAGCATCTCATCGGCCATGTTGGCCCAGAAGCCTTCCGGGTCTTCGACCGAGCGCTTGTAGAACGCCTCGTACTCGCCCATCGAAGAGATGTGCGCCTTTTCAGATACCCAGGCCGCGGGCTCAACGATGCGAAGCTCATGCGACAATGACTCGATATGCTGGTCCGTCATACGTGCGCCTCCCTCACTCGGTTCGCATGGCTCACAGCCAGAAGGCAAGCCACGACAGGATCAAGCAGGCGGGGCGAAACCCCTGGGCATATGGTAGACGCTCAACGCGAGAGGGAATGTCTCTCCTCAGGCGTGCGGCATCGTTTTCTCGGTCAGCGGCATCCTGCGCGAATGTAGAAGGAACAACAGGTGTATATGTCGAACAGAACGCATGTAACAACTGTTGCAAAGCCCCGATTTCGGGTGTACCTTGAGACCAAGATTAGTTTCCCTTCCCTAGCAAGTCGGTTCTAGCGGGGAATCCGCGGAACCGGAGAGTTGGCCCATCGACGACCGGCATCGCGATGAAGCGGCTGGGTAGCCGCACCAGGCCACTGGAGACTCAGGGGTAATCAGGGAAGGAATATGGAGGGCCCCGACTCGAAGGTCGGGGCCTTACCTATTGTGCTGATGATTCCGGAAGTCGCACGATGCGCAGCGCGCGCACGGTGATGGGAGTCTCGACCTCGACGAGGCAGGCCAGGTACATACCCTTCGGGAGCTGGACGGCTCTCGGCGCGGGACGAACCCGTCCCGGATCCCCCTCAATGATGCGTACGGCGCAGTTGCCACACGTGCCCCGGCCCGCGCACGTCGCGAGTATGTTCACGCCAGCGGTCCACGCCGCGTCAAGAATGGTGCTTCCGGGCGCCACGTCAACCGAGACCCCGGGCGGATCGAAGGTCACTCGTACAGTCAGCGGCATACGCGGATCAGTCCACCGGCAACAGCGCGACGCCCCAGCCGGTTCCCGTATGCGTCGCGATGACCGGACCGGCCTCCATCAGGTAGATCTCCTGCACATCGAACCGAGCTCGCACTCGCTCTTCAAGCCACGCGACCTTGTCGGGCGACAGCGCATGCATGATGGCGAAGACGCCGCTATGGTGATCCCCCATCTGTTCCGCAACCCAGGCCATGGTGTGGTCGAGCGCGGCGTGTGCGCCACGGACCTTGGCTACCGGCTCGAAGGAACCGCTCTCGTTGACCGTGAACAGCACCTTCAGATTGAGCATGCTGCCGAGTAGTGCGGACACTTTGCCGATGCGTCCTCCTCGCGCCAGATTGTCGAGCTTGTCGATGCCCACGATCATGCGAACGCGCTGACGGGCGTTCTCCAGCGCCGCAACCACCTCGCTGACGCCGCCGCCACTCGAAGCGACGCGGGCCCCCTCGAGAACCTGGAGCGCTTCCCCCCAGGCGAGATTGCGTGTATCGAAGATGTGAACCCGCTCGCCGAACTGTCGGGCCGCCTCGGTGGCAGACTCGATCGTCCCGGAGAGTGCCGACGAAATGTGGACCGACACGACGCTCTTGGCGTTCTCCAGCTGGCGCCGATACACCTCCGCGAACGCGCCGACCGACGGCTGCGAGGTGGTAGGAAGCTGCGGCGCAGCGTTCATACGAGTGAAGAACTCCTGCTGCGTGAGCACCCCGTCTTCGAAGACTTCTTCTCCGAACGCAAGCGAGAGCGGTACGACAGCAATGCCATGCTGCTCAGCAATCGCAGGTGTGATGTCCGACGTGCTGTCAGTGACGATCGCGACCTCGCGCATGACGTCCTCCTAGTCTCCGCTCTCAAACCTGACCATGCCGTGAGCCATGGGTTTCCCACCAATCACGTGCACGTGAAGGTGACCCACCGTTTGAGCCGCATCACGGCCGTTGTTCACGATCACCCGATAGCCGTTCTCTGCGATACCCTTCATCGCCGCTATCCGAGGAACAGCCGAGAACAAGGCCGCCATCATCTCAGACGGAACGCTGTCGCCCATGTGTGCGTAGTGATGTTTCGGGATGATCAGCGTGTGAACGGGTCCCTGTGGAGCAATGTCGTCGAAGGCCAGGATGTCACCCTCGTCGAGCACTATCTTGGCGGGGATGTCCCCGTTCGCGATCATGCAGAAGATGCAGTCAGACACGGTGTCCTCCTCGGCTTGCGTGGTTCTATTCGACTTCCTCGTCCTCTATCTCCCCAACGAGCATCGTAACCCGCTGCTGCGCGTCGGCGAGCTTCGCACGGCACGCGCGAAGCAACGAGACGCCGCGCTCATAGCGGGCGAGACTGTCTTCCAGCTCGAGCTGTCCGCTCTCAAGCGCCTTCACGATCTCCTCAAGCTCAGCAAGCGCAGTCCCGAACGTCATCTCCTCGGGCGTGCCCGCAGTCAACGTATCTCCCACATCAGACCTCCGTATCGGCTCTCTCAACAACGCAGCCGAGTGCTCCCTCGGCAAGGCGGACCCGGACACGATCACCGGTGGCGACACGCTCCGCCGAACGAAGCACGCGCTCCCCTGTCTCGTCATAGCATACCGCGAAGCCGCGAGCGAGAATCGCCAACGGCGACAGATCCTCGAGGCGAGCCGCCTGGAGCGTCCACTGCCGGAGTGCCCGCTCTGCAAACGCTGGTCCTTGCTGCGTGAGGCGGCGTGTGACGCCGCCTAGCGAGATGCGCTGCAACTCCGTGAGCCTGGGACCCATTCGTACGAGGGCGTCCGAGCTCCGCTTCACGGCCTGCGCGGCGCGCTCGATGCCTGTCGGGAGCGCCCTGCCGAGCGACTCTGCGACTGTATCGAGTGCCTGCATTCTGGCCGACATCAGACACGTGGCATCTCGGAAGACCGGCCGATGAGCGATCAGACGTAGACGGTGTGCTCGCTCCGTGACGGAGTGCGACAGTGCCTTGCCAAGCAATCGTGCTGCCGCGTCGAGCCGAGCTGCAATCTCGGTCATCGCAGGCGCGGCCGCTTCTGCTGCGGCCGTCGGGGTCGACGCCCGGAAATCCGCAACCATGTCGGCGATCGAGTCATCAGGCTCGTGACCGATGCCAGTGACAACAGGCACCGGACACGCCGTCACCGCGCGCGCGACCTCCTCGGCGTTGAATGGCATGAGATCCTCGTACGAACCGCCGCCTCGGGCCAGAATCACCACCTCGACGCCGGGATGGTTCCCGGCGAGCCGGATTCCGGCAACCAACGCCGCGACAGCTCCGTCACCTTCGACCTGCACGCCGGCGATCATGAGTTCGGCCACGGGATACCGTCGACGAAGCGTGCGGATGACATCATGCACCGCCTTGCCACGAGGCGATGTGACAAGGGCGATCCTCGACGGGAACGCTGGCAGTGCGCGCTTCCGATCGGCCGCCATCAACCCCTCGGCCTCCAGCTTGCGTGCAAGTGCCGCGACTTGGAGGCGCAGGACGCCCTCGCCTGCGGCCGTGAGGCGACGCACCTGGAACTGCATCCGACCCTTTGCCGCATACGCGGTGAATGCACCGGACACCTCGACCAACATGCCCGGTCGCAATGCAAACCCGCATAGATCATAGCCGTCTCGCCACATGAGGCACGGCAGCACCGATGCATCGTCACTCAGCGAGAAGTACACAGCCTTGTAGCCAGGCTTCACGGTGCATTCAGACACCTCACCGACGATCGTCAGTGATATCGTCTCGAGCACGCTCTTGGCACGCCTGAGCGCCTCCGTGACGCTGACCGAGGTGTTCTCGATCACCACTAGTGGTCAGCCTCCAGCGGTCTGCCTGGCTCTCCGATCACCACGCGCCCCTCGCGGACGCTGAGCCCGACTCGGCCGTCCAGCAGTGCCTCAAGGTCGGCTCCCACGAGCGCGTGGCGCCATCCCGAACTGAGCGGGCTCGCCTCTCGCTCGCCGCCGGCGAAACGCTCGAGATCGTCACGCGTTGCAAAGAGCGTCGGTGCGACTCCATGCTGCTTGGCACGAACACGGACGATCGCCGACATCGCATCGGCAAGTTCGTCCAGCTCCCCGTCAAGACGCTTGCGCTTCTGGAAACGCGGCAGCTCGTCCTCGGGGACAGCGTTCCCGCGCCGGACGCCTTCGATGATGGCATCGCCACTGCGGCGAGCAACCTGCTCGTTGAGGCCCCGGACGCCGACAAGCGCCTCGAGGGTCTGCGGCGCGCGACGCGCGAGCTCGACGAGGCTCTCATCCGAGACGAGCCAGCGCTTGGGGACGTCACGCTGTTGCGCTTCAACCTCACGCCACGCAGCCACTTCTCGGAGTACCGCGAGCGATCGACGATCGAGTGAAGATGCGCGCTTCACACGGCGGTACTGCTCTTCTGGACGGACTTCATATGTCGCTGGGTCCGCCATCCGCTCGAAGTCCTCTGCAAGCCATGCCAGTCGCCCCGCCGCCGAGAGCTGCTCCTGGAGCATCCGATACGCCCTGGGCATGTACACGACGTCGTCCAGCGCATACCGAACCTGATCGGCCGAAAGTGGACGTCGGGACCAGTCGGTGAAGGTGTGCGCCTTCCCCAGCTCCACACCGAGAAGCGACTTGATCAGCGCCTGGTATCCGACCTGCGCCGGAAGACCGGCAAGCGTTGCGGCAACCTGGGTGTCGAAAACCGGCGCCGGGGCCTCATTCATCATCCTGACGAGTATCTCCAGATCCTGCGTACCGGCGTGAAAGACCTTCGTCATCTTCGGATCGCGGAACAGCGCAAACAGGGGCTCAAGGTCCTTGATCACGAACGGGTCGATGATCGCAGCCACGTCATCAGTGGCGATCTGAATCAGACACAGACGAGCGAAGTATGTCTTCTCCCGCATGAACTCCGTGTCCACAGCAAGGACGTCGGCACCTCGAATAGTCTCAGCGAGCGAGCGCAGGCCCTCGTCATCGCGAACGTACACGGTGCCTCCTTCTCGGCACGCCTTGGGCGCCGATGCCGTAGAATCTCGATTATCGAGTGTATCCCATCACTGTGACACGCGGGGGTGCGTATCGGTATGAACATCCTGATGCTCGCCAACATGCGCGCCGGTCTCGGCGAACCGAGCCTGTACGAATACGTGGGTGAACTTGGGGAGCTTGGCGCTGAGGTGACCCTTCGGTTCATGCGTGAGGACGTCGACCTCACCCATTTGCTGCGCGATGTCCACGAGTACGATCGTGTGGTGGCGGTCGGCGGAGATGGAACAATCTCCTCGGTTGCATACGCACTTCGAAACACCGGTATCCCAATGGTCGCGTACCCCGCAGGCACAGCGAATCTCTTCGCGCACAACATCGGGATGCCACGCGAACCGTATGAACTGGCGGCGCTCACGATGGACGGTGTGCCTGTTGCACTGGACATGGGCGAACTCGATTACGCGGGCGGCAACGGCTTCCTCATGATGGCTGGAGCTGGCTTCGACGCCGCGCTCATAGACGGCGCGCGTGAGCTCAAGCCGCTCCTTGGGGAAGGCGCATATCTGCTCTCGGCCGTGCAGAACCTCCAGCCGACCGTGGCCACATTCATCCTGCGACTAGACGGGCGCCGAGTAGTGACCGAGGGCATCGCGGTCCTTCTGGTGAACCTCGCGAAGATTCAGTTCGACCTTTCCGTAACCCACGGAAGCGACGCTCAAGATGGGATGCTTGAGGTCGTAGTCATAAAGACCCGCTCGGTCGCTGGATTGTTGCCCGCTGTCTGGGCCGCTCTGCTCGACAGACTCGGCGAGCACGCTGCCCGCCCGGGACTGGAAATCCACACCGCACGAGAAATCGAAGTCCGCTCCGAACCGGCCTTGCCGCTGCAGTCCGATGGTGACGTCATCGACTGCAAGACACCCATCACCGCACGCGTGCTACCTGCGGCGGTCATGATCGTGCTCCCGGGAGATGCGCTGCCAGTCGACAGCTTCCCGACTCCAGGCGCGCTCTCCTAGCTGCGACGAGGCGCTGGCAAGATGAGATCGCGCATCGACGAAGCACCGACAGCGAGCAGCACGTAGCCGACCATCCAGCCCAGGTCGACAAGATGGCCGGTGCTATACAGGCCCTGCCACTCAAGCCACTGGTACACGGCATCCGCGACCGCCAGGATCGCGACACCTGCGACGACGAAGCGCCACGGGGCTCCAAGCGCCCCTCTCCCGAGCTTCGATACCACCAGCACGATGAAGACAGCCGGCGCGAGAAGCAGCAGCGTGTCTCCAAGCGGGTAGAATGCCGTGAGCAGCTTCTCGACAAGGGCGACACCCGGATCAGCGACGATGTCCTTCACCAGCACGAAGAAGATCGCCGCCGCGCTCGCGATCGTGATCACGGCCGAACTCATCAACGGTGCCTTCATTGGGACGAGACCCTTGTACGCGAACGCCGCGCTGACGATGCCATACCCCAGAAACAGGTACATCGCGACGTAGAAGACATCCGGTAATCCCGGGTAAGGAGGGTCGACACCCTGAACCACCTCGATGTACGTCCACATCAGGTCACCCAGAACATACACGGCGATACCCGCACCGATCGCAAGCCACTGAAGCCGAAGCGCCTCGCCTTTTCCGAAAGCGAGCGCTGTTCTCATCGTGACCACGGCAGCCATCCCGATAACGAGAACCCCGCCGATGTCGCTGATAGCGACGCTCCCTGCGTCACCGCCAACCCCTGTCGCCACAAGTACCTGGACGACGACCGCAGCGACAATCCCCAGTACAAGCACCGCCCAGGTCCTGCGAGAGAACGCACCAGCCACTGTCATCGGATGCTCCCCTCTATCTCCGCGATGATCGAATCGATCGTCTGCCGCGGAGCAACCGGACCGAGCAAGCGTTTGACGTTGCTCTCAAGCGCCGGCATGTCTTCAGCCTGTAGACCATCGGCGCTCTTCCCGAGCGCTAGAGCTGTCGCGCGGACACAGGTATCGGCGACCATGGGCCCGACCAAGGGCTCCAGGATCGCGACAACGGATTCAGCGAGCGTCGGCATACCGTCCCCCCAACGGACCGAAATGCTACTCCAACAGCCCACAGTCTCCCAGAACATGCCAACGCGAGCCAGCACGCGGTCGACAGAATGCGGGCGTACGCTGACGAACCCTTAATGCTACTGTCGGGTCTGTACCACCGTGCCGAGCGGAACTTGCGGCCACAGCTCGGTCACATCTGCGTTGTACATGCGAATGCAGCCATGAGAGGCCTTCGTGCCGATGACCCACTCCTGATTGGTACCGTGGATGGCGTACGCCGTGTACACGTACTTCGTGCTGCTTCCCGTGCCGGTCTTGCGGAACATCCGCATCTTGCGCGGTCCGTAGACACTCGCCGGATCGGTCTTGTACTTGGCGAGGATCTTCCACGTCGCCACCGGGGTCTCCATGCCGACGCGGCCGATAGCGATCGGATACGCCTTGACCAGCACGTCGTTCTTGACCCAGTAGAGCCTGAAGTCGGACTTGTCGATGACTATCGACGTGCTCGCAGGATACGAAAGCTGCTTGTAGGTCGACGTCTTCGTACTGGACTTCCCATCTGGATTCGAGGCGACCACCCTGAACGTGATCCCGGAGGCGGGCATGGCACGCTTGCCGAAGTCGACGGTGCCAAAACTGCTCACAGACGCGGTACCCACGAGGCTCTCCCCGGCGTAGAGGTCAACTTGCGTGGTGTTCACACCCGTCTGGACCTTCACGTTCGCGTACTTAGCGACGTAGTTGCCGCCTGCGGGGGCAAGCAGCGTGGGGATCGCAGGTGCGCCTTCGATCTGCGCGAAGGTCGTGTCACTCACCACCGGTGGTCCACCGTATACCGTCGCAGACGTCACCACGGACGCCGAGTCCGCGAGATACCGTGCCGGCACGCCGCTCAAACGCCAACTCTCCGAGAACAGCACGGCACTCCCTGCGCGTCCCGCAACGCCTGCGCCACACACTGCATCGATAACCGATCCCGCGATACCGACCGTGTCCGAGTCGAGCCAACCTCGCGTCCGAGCCAGCCGCGCGACCTCAACCGCTGTGGCGTAGCGATCCACGCCCTGAGGCCGCACCGTGCCGTGTACAGCGCTGTAGACGGACGCGTTGACGGCAGCCGTGCTACCCGCCACAACCACGTCTGCGGGCGCAAGCGAATTCAACATCGAGCGGGTGGAAGCTGGCACGCTCGTCTTGGTGACGAACAGCACCGGTGCGCCGATTCGTGCGGAGACAGCGGAGAGGGCGAGCGCATCATAGAACCCGAACGAATTCGTTCCATTAGCGACGAGCGCAACGGGAGCCATGTCCCGCGAAGTCTCCAATGCCGCCGTGCGCATAAGCGCGGCCACGCCAGCGGCGGTCGTATAGCGGTCGCCGCCATTGAACGGACGTAGCACCGCGTCCTGACCGACGATCGCACGAATCTCGTTCGCGCACGCCTGACTGACCGCTGCAGTCCCGCCGACGATCGTCACTGTCACCGAAGCATTCGCCGACCGGATCTCCTGAAGTGCGGCACGCACCACCGAAGGTACGGTCGTGCCACGCACCAGAAGCAGCGGAGCATCGTATGCCCAGACCAATCCTCCAGCCGCAACCGCATCAGGCAGCGCACGTGTCTCACCAGAAGCGATCACAACATGAGTAACGCCCGCCCAGCCGGGGAACCCGTCACGAGCGATCGCAACAGATGTACCATAGCGGTCCGGTCCGGAGAGCCTGCGTGCGTCCAAGGCAACCCTGACGCCGCCTGCTGGCCACTCGACTGCCATTGCGGGCGTTGCCGGGAGCGCAAGACTCGCCAGCACGACCACGAACGCACACCAACGGGCGAGTACCTTCATGTTTCGTTCCCTTCGCATGAACTGGTGACCTGCCGAGTATAGCGGGACTCCCTCCCTTGAGACCAATCCGGTCAGGCGAGGGCCCTGCACACGCAAAGAGCCCCGGCTCGCGGCCGGGGCTCCTGGTATCTGATGGTGGGCGCTAGAGGATTTGAACCTCTGACCCCTTCCGCGTCAAGGAAGTGCTCTCCCCCTGAGCTAAGCGCCCATCTGCTGCTCCATGGAACAGCGACGACTATTGTAGCAGTATCGGCACATCGCGCTAGACCCATATTGAATCTCCTGGAATTCACCCTTGCCACCCTGCTAGCCCGTTGGTAGACTACCCCTTGCGCGCGGACGTGGCTCAGTTGGTAGAGCACAACCTTGCCAAGGTT
>CAZGNF010000009.1:0-27863 GCA_964527045.1 uncultured Coriobacteriaceae bacterium | reverse complement strand
ATCCCGGCCAGATCAAGGTCATGGTCATCCGGGAGAGCAGGGCCGTCGAGTTCGCTAAGTAATCACACGCACCGGAGACGGAGGGGAGCGACAGAGCATGGCGGATGACGCCGATCGGCTCATAGAGTTCGTCTCAACCGTCTCCGGTGACGCGTATCTCAAGGTCGAAGAGAACCTCGGGGACGGCTTCGTTCGGCTCAAGATATCCGAGGCTGAGCGACGCCAGGCCAAGCACGACATCCGCTCATTCGAAGACGTCGTGGTCGAACTCCTCCGAAACTCGCGCGACGCGCATGCGCAGCGCATCTTCGTCGCCACGAGTCGTGATGGCGACACGCGCACCATGACCGTCATCGATGACGGTATAGGGGTTCCGCCGCAGCTCCACGCCGCGATCTTCGAGCCGCGCGTCACGAGCAAGCTCGAGACGATGGTCATGGACCGTTGGGGCGTTCATGGCCGAGGAATGGCGCTCTTCTCGGTTAAGTCGAATGTCTCATCAATCACCGTCGCGTGCTCTGACCTCCATCGAGGTATGGCGCTCCGAGTGGTCGCCGACGTCGTGACGTCGCTTCCAGAACGCGCCGATCAGTCCACCTGGCCCGTTGTGGAGCGCGATGCGGAAGACGGTCGCATCAAGGTGGTGCGCGGACCCCACAACATCGTTCGACGCATCGTTGAATTCGCGTGCGAGCACCCGGAGATCGACCTGTACCTTGGTTCTCCGACTGAGATCCTTGCTACTTTGCACTGGACTGCCCGTGACCTGCTCGATACGTCAGACCTGATGTTCTGCGACGATCGGTCGCGCATGCTTGTCTGGCATCGACCCGCGCTTGGAGCGGACGCCGCGGAGCTTGTTGAGATCGCGGACGAACTTGGTCTGGCGATTTCGGAACGCACCGCGCATCGCGTTCTTGCCGGGGATCTCGCCCCGCTCGATCCGGTGGTGGCCCAGGCCGTGGTCGAAGACGAGCCCGCTGCGCCATCTGCGCCGGACATCTACCGCGACCGGCGCTCACTCCGGATCCATCACGCCGACCTGGACTCATTCCGGCGTGAGCTCGAGAAGGCGTTCGATGTCATCTCCGAGCGCTACTACCTCAACCTCAAGGGAGAGCCGAGGGTGACTGTGGGTTCCAACGAGATCCGCGTGCGCTTCTCGGTGGAGAAGGATGACTAGGCGCGCCGCACGGTGCCTATTGTCTGCTCATGGGCTATACTTGAGCGTGCGGTTCTCCGCGCATCATTCGAACCAGTAGTCGCACCAGCACCGTTGTTCTCATCGAACTAACACCGACGCACATTTGCAGCGTGGGAGGCACCAGTGGAAGTCCTCAAAGTCTCGAGCAAATCCAGTCCCAACTCCGTCGCGGGCGCACTCGCTGGCGTTCTCCGTGAAGACGGGGTCGTGGAGATTCAAACGGTTGGTGCAGGTGCGCTTAATCAGGCGATCAAAGCGATCGCGATCGCACGCGGTTTCGTTGCACCGACCGGCGTCGACCTTGTGTGCAGCCCGGCATTCGCTGATATCGAGATCAACGGCGAAGAACGCACGGCTATCCGCCTGCTCGTGGAGCCGCGCCCGATGCACCACTCCTGACGGCGCATTCAGTGCCTGCAGACCTACACATCCACTCCACCGCATCCGATGGGACACTCACGCCCGCCGAGCTCGTGAAGCTTGCGCTGGCCGAAGGTGTCGTCACCATCGCGATCTCGGACCACGACTCAGTTGACGGTGTCGCTGCCGCACTTGAGGAGGGGAGAGCACTCGGCGTAGCGGTCATCCCTGCCGTCGAGCTCTCCGCCGAGACAGACGGACGTTCCGTTCACATTCTCGGCTACTTCATCGACTATGCGGACCCCGGTCTTCTCGCGCACCTCGGCATCCTGCGGCAGACTCGGCTGGAACGCGCACGAGAACTCGTTCGCGTACTCGCGGACGGCGGCTACGCCATCTCGCTCGACGACGTGGTCGCACGGACGACGGGTGGCAGCGTTGGTCGTGCGCACGTAGCTCGCGCGCTCGTCGACGCCGGTCACGTGCCGACAACCGGTGCCGCATTCGATCGGTTGATCGGCCGGGGTAAGCCGTTCTACGTCGCAAAACCGGTCGCATCTCCCGAATCGGTCATCGCCACGATCCGGGGCGCCGGCGGCATCGCGGTGCTCGCACATCCGTCGGTCAGCGCTGCCGAGGACCTCATAGAGGCACTCGCCGGCTTTGGTCTCGAGGGTATCGAGGTCTACCACGCGCAACAGACCGCTTCCGATCGCGCACGCCTTCTCAGAATCGCCGAGCGGCTTGGCATGGTCGTCACGGGCGGTTCGGACTTCCACGGGCCCGGTGAGGGAAGGACGCATCTGGGCGACGGCGGACTCACCCAAGAGGACCTGGACAGGTTCATCCGATTCGCAGCAACCCGGGCGGAGCAACGCTCGTGAAGACGTACTTCGTCCGGACGTTCGGTTGCCAGATGAACAAGCACGACTCCGAGCGGATCGCAGGCATGCTTGAGTCTGAGCTGGGCCTGCGCGAAGCGCCAACGCCCGAGGTCGCAGATGTCGTCGTCTTCAACACCTGTGCCGTGCGTGAGGGCGCGGAGGAGCGTCTGCGTGGGCACGTTTCCTCGCTCAAGGCCGCCAAGACGGGCGACAACCCCGGCGTGATCATCGCTGTTGGCGGTTGTATCGGCCAGCGCGATGGCGAGACGCTGCTCTCATACCTCCCGCATGTCGACATCGTATTCGGCACGCACAACGTTGGCAGTCTGCCGTCGCTCATCGCCAGCGCAAGCGAGTCCCGTACAACGACCGTCGAGGTGCTCTCGGAGGGCACGGAGTTCGCGAGCGACCTCCCCGCCGTTCGTGAGCATGCCTGGCATGCATGGCTTCCGATCACGGTGGGCTGTGACAACTTCTGCACCTACTGCATCGTGCCACACGTCCGGGGACGTGAGCGATCGCGTCCGATCGAGGACATCATCGCGGAGGCCGAGAAGCTCGTAGCCGACGGCGTTGTCGAGATCACACTGCTCGGCCAGAACGTGAACTCCTACGGTCGCGACCTCTACGGCGAACCACGATTCCCGGACGCTCTTCGCCGGGTCGCTGCAACTGGCGTGCAGCGTCTTCGTTTCGTCACAAGCCATCCCAAGGATCTTTCGGACGAGACGATCGACGTCATGGCCTCTGTCCCCGAAGTCTGCCGCTACCTGCATCTGCCGGTTCAGAGCGGATCGAACCGCATTCTCGCAGCGATGAACCGACGGTACACGCGAGAGTCCTACCTCGCGCTGGTGGACCGCCTGTACGCTCGGATTCCCGAGCTCGCCCTCTCGACCGACGTGATCGTCGGCTTTCCGGGAGAGACCGATGAGGATTTCGAGGAGACGCTCGATCTTGTCAGGCGTACACACGTCGACCAGGCGTTCACGTTCCTGTACTCGCCCCGCACCGGCACGCCGGCCGCCGAGCTTGAAGACACCGTGTCGCGCGGAGTCATGCAGGAGCGTTTCGACCGGCTCATCGCGGTCGTCCAGTCATCGGCGTATGCGAAGAACCAGCGGTTCATCGGGACGACGCAGGAGGTTCTTGTGGAGGGCACATCTCGGCGGGACGATACCGTCATCACCGGTCGCACCGAGAGCAACAAGGTCGTTCACGCTCCACTGCCTGAGGGCGCAAGCGCGGCATCGCTCGGCGGCACATTCGTTCGCGTCACCATCGACGAAGCGCAGACATGGTTCCTCTCGGGACACTTCGAAGGGTAAGAACGCACGTAGGAACCCGGGAGGTGTTCGTTATGGCTGATGTTCTCGGAATCATCGCACCACACCCACCAATCATGGTCCCCGCCGTCGGGGGGCATGATTCGGACGTCACCGCGGCATCTGCTGGCGCGCTCCATCAGGCCGCAAGCGTGCTTGAGCGATTCGAGCCCGAGACTGTCGTGATCATGTCACCTCACAGCCCGGCCGCGCAGGATGCCTTCATCGTCGACACGGCGCCTGTGACAAAGGGCTCGTTCGCGCAGTTCGGTGCGGCAGGCGCCCAGTTCTCGTATTCGACCGACGTCGAGTTCGCCCGCATGCTTATCACCGCGCTTGGCCGAGAGGCGATCGACGTCATCGACCGGGCGATCACACCCGCGCTTGAGCCCGGCATTCTCGACCACGGTGTGCTGGTCCCCCTGAGCTTCCTTGATCCATCAGGCCGATGGCCGATCGTGAACATCTCACTTTCGTGGCTTCCGTATCGACTACACCGGCGACTCGGTCAGACCGTCGCGGAAGTCGCCCACATGCTTGGTAGGCGTATCGCGTTCGTCGCCAGCGGGGACTGCAGCCATCGCCTCAAGGAGGGTGCCCCCGCGGGCTTCTCGCCCAGAGCCGCCGAATTCGACCGCGCTCTTGTCGAGCTGATCGGAGCCGGTGATTTCGACGGTCTCATGAGTATCGAGTCGTCGCTGATCGAAGCGGCAGGGGAGTGTGGGCTGCGTTCCTTCATCACACTCGGCGGTGTCATTCCCGATGCGGCGACCAGGGTGCTCTCCTACGAGGGTCCCTGGGGTGTCGGCTACCTTACGGCACTTGCGGCGGAGCCTGCGCTTCTGGATCGCTTGCTCACGCCGGAAGCCGGCGCAAAAGGCGGCACACCGGGAGGCGACGAGTCCGAACCCGTCGCGCTGGCTCGCAAGGCGGTCGAGACGTACGTCCGCGAGCGGCGAGTCATCGACCCTGGTAGAGCCGAGGGACTCCTCGGCACGCGGGCTGGTGCCTTTGTGAGCCTCCATCGGCAGAACGACCTTCGCGGCTGCATAGGCACCATCGCGCCGACCGCAGCCACCCTTGCCGAGGAGATCGTGCACAACGCGATCCAAGCCGCGACCGCTGACCCGCGCTTCCCCGAGGTCGCGGCAGGCGAGCTCGCCGACCTCGACATCTCGGTGGACGTCCTGCACGAGCCCGAGGCTGCCGAGTTCGACGACCTTGACCCGACTCGCTACGGAGTGATCGTCACCGCTGATTGGCGCCGCGGGCTTCTACTCCCGGACCTGGAAGGCGTGGACACCCCCGAGCAGCAGGTAGCGATCGCGATGCGCAAAGCGGGAATCTCGCCAGGCGAGCGCGTTCGGCTGGAACGATTCCTCGTAGACCGGTATCACTGACGTGGCGAGCCCGACATCGGAGCCCCGCACCCGCCCGACGGTCATAGCGATCGTCGGACCCACAGCTGTCGGCAAGACCGACCTTGCCGAGGAGCTCGCGGTCTGCCTCGATGGCGAGATCGTCAGTGCAGACTCGATGCAGGTGTATCGCGGCATGGACATCGGAACCGCGAAGCCGGCCCTCGCCGCACGGCGGGTGCCGTACCACTGCATCGACCTCGTCGATCCCGGCACACCGTACTCGGCTGCTCTGTACCAGCGTGACGCGCGCGGTGCAATCGACAGCATAGCCGCACGTGGCAGGGTCCCCATCGTGTGCGGCGGAACCGGACTCTATGTGCGTGCCGCTCTCGACGACTGGGAGTTCCCGACTGGCGAGCTTGCGACGCCGGAGCGCGAGCATCTCGAGACGCTCGCCGAAGAGCTTGGTCCGCTCGGTCTGCACGAGCGTCTTGCCGCTATCGACCCCGCCGCAGCGAACGCGATTCATCCCAACAACGTTCGCCGCGTGGTCCGTGCGCTGGAAATGGCCGAGAGCGGCGCCTCCTACGCGGAGCAGGCCGAGCGGTTCTCAGCACGCAACGCGTGGTATCCGACGGCGTTCATCGGACTCACGATGGAGCGCAGCGCGCTCTACACCCAGATCGACGCCCGGGTGGACAGCATGCTCGACGCCGGGCTCGCGGCAGAAGTCGCCGACCTCCTCAACGCGGGGTACCGCGGCGCCCTCACTGCGGCGCAGGCCATCGGCTACAAAGAGATCGTCCCCGTGCTCGAGGGGGAGAGCACGCTCACCGACGCTGTCGCTGCCATCAAGCAGGCGACCCGGCGCTACGCTAAGCGCCAGCTCACATGGTTCCGAGGCGATCCACGCGTCCAGTGGCTTGATGTCACCGGACTGTCAGCCTCTGAGCGAACCGCAGACCTACTCAAGCTGGTAGAATCCTCGGTACCCGAACTGATTCGCCGCTAGATTCGATCCGAAGGGACCTTATCGTGGATCTCACGTTCACCAAGATGAACGGCCTCGGCAACGACTTCGTCTTCATCGAGGACCTCGATGAGCTGTGGGAGCTCGACCCCGACGCAGTCGCCTGGCTCTGCGATCGGCATTTCGGAGTCGGCGCAGACGGCGTCATCCTGGTCCGTCCCGCTACCGATCCGGCTGCGGACTACTACATGCTGTATCACAACGCAGACGGCTCACTGGCCGAGATGTGCGGCAACGGCGCACGCTGCTTCGCGAAGTACGTCGTCGACCGTGGCCTCATCGCCCCTGACGCCGACTCACTCGTCATCCAGACGCTCGGCGGACTGAAGCCGGTCACGTTCACGCGCGATTACGAGGGCAAGCTCTACTCGGCAACCGTGGACATGGGCGAGCCTGTGCTCACACCGGCGCTGATTCCAACGACCTTCGATGGCGAGATGGTCTACGACTGTCCAATCGAGACCGATCTCGGCACCTTCAACATCACGGCGGTCAGTATGGGGAATCCTCACGCGATCGTGTGGGTGGACGACGTGGAGGACGCACCGGTCACCACAGTCGGACCGCTCATCGAGACACACCCGGCCTTCCCACGACAGACGAACGTGGAGTTCGTGCAGTTCGTGGACGTCGAGACGTTGCGCGCCCGCGTGTGGGAGCGGGGCGTGGGCGAGACGCTCGCGTGTGGCACAGGTGCATGCGCAACACTCGTAGCAGCCGTCCTGAGCTGTCGCACTGGCAGAAGCGCGACTATCGAGCTGCCCGGGGGCGAGCTGCTGATTCGCTGGCACGAGAACGATCACGTCTACATGACGGGTTCCGCAGCCGAGGTCTTCTCCGGCGTCATCAATCTGCCCGAAGACGACGAGAGCTCGTGCGACTAGCCACCAGTCGCTGATCTTGACCCGCACTTGAAACATGCTTCTGCTACAGTGTTCCGAACGTCGGCAGGTCGCCGGCGCTCAAGCCGACGTGAAGGGGAGCCACTACCGTGAGGACCGCCCAGCGCATCTCCAATCTGCCGCCGTATCTGTTCGCCGAGATCGACCGCAAGAAGGAGGCGAAGCAGGCGCAGGGAATCGACGTCATCTCTCTTGGCATCGGTGACCCGGACACCCCCACGCCCGAGCATATCGTCGACGCTATGGCCAAGGCCATTCGCAACCCGAAGAACCATCAGTACCCGTCGTATGCGGGCTCGAAGGCATATCGTCAGGCCGCATCAACGTGGATGAAGAACCGCTTCGGCGTCGACGTCGATCCCGACACCGAGACGCTCGCGCTCATCGGCAGCAAAGAGGGTATCGCGCACCTGTTCCCGGCATTCGTCGATCCGGGCGAGTACACCCTCGTTCCCGGCTGTGGCTATCCCGTCTATCACACGGGCGGCATCCTCGCCGGCGGACTCACGCACTGGATGCCCATGACCGAGGAGAACGGCTTCCTCGCTGATTTCGAGAGCACGCCCGCCGATGTTCTCGCCAAGGCGAAGATGATGTTCCTCTCATACCCGAACAACCCGACCTCGGCGATTGCTCCGCCCGAGTACTTCGACCGCGCGATTGCGTTCGCGCGCGAGCATGACCTGCTGCTCGTGCACGACAACGCCTACTCGGAGATCGGCTATGACGGCTATCGTCCGCCGAGCCTTCTCGAGCGTCCGGGCGCGAAGGACGTGGCAATCGAGCTCTTTAGCTGCAGCAAGGCGTACAACATGACCGGCTGGCGTGTCGCGTTTGCCGTGGGCAACGCCACCGCGATCAAGGCGTTCGGTACCGTGAAGAGCAACATCGACTCTGGCGTCTTCACTGCTGTGCAAGATGCAGCTATCGAAGCGCTGACGGGTCCCCAGGATTCCATCGTCGAACTCAACGCCATGTACCAGCGCCGTCGCGACCTCGTGATGGATGCGCTCAGCAAGATCGGTCTTCAGGCCGCCATGCCCAAGGCCACCATCTACGTCTGGGCCAAGGTTCCCGAGGGCTACACGTCCGCTGGATTCGCGAGCAAGATCCTCGATGAGGCGAACGTCATCGTTGCCGCGGGCAGCGCGTACGGTCCAAGCGGCGAAGGGTACATTCGAATCAGCCTGACCACACCGGATGACCGCCTTGAGGCCGCAATCGAGCGCATCAAGAACACTCTCTGAGGAGGCGGCGGTACGCCGCGACTATGAGCACTAACCCGAGACGCTTCACTCCACACGAAGTCATACACGAGGTCATCGACAGGGCCGTTCTTGTCGGTGTTGATCGGGGTCGCGAGGGCGGCTGGTCCCTTGAGGACGACCTCGCTGAACTCGAGCGACTGACCGATACTGCAGGCGCGCTGGTCGTCGGCACGGTCACGCAGCGTCTGGACAGGCCGCACCCGAAGACGTTCGTCGGCAGCGGCAAGGTCGAAGAGATCGCGGAACTCGTACGAATGACCAATGCCAGCCTCGTCGTGTTCGACGATGACCTGACGCCTTCACAGCAGTCGAATATCGAGATAGCGCTTCCAGACATCAAGGTGCTTGATCGAACCGCGCTCATCCTGGACATCTTCGCGCTCCACGCCAAGAGCCGAGAAGGTCGGCTCCAGGTCGAACTCGCACAAATGGAGTACCTGCTGCCCCGTCTTCGCGGTCTGTGGCGGCACTTCGGGCAGGCAGCGGCGGCATCGGGTGGCGCGGTAGGAATCGGCACCCGAGGCCCGGGCGAAACGCAACTCGAGACCGACAGACGTCTCGCACGAACGCGAATCCAGGAGCTCAGGCGTGAGCTGAAGCAGGTTTCGAAGAACCGCGAAACACAGCGACACGCCCGCAGTCGCTCCGGGGTATTCCGGGTCGCACTCGTCGGGTATACGAACGCCGGCAAGTCGACGCTGCTCAACGCACTCACGGATGCGGACGTGCTGGTCGAGGATAAGCTCTTCGCCACCCTGGATGCGACGACTCGCAAGCTTGAACTCCCTGAAGGACGCGAGATCACGCTCACCGACACGGTCGGCTTCATCAACAAACTTCCCCATGGGCTCGTTGAAGCGTTCAAATCCACGCTCGACGAGGTGCGGGAAGCCGAGCTGCAGCTCCACGTGGTCGACGCCTCGCACGATCTGGCGCGAGCCCAGATCGCTGCCGTGCACGAGGTTCTCGGCGAGATTGAAGCGACCGGCCGTCAGCAAGTCCTGGTCTTCAACAAATGCGACCTGGTGCCGGCAGACGAACTTGTACAACTGAGGGCATCCGAGCCGAACGCGGTATTCGTATCCGGAGTAACCGGGCTGGGTCTCGACGAGCTGCTCGAACGAATCGGCGTCGAAGCATCTCGCGCAGAGAAGACCGTCGAGGTCCTCGTTCCGTACACTCGGGGAGACCTTGTTCGACTAGCTCACGAGCGAGGCCACATCATCACCGAGGAGCACACGGGCGAAGGCACACACCTGGTGTTCAAGGCCAGTCCGGGCGTGACTGCGCAGTTCAGCGACCTGGAGTCCGAACGGCCCGTTGACGAAGGCTAGATGCGGCGGAAGAGGGCGACAACCTTCCCGAGAATGGTGAGTTCCCGGGCGTAGATCGGGTCCATCGACGAGTTCTCGGGCTGGAGTCTCACGCGGTCCGGCTCCAGGAAGTAGCGCTTCACAGTCGCTTCTTCATCGATCATCGCAACCACGATGTCGCCGTTCGTCGCCGTCGGCTGCTGCCGAACAACCACGAAGTCACCGTCGAGAATACCCGCCTCGATCATGCTCTCGCCCTTGACCCTGAGGATGAACGTGGATTCTGCGCCACCAAGCTCCTCGGGAAGGGATACCGTCGCCTCGATGTTCTCCGCTGCGAGAATAGGGGAGCCGGCAGCGACCGAGCCGACAAGGGGGACCGCCTGCACCTTGCCGTAGTCGACACCCCGGTCTGTGTCGCGGTAATCAAGCACCTCAAGCGCGCGCGGCTTGCTCGGGTCCCTTCGCAGGAAGCCCTTTGCCTCAAGCGCCGCAAGGTGTGAATGCACAGTAGACGAGGACGACAGTCCGATGGCTTCGCCGATTTCCCTGACAGACGGCGGATAACCGCAGCGATGGATCTCCGCGCGGATGAAGTCGAGTATCTGGCGCTGGCGTTTCGTAAGCTCGGCGCGATATTCCATCAAGTCCCCCTGACCGAAAGCACGTTCGTGTTCACAGTGTACGACGTACGGAACACTGGCGCAAACATGCGTTCGCTTTACTGGTTGCGCGCGAACATGTGTTCGTATACTATGAATGCAGAACATACGTTCGCTTTGCGCTCATTCATGTCAGACCGCTTCGCTAGAGTCAGGTCATCGAATGGGACCCGGCAAGGGGGAGTACGACATGCATGCAGACACCGCTTCGATGGTCACAACCGTAGGTATGAATGCTCACCGACCGCACAGATCTCGCTGCTCGAGTTCGGGGCGGCGTCTCAGTGGCATCGAGATAAGCATTCTCGCCGCGGCTGTCATGATCGTCATCGCTGTCACACTGCTGCCCGGGCTGATAGACTCCGTGCCCGCATGGCCAAGCGCGGTAACCGTCAAAGTCGGCAGCTCACAGACACTCTGGGGCATCGCACAGGCGCACCCTATCCAAGGACTCACTACCGCACAGACAGTCGCCGCCATCCGCTCCGAGAACGGACTAACGGACAGCACTCTGAGCGAGGGACAGCTCCTGCGCGTACCCGGAGAACCAGACGCCAGTGCCGCGACAGCAAGCCGCTGACCGGCGGTTTTCCGTCAGTTCTTAAGACAAAATCAACTCCGCGACGATTCTCCGTTGTAGCCCTATATGTTGTGTGCTAGGCTCGTTCAAAGCCTAGATGTGGGGGTGCGGCCATGCGGTGTCCTTACTGCGGCCACGCAGAGACCAAAGTCGTGGATTCGCGAGTCTCAGAGTCAGGAGACGCGATTCGTCGACGCCGCGAGTGCCTCCAGTGCGAGCAGCGATTTACCACGTACGAGCGCCGAGAAGAGATGCCACTCATGGTGGTCAAGCGTGACTCGAGCCGCGAGCCGTTCGATCGCGCGAAGTTGCTGCGTGGGCTCATTGTTGCCACGGCTAAGCGGAACGTGACGCCTCAGCAGCTTGAGGCATTGATCGAAGGAATCGAGACCGAGTTGCACAACTCGTTCTCGTACGAAGTGAGCGCAAAGCATCTCGGAGACATGGTGCTCAAGCGTCTCTTGGAGTTGGACAAGGTCGCCTACATCAGGTTCGCCTCGGTCTACAAGCAGTTTCAGGACTTGGACGAGTTCACATCTGAGCTCAAGAAGCTGTGATGCGCACTCGTTGATTCTTCGTACAGCGGCGTCGGCACCGAGGAAGGGTACGACATGGTTCTCGAGCGCGTGATCAGTGTTATCAAGCCTGCGATCTCGCCGCAGGGTGCCGATGCTATGGATATCGCCCTGCTTGTCTCCACAACATCGCGACAAGAGATCGATACCTGGGATCGTTCGAAGATTGCGGGATCGCTCATCAAGGAAACCGGCATCGCGCCGCGCCTGGCGGAGGAGATCGCACTCGCAGTCGAAGACCGGATCGACGGCACCAATCTGATGACGGTCACCACGGCCATCATTCGCGAGTTCGTCGACCTTGAGCTGCTCGATCGCGGCCTCACAACCACACTGAAGAAGCACACCCATATCGGTCTTCCGATGTGGGATGTCGAGCAGATCATCACAAACGCGAACAAAGAGAACAGCAACACGACCCACAACCCGGAATCCATCAACCTCACGCTCGCCGAGACGATTCTCAAGGAATTCGCCTTACGCAAGGTATTCTCCGACGACGTTGCCGAGGCTCACTATGTGGGTGACATCCACCTCCACGACCTCGGGTTCATCATCCGCCCGTACTGTGGCGGTCACAGCCTGGAGTACATCAAGAAGTTCGGCCTCAAGCTCCCGAACATCACGTCGGTCTCCAAGCCCGCCAAACACCCCGAAGTGCTCATCGGCCATATGGTCAAGATGGCGAGCGCCTTGCAGGCCCACTACGCCGGTGCGGTTGGCTGGGAGGCTGTGAACGTCTTCCTGGCCCCGTTCCTCGTTGGGAAGTCCCCCGATGAGCTCGATCAGCTTGCTCAGATGCTCATCTTCGAGTTCAACCAACTCGCCGGTGCGCGCGGCTCGCAGGTAGTGTTCACTGACTTCAACCTCTATTACAACGTGCCCCGCCACTTCGCCGATACACCTGCGATAGGCCCCGGTGGCGAGTACACAGGCAAGACGTACGCGGCATACGAGAAGGAAGCTCAAGCATTCCTGAAGGCCATGTTCAACGTCTACATGCGCGGTGACGCGCACGGCAAGACGTTCGTCTTCCCCAAGCCGCTGCTTCACATCAGCGAGGACTTCTTCCGGACCGAAGGCCACGAAACGTTCCTCGATCAGGCCTGCGCCGTCGCGAGTAAGCAGGGAATCACGTACTTTGTCTTCGACCGCGGTGATGAGGTGACCGTTTCGCAATGCTGCAGGCTCAAGCTCAAGTTGAGCCAGGATCAGCTGAAGGAGACCGTCACTCCCGAGAAGATGCGCTTCTCGGCGCTCCAGAACGTGACCATCAACCTTCCGCGCATCGCCTACAAAGCGCACGGCAACGACCAGGCGCTCTTCATGGAGATCAACAGGACTCTCGAGCTCGTCGGGAAGGCTCACTCGCAGAAGCGCGCGTTCATCCAGGAGCTCTTCGACCTGGGCGCAGAAGGTCCGCTCGGCATGCTAACGCTCGACTTGGACGGCAGCCCCTACCTGAAGATGGACCGGTTGACGTACCTCGCCGGGCTCATCGGGCTCAACGAGCTCGTGCAGGTGCATACTGGTCAGCAGCTCCACGAGTCGGACGAAGCCCTCAGGTTCGGGTTGAAGGTCATATCTGCGATGAGCCTCAAGTGCCGGGAGATCTCCGAGCGGTACGGGATCAACCTGGTTCTCGAGGAGAGCCCCGCTGAGTCGGCCGGCTACCGGCTAGCCAAGTTGGACATGAAGTACTGGCCCGAACAGACCGCTGCAGCGGTGAAGGGCGACCTGACCAGCACCAACTACTACTACACGAATTCGATCCACCTTGCGGCGGACGCGCCAATCGACTACATCACCCGGGTCGAGAAGCAATCGCGCTTCCATCCGCTCATTGAAGCCGGTGCGATCGTGCATGTTTGGCTCGGCGAAAGCGAGCCTGATCCATCAGCCATTCGCTCGTTTGTGGAGAAGACCTTCCGCAACACGCAGTGCTCCCAGATCGCGTTCAGCCCTGAGTTCACAGTCTGCGAGTCATGTCGGCGTACCAGCCGCGGTCTGAAGGCGCAGTGCCCGCTCTGCGGCTCGATGGACGTCTACGGAGTCACACGAATCGTCGGGTACTTCAGCAAGGTCCAGACCTGGAATAGAAGCAAGGTCGGCGAACTCTACGATCGAATCCGGACGGACCTCTCCGATTCGCAGATCGTCTCGGCATAGGCAAGGGAGCCTCAGATGGAAGTCAAACTCTTCGTGAAACAGGATTGCCCCCGCTGCCCGGCTGCGAAGAAGGCGTGTGAAGGCCTTTTGCACGTCTCGGAATACGACGTCGATTCGATCGACGGACTCGCCGAGGCGTCGTTTTACGGAGTCATGGCAACTCCATCTGTGCTCGTGGTCGATTCCACTGGTCGTGAAGTAGCAGGCTGGCGGGGCGAGGCTCCACCACTTGGCGATCTGCACTCCCTGCTCGCAAACTGAAGGGCACGTACTTGAGCGTTCCAACCACAGGAATATCAACCGCAAAGGCTCCCACGCAGCGGCTTGCCGGGTGGATTCCTGCCGGAATGCTTGATTGGCCCGGACGTGTATCCGCAACGATATTCCTCGGCGGATGCGACTTCAGGTGCCCCTTCTGCCACAACGCGGCGTTGATTAACGCGCCACAGGAATCCGCGTCGTGGAGCGGGTTAGCTGCGCATCTCGACGCCAAGCGAGGTTGGCTCGACGGAGTAGTCATCACGGGCGGAGAGCCAACGACCGACCCCGACCTTCTGCGTACGCTGGAGTTCTTCTCCGAGATGCGCATGCCGGTCAAGCTCGACACCAATGGGAACAACCCTGAAGTGCTTGAGTCGGTGCTGGGGGATGGCCTGGTCTCGTATGTCGCGCTCGACCTCAAGACCACATTCGACCGATACGACATGCTCACGGGAGTTCACGACGCCGGGTCACGAGTGAGTCGCTCGGTCGAGTTGATCGTAGCCAGCGGTGTTCCGCACGAATTCAGGACGACCGCCTATCCCGGCGCCATCATCCTCGATGACCTCATCGATATCGCTCGTTCGCTTGAAGGCGGAGATCGGTATGCGGTGCAGCAGTTCGTTCCGGCAACCACGCTCGACCCACGTGCCTCGGCGGTCCTTCCGTACCGTCCGGATGCGCTCGCTCAGGTTGTCATCCAATGCAACGACTACATCCCAACGGTCTTGAGGGGCGCCTGATTGTGAAGATGGAGATACGACAACTCGACGCGAACCTGCCGCTACCAGCGTACGCGCACACGGGCGACGCTGGACTCGACCTGTACGCGGCCGAGGATTGCGTCTTGCAGCCGTTTCAGCGCGCACTCGTCCCAACCGGGATCGCCGTGGCCATTCCCGTCGGACACGCAGGCTTTGTCCAGCCGCGGAGCGGTCTTGCCATAAAGCGAGGGCTCAGCCTCGTGAACACCCCGGGACTGATCGACAGCCATTACAGGGGCGAGATCAAGGTTATCGCCATCAACCTCGACCCCACAATTCCCATCGAGATACTCCGCGGCGAGAAGATCGCGCAGCTTGTGATCCAACGCGTCGAGGTAGTTGAGCTGGTTCCAGTCGATGAGCTCGACAGTACCGAGAGGGGGGAGGGCGGCTTTGGCAGCACGGGCGTCTGACCGCCCCCGGGTACGGGTCGCCGCAATCATCGTCATCGACGACTCTATCGTGCTCGTTCGCCAGCGCCGCTTTGACGCGCCATATTACCTGCTTCCCGGCGGGGGAGTCGACACCGGAGAGACCCTGGCCAACGCGCTCATCCGCGAAGTGGCCGAGGAGACCGGGCTTCAGTGTCGTCCGATACGACCGCTGTTCATCAGCGACACGATCTCTCCGGCGGGCGACCGACACATCGTCAACATCGCGTTCCTTGCCGAGGTCACCGCGGGAAGCATCCTCGATCAGCCGCTTGATGCAACGATCGAGGCGGTCGAAGTCGTTCCCATCGCGCACCTATCGGACCTGGACTTTCGCCCGGCCATCGCGCAGCAGATCCAAGCTGCGTTCGCGGGTGGCTTCTCTTCACCAGCCGAGTACCTCGGATCGATCTGGACGCCCGAGACGGGCCACCATGCATGAGCTATCACGCCTTACTTTACATAAGTCCGCAGCTTGCGACAGTGCTCGTATCGGAAGGGGGAATGGCACCGAAACGCTAAGGAGTCGAAGGGCGTGACCGTTGGGGCGGTCACAACAACCGTGCGCAACTGACAAGCAAGTCCTAGGGAAGGGCTGGTGCGATGGAAAAGTTCTTCAAGTTCAAAGAGCGCGGTACCAACGTGAGGACAGAGATCCTCGCAGGCGTCGTCACCTTCATGACGATGGCGTACATCATTTTTGTGAACCCGGGTATCCTGTCTGCCGCATTCGGTGAGACTGGGGCCACATGGATCCCGGCACTCGCCACGGCGACCACGCTTGGTGCAGCGCTGATGTGCATCTGCATGGGCGTCTTTGCGAACAGACCGTTCGCGCTCGCGTCAGGCATGGGCCTGAACGCAGTCGTGGCGTTCAGCATCATCCTGGGCGCTGGAGTGCCCTGGCAGGTCGGCATGTCGGTCATCTTCGTGGAGGGCATCATCATTCTGCTCCTCGTGATGTCTGGACTGCGCGAGGCCGTCATGGACGCCATTCCGCTTGACCTCAAGCGCGCCATCGGCGTTGGTATTGGCCTCTTCATCACGTTCATCGGACTCGTGGACGGCAAGATCGTCGTCGGCGACCCCAACACGCTGGTCAAGCTCGGCGACTTCACCCAGCCGGCCGTATGGGTCACGCTGATCGGTCTTGTCGCGATCATCGCGTTCATGGCCCTGAAGGTGAAGGGTGATATCCTCTGGGGAATCGTCGTGGCAACGGTTGCCGCACTGATCCTTGGTGTGACGAAGCTTCCATCCGGGAACCTGTTCGCAATGCCTGTCTTTGACACGTTCTTCGCCCCGTTCCAGACGCCTGAGGGCACGACCTCGATCGCGCTGCTCCAGGTGTTCACTCCCACGCTCCTGCTGTTCGTCTTCGCTGTGATGCTCACGGACTTCTTCGACACCATGGGCACCGTCATCTCCGTAGGCGAACAGGCCGGCTTCGTTGAGAAGGACGGCAAGATTCCGGGCATCCGCAACATCTTGGCCGTCGACTCCGCAGCTGCGGCTGTTGGTGGACTCTTCGGCGCTAGCTCGATCACCACATACATTGAGTCTGCAGCTGGCGTTGCCGAGGGTGGCCGCACCGGTCTCACCCCGATCGTCACCGGTGTCTTGTTTGCGCTCTGCGCGTTCTTCACGCCGGTCATCGCAATGATCGGTGGCGCGCTGCCGATCACCGCTGGCGCACTCATCGTCGTCGGCTTCCTGATGATGGGCAGCATCCGCGACATTCCGTGGAACGACTTCGAGGAAGCATTCCCCGCGTTCCTGACGATCGTCGGCATTCCGCTCACATACAACATCAGCTACGGCATCGGCCTCGGCTTCATCAGCTATGTATTCATCAAAGTGCTCCATGGCAAGACTAAAGAAATCCACTGGCTGATGTGGATTGTCAGCGCCGCATTCATCGTCAGCTTCGTCCTGCCCGCCATCCAGAAACTTGTCGCGGGCTAGGGGGAGCAGCATGTCTGAGCGCAGAGAGATTCAAACCGACGAGAAGCTTCCCGTACTGCAGGCCATTCCGCTGGCATTCCAGCACCTGATGGCCATGTTCGGCGCCACCGTTCTCGTACCGCTGCTTACGGGTCTCGATCCGTCAGTCGCGATCATGACGTCCGGCGCTGGCACGATTCTGTATCTGGTTCTGACGCGGGGCAAGATCCCAAGCTACCTCGGGTCGTCATTCGCGTTCATCGGTCCCATCATTGCCGTAGCCACCACTAAGGGCATTCCGCAGGCACTCGGCGGTCTCGTCGTCGCCGGCCTCATCTACGTGGTGGTCGCACTCCTGATCAAGGCCTTTGGGACCGGTTGGCTCAACAAGGTACTGCCGCCAGCCCTTGTCGGCGCAGTCGTCATCGTCATCGGCCTCGGGCTCGCTGGAGTTGCTGTTGGCATGGCCACTAAGGGAGCCGGCGACGCCTTTGCCATGAAGAATCTCCTGCTGGCGCTGGCCACACTCGCCGCCGCCATCATCTTCTCGAGCTACTTCAAGGGCTTCATGGCGACGATTCCGATCCTGCTGGGCATCATCGCTGGCTACATCATCGCCATCCCCATGGGCATGGTCGATTTCAAGCCGGTCATGGAAGCGGCCTGGATCGGTCTCCCGACCCTCACGTACCCCAAGTTCGACTTTGGCGCGATTCTCATCATCGCCCCGGTCGCGTTCGTGGTAATCATCGAGCACATCGGGCACCTGCTCGTCGTGAACGAGATCGTCGGCAAGGACTTCACGCCGATGCTGCCTGAGTCACTCGCTGGCGACGGTCTTGCGACCGCGCTGTCCGCGATGGTCGGCGGTACGCCTTCCACGACGTATGCCGAGAATATCGGCGTCATGGCCGTGACCAAGGTGTACGCCACCCAGGTCTTCTGGTGGGCTGGCGCGCTGGCGTTCTTCATCGGCGGTTTCGTTCCCAAGCTCAAGTTCCTCATCCAGTCGATCCCGGTACCGGTCATGGGTGGCATCTCGCTGCTTCTGTTCGGTCTCATCGCGAGCTCCGGCCTCAGGCTCCTCGTGGAGAGTGGCATCGACTACAGCCATAGCCGTAACCTCATTCTCTCCAGCGTCGTGCTGGTCGTGGGCATCGGCATGGAAGGTACGGGCACGGCCATCCCGATCGGTGACTATGTTCTTCCGGGTATGGCTGCCGCAACGCTGCTGGGCATCATCCTCAACCTGATCCTGCCGCGTGAATCCGAGGGACTCATGGTCGAGTCTCCGGACTTCAGCGGCGAACTGCAGGCCGAGGCAGCTGCTGCCGAGAAGTAGCAGCACAGACGGAGTGACCGCACGTCGGGCCGCAAGGCGCGACGTGCGCGCTCGATAATGACGGTCCCGGGCTGCGTATGAAGACGCGGTCCGGGACCGCTTCACATTCCTGCCTCGCAGTACGCGCTGTCTTGTTGTCGATGTACGCCGACGCACAGCCCATGCCCTGACGCTCCGGGCATATCGAGGTAGTGCCCGGGCCGAGCACACCATCTACGCCGGATAATACATCTTATGTTAAGTGCGTTATTGGGACCGTTACGCCCTGCCGAGAGGTGCCCTTGGAATTGAGCCGGACGTGCAGCGACCATCCGCCACGCATAAGGCCGGCTGTCATTGCTCCAGAGCCCGCGGGAAGTACGCATCTTCGAACTCTGTGTTGGTCATCTCGGCGAGGTCTTCTTCGGCGGCTTCAAGCCAGCGGTATGCCTCGTCCTGCGAACCGAAGCGCGCAAGTACCGTGATGGCATCATCGTTGTCGTCTTCGACGGCCTCCACGCGGTACACTTCCTCCTCGGTCAGGCGTTCCGAGGGGGGTCGTCGCCAGAGGATGTCCTCACGCCATTCCAGATCAGGGGAGTCTCCTTCATCGACCCGCTTGACTCTCAGCCGATAGAACTCCCCTGCGCTTCCAATGACCTTGCGACCCATCGACGTCCCTCCCGCTGCTATTTCGAAAGTTCGGTGTAATTGCCGCCTGCCGCGACCCATCCTTCATCACCGGCTGCGTCGCGTACGCGGTACCATCCTGCGGCGGTCTCCAGAAGCTCGAGTGACGTACCCCGCTTCAGCTTCTTGATCACGTCAGAGCTGGTCATTGGCTTTGCACGTAGATTCAGACCCTCCGCCAGGACGATGACCACGGGCGTCGTGGCGTCGGGCGTCGCGCTCCCCTCCCCGGCCGCAGCTCCGGTCGACTCAACCGACTGCGTCGTCTCAGTAGAGGTCTTGGGTGTGGTGACGCTCTTGGGAGCGCTTCGGAAGTCGGCGTACCAGCTGTAGGCAATCCAGACGAAGACGACAAGAAGCACCCACGCACCGATGCGCCGACCGAGTCGCACAAGATCGTACTGGCCCTCCGACTGCGGTCCCGCCATGCCGTCCCCTCCTTCGGCCGCCGGCTCTAGATGTACAAGCCGCCTCCGTACACCGCCGTGTCATCCACGTCATATCGTTCCGCTGACTCACCAAGAAGCCGTATGCCTTCTTCAACATGTGTCCGAACACGACCGAGGTCGACCTCACCGAGCGCGTCAAGCGCGTCGATTCCTTCTTTCCCCGTGAGTCCGCCTGTTTGCCGCAAGAGCTCCTTCGCGGCATCGGCGAGTTCGTTGGCCGCATCGATCAGGTGCTTTGGCAGTGGCATGGTAGCAAGTTCGTCGCTCAGAATGCTCATCTGCTCGGCGACTTCCTCAAGCGTCTTGCGCTCCTCGGCAGAGGGATCGAGCGCGAATGCCACGAGTTCCCCGTCGGTAGCCTTCGAAAGCGTATCCACGAGGTTCTCGACGGTCTTGAACGCCGCCTGGACGCCCTCGCGCTTGCCGATCAGGGTGACGATGTAGCGCCGTACCGTGCGCCGCCACAGGAAGACCCCGGCGACGACCAGTCCGGCGACTGCAAGCAGCGCTACCACAACGATGAGCGCGATGGTGACTTGCTGCGACACGCAGTACCTCCACTCGACCGCGAACCGACTAGTCAGTCCGGCGGTTATCCACAACTCGCTTCGCCTTGCCGGCAGTTCGCTCTATGGTACCAGGTTCTACCAAGCGGACCTTGGCGTGCAGCCCGATGACCGAGTAGATGCGCTCGGCGATGCTCTTCGTGAATGCGACCATATCGGCCATCACATCGGAGAATATCTCCTCGGCGACTTCGATTCGAACCTCGATGTCATCCATGGCGCCATCGCGGTCGATCACGATGAGGTAATGCGGCTCGATTCCCTCGATCTTGAAGAGAACATCCTCGATTTGAGACGGGAATACGTTGACCCCGCGGATGATGAGCATGTCATCGGTGCGCGCACGAACCTTGCGCATACGCGCTGCCGTGCGACCGCACGCGCACGGCGACGTATCTATCACCGTAAGATCGTGCGTGCGATATCGCAGCACCGGGAAGGCTTCCTTCGTCAGTGTTGTGATGATCAGTTCGCCCTCCTCCCCTTCTGCGACCGGCTCGCCCGACTCGGGATGAACGACCTCGAACAGGAAATGGTCTTCTGCCATGTGCAAGCCACACTGGTGCTCGCACTCGCCCGACACTCCGGGACCCATGACCTCTGAGAGCCCGTAGTTGTCGGTGGCAAGAATTCCCAGTCGCTTCTCGATCTCCTCACGCATGCCCTCACCCGAGGGCTCGCCGCCGAAGAGACCAACGCGCAGCGGCAACGACCGGATGTCGATGCCGGCCTTCTCGGCCACCTCGGCGATGTAGAGCGCGTAGCTCGGCGTGCAAACAATCGCGGTCGTGCCAAAGTCCTGCATCATCATGAGTTGTCGTTCGGTGTTCCCCGCGCCTGCAGGGAAGACAGTCGCACCGACGCGCTCGATGCCGTAGTGCATGCCCCATCCGCCGGTGAACATCCCGTAGAGGAACGCCATCTGTACGCGATCTGCGGCCGTCACGCCGGCAGCGGATGCGATGCGCGCCGTGAGTTCTGACCACGTGTTGAGATCGCCCTTGGTGTAGCCGACGACGATCGGCTTTCCGGTCGTCCCCGACGAGCTATGCACGCGGACTACCTGCTCGAGCGGCACGGCGAACATCCCATACGGATATGTGTCGCGAAGTGCGGTCTTGTCCGTCATTGGCAGGCGCCGCACGTCCTCAAGTGAGCGAATGTCGCGCGGTCGAACGCCGGCGGCGTCGAGTTCCTCTCGGTAGAACGGGACGCGCTCGTACACCCACTCGACTGTGGCCTGCAATCGTCGCAGCTGCAGTGCCGCGAGCGCGTCTCTCGGCATAGATTCGTATTCGGCGTTCCAGATCGGCATCGCTTCCCCCTACTCGTTGCCGTGCCACGCGCCAAGGTAGATCAGGCGCACGTCATCGTTATCGGCCAGTTCCGCTGCGGTTCCGCTCATGACGACGTGCCCGGAACGCATCACATGCCCGTGCTGCGCATGCTTGAGCGCAAGGTTCGCATCCTGCTCGACGAGCAGGATGCCCAGACCACCGGCTCGCAGCGCGTCGAGAACGCCGAAGATGTCGGCTATCACCTTCGGCGCAAGGCCGAGCGACGGCTCGTCGAGCAACAGGATGCGTGGTCGCGACATAAGCGCGCGGGCGATTGCAAGCATCTGCTGCTCGCCACCGGAAAGCGTAGCGGCGGGTTGCTCGGAGCGCTCGGCAAGCACAGGGAAGAGCGTCTGGACCCGCTCCAAGTCCTCCGTGACCTCTGCCGCGACGCGCCTTGTGTGCGCACCGAGCGCCAGGTTCTCGGCAACGGACATCGGGCCGAAGAGCATGCGGCCCTCGGGAACGAGTGCGAGGCCCATGCGAACCAACCGCTCGGGCGCAACGCCGGTGACATCGCGTCCGTCGAGCGTGACCTGCCCCGCCGAGGGGCGCACAAGACCGGCCAGGGCCTTGAGAAGCGTGGACTTCCCTGCCCCGTTCGCCCCGATGATGGTCACGATCTCGCCGCGCGCAACGTCGAGGGAGGCACCCCGCACCACTGGCACGTGCCCGTAGCCGACATCGATCGAGCGGACCGAGAGCAGCGGCTCAGGCATCGGTCACCGCCTCGCCCAGGTATGCTTCGATGACCGCCGCGTCCTTCTGAATCAGCAGCGGCGAACCCTCGGCGATCTTGCGCCCGCGATCGAGAACGACGATTTCGTCGGAGATCTCCATGACCAGACCCATATCGTGCTCGACGATGAGCACCGTCGTGCCATCGGCCTGAATCCGTCGCAGGCTCGCCGCAAGCGCGACCGTCTCGGCGTTGTTCAACCCGGCAGCCGGCTCGTCGAGCAGCAGCAGCCTCGGAGCCGACGCAAGAGCCCGCGCAATCTCCACCAACCGTCGCACGCCGTGCGGAACGTCAGCCCCCAGAACGTCCGCAAACGCATCAGCGCCCACCAACCGCAGAAGACTCCCGGCACGCTCAAACGCCGCTCGCTCACGTGCCCTCGTGGCGGGAAGCCGAAGTGCACCTGCGGTGAATCCTGTCCTCAAGCGCGTGTGCATGCCAACGACGACGTTCTCCGTCACCGTCATCTCGCCGAACATCTGCGTGTTCTGGAACGTGCGCGCCATGCCCGCTCGAACGACACGGTGCGGCGGGAATCCCACAATCGACGCGCCGCTGAAGGCGACGTCGCCAGCATCCGGCCGATCGAACCCCGTCAGCAGATTGAAAAGCGTACTCTTGCCGGCACCATTCGGTCCGATGAGCGCCTTGATCATGCCGTCATGAACGTCGAACGAGACGTCATCGACGGCAACGAGACCGCCGAACCGTTTCGAGAGCCCTCTGGCCGCAAGCAACGTCATGCGGACTCCCCCGTCCTGCGTGAGCGCCGCAGGAAGCCGGCAACGCCCCCCGGTGCGAACAGGAGCACAAGGATCATCACGATGCCGGAGATATCGGCTTCCCAGTCTTGGAGAAACGCGACGGCCTCTCTCGGCAGACCCGGGATAAGGGCGTCCGCGTACGGCAGGAGCGTCAAGAGCACACACGCGGCCACCGGGCCAGCGATCGATCCCGTGCCGCCGAGGACGACCATGGCGACAAGCAACACCGAGAACTCGAGGGAGAACGTCGTGGGTGAGATGAAGCCCACGGCGCTGGCATAGAGCGCACCCGCCAGACCGGCGAGGCCCGCGGACAGCGCGAAGACCTGGACGCGCAGCCGCCCGGTATCGATTCCGCACGCCTGCGCACCAAGCTCTGCCCCGTGAAGTGCGCGCAGGGCCCGACCGGGTCGTGTGCGCACCAGATTGGACGCGAGAACGAGCACGATGATCGCAACGATCCAAACGAGCAGGTAGACCCCGCCTGGCGTGTCGATCTTCATGGGTCCCAGAGCAGGATACGGGATGCCCCGCAAACCGTCGTTGCCACCTGTGATCGCGCGTGCCTCCACGAAGAGCACGGTCATGATCTCGCTGAAGCCGAGCGTCGCCATTGCGAGATAGTGCCCCTTCAGTCGCAGCATCGGCAGCGAGAGCAGGAATCCCACGAGCGCAGCTAGCAGGGTGGCGATGACCGCCGCACCAAGCCACGGGACCGCCTTCTCGGCAGTCAGGTACCCGGTCGCATACGCTCCGATGCCAAAGAACGCCGCATGGCCAAGCGAGATCTGCCCCGCGTAGCCGAAGAGCAAGGCGAGACCGGCGACCACGATGAGGTTCACCCCTACGAACGTGAGCACCTTGAAGAGATAGCGATCGGTGCTCAGGAGTGGCACCGCGAGAACGACGACCAGCCCAAGAACGGGCGCAATACTCCCGAGCAGCACACTGCGAGTCGATTCTCGGCTCACACCTTCTCCCTTCCGCTCTTGCCGAGCAGCCCCTGCGGACGCAGGAAGAGCACGGCAAGCAGCAGCACGAGGGAGATAACGTCCTTGTACGTGCTCGAGATGAACGCGACGGACATGCTCTCGAGCACACCAAGAGCGAGGCCACCGACAACGGCAGCGATGGGGTTTCCGAGGCCACCAAGAATCGCCGCGGCGAATCCCTTGAGACCCGCTCGAGCGCCAACGTCGAACGCGGTCTGCGTCAGCGGAGCCACGGCAGCGCCACCGAGGGCCCCAAGTGCCGCAGCGAGGCCGAATGAGATCATCACCACACCGGCGGTGTCGATTCCCATAAGGCGGGCCGCATCATGGCTGAGCGAACTCGCCCGCATCGCTCGACCCAGCTTCGTCCTGGTATAGAGCAGCGTGAGCCCGACGACAGCCACGAATGTGAGTCCCCAGATCCACAGTACCTGGCGGTCGATCGCGGCACCAAAGAGCAAGACCGGCGGCCCGGGTGAGAACGCGGGAAGCGCCAGCTCGTTCGGACCGAAGATGTGCCGGGCAAGCGACTTGAGCACCATGGACGCGCCAATGGTGATGATGATCAGCACCAAGGTCCCGGAATCCCGTCTCGGCCTCAGCGCAAAGCGTTCGAGTGCGACGCCAACACCCGCCGAGATCAGGACCGCGGCAACGATCGCGAGCGGTAGCGGCAACCCGGCGCGCACGCCGGCGACCGCCAACATCCCGCCCAGCATGAAGAACTCGCCCTGGGCGAAGTTGATGACGCCTGTGGATGCGTAGACAAGCGTGAACCCGAGACCGACGAGTGCGTAGACCGCACCGTTCTGGAGTCCCGATATGAGGAACTGCAGCAGCTCCGAGCTACTCATCGATCACCCGAGCGCGATTGGTCACTTGTCGAGGACCCACGTGGCGCCCTCAACGCGGTAGAAGACAAGCTCCTCCTCGGTCAGACCATTGTGATCCTCGGGGCTGTACGCGAACGTACCTCCAACGCCGACGAGCCCGTCAGTCGCCTCGATCGCATCGCGCAGCGATGAAGGGGTCGCCTCACCCTCCACCCGCTTGAGGGCATCGGTCACAACGAGGAATGCGTCAAACGCATGACCGGCGAAGATGTCAGGCGCAGTCCCGTATGCAGCGGAGTAATCGGCGATGAACTTCTTGGCAACCTCGAACGCCGGCGTACCCTCACCATAGGCCTCTGGCACCAGGATCTTGCCGGCGGCGAATCGGAATCCCTCCGCGGCGTCGCCGGCACCTTCGATGAACTCACGGCGTCCGTTGCCGGGGCTGCCCACGAGGGGGACCGTCATGCCGAGCTGCTTCATGTTCTTGGCTACGATCGCCGCCTCTTTGCCGGCGTTCCACATCAGGACGACATCGGGCGACGCCGACTTGATCTTCGTGAGCTGCGCGGTCATGTCAGTGTCACCAGGGTTGAAGGTCTCATCGGCGACGATCTTCACACCCGCAACGCCTGCGCCTTTGAGGATGAGATCATGACCATCTTTGCCGTACCCGCCGGTATCGGAGATGACGGCGACGTTCAGGAGAGCGCGATCCTTGAGCGCTTTGAGCGTGAACGGGACGACGATCCGGTTCGGCCATGGCGTCTGGAAGACGTTCGCGTCGAACTCAGCAGTGATGACCGAGCCCCCCGCCATCGACACCTGCGGGACGCCCGCTCGGTCGATGTCGTCGCGGAGCGCCATCGTTTGGCTCGTGCCGGTCGCGCCGATGATGGCGATGACGTTCTCCTGCTCCAGGAGTCGCGCCACCGCTGCCTGCGCCTTTGCGGGATCGGTGGTATCGTCTTCGAAGATGACCTCGATCTGTCGGCCGTTGATGCCGCCAGCGTCGTTGATGCGCTTCATCTCCATCTCGATAGCCTGCTTCTCGGGCGTGCCGAGACCCGCATAGCTGCCCGAAAGCGAGACTATGGCACCGATGCGATACGGCTCGGTGCTCCCCTCTCCAGTGGAAGACCCGCCGCTACCCTTGCTTGAGCAGCCAGCACTGGCTGCAACCATGAGCAACGCGGCAAGTACGGTCGCGATCACCCTCCGCTGTGTCTTCATAGCGCCCTCCGATCCCCGGTTCCCCTTGGTCGTACAACCTACGCCGAAGCGATCTCCGCCTGTCCGACAAGCCGTACGGGCTTGTCGGCGAGCAGGTGGAGAGCCCGCTCCACATCAGCCACGTTCACCACGACGTATGTCGCGATGAGCGAGTAGACGTACTCGATATTCACGCCTGCCGAGGAGACCAGCCGAAGAACACCAGCAAGGCCGCCCGGCACGTCCGGCAGGTCGATACAGATGACATCATCCTCGCGGACAGTGAACCCCGCCTCGCGAAGTGCGTTAGCAGCGTCTTCGGGGCGATCCACGATCAGTCGAAGGATCCCGAACTCGGCGGTGTCCGAGACCGAGAAGCCGCGGATGTTGATGCCGCTGTCCCCGAGGATGCCCGTCACTTCGCTCACGCGACCGGACTTGTTCTCGATGAACACCGACAGCTGCTTGACGCTCATCTCGCTCATAGATCACACACCCCTTCCGCACATGCTGTGCGACCCAGCTCAAACGCACGAAGGTTGGCTTCCACGGTCTTTGGAGGTACCCGAGCGGCGATCACATCTCGCCAGGTCTGCTCGGCAAAGGGCAGGCCATATGATGCAGCACCGAGCAGGACGACGTTGGCGGATCGCGGGCTGCCAGCCTCACACGCAAGAGCCTCCGCGTCGATGAACACGGCTCCCTCGTACTGCAGTTCCGCCTCGACACCCTGTGCCGGACCGACCGCGCCGGTAAGAACCGGCAACGGCTGAATGGTGCGGCTGTTCACGACAAGCCGACCATCTTTGGACAGGTACTGCAGCTTGCGTGCAGCCTCGGTGATCTCGAACGCAATCAGATGATCCGCCATCCCGGCGTCGATGATCGGCGCATGCACCTTCTCGCCGAATCGGACAACCGTGTCGACAGAACCGCCCCGCTGGGCCATTCCGTGCACCTCGGAAAGCTTCACGTCGTAGCCCTCGGCCACTGCGACCTTGGCGATAACGTCGCCCGCGAGTATGGTTCCCTGCCCGCCTACGCCAACAAGCGCCACGGTGGTCACTGATCCCATTACAGACCACCCCCAAAGTCACATGCAGGTCCAACAGCGAGGATCGCGTCGTAGCGGCACACCTGCACGCACTGCCCGCAGCCGACGCAGATTGCGGTGTCGATCACGGGCTGCCCGCTCGGAAGCTTCATGATGGCAGGACAGCCAAGCCGCACGCAGACGCCGCACCGCGTGCAGAGCTCCTCATCAATGGCAACCGGGTCCGCCTCGGAACGAACGATCAGCGCGCACGGGGACTTCGCGATCACGACACTCACACCCTGGCGTGCTGTCTCTTCTGTGAGGACGGAGAGCGTGGCAGCCAGATCGAGCGGATCCACAGTGCGGACGGATGGGACTCCAAGCGCGGTGCAGAGCGCCGTCAGATCGACCGCCGGCGCCGGATTCCCGGCGAGCGTCTTGCCCGAGACCGGATTCCCCTGGTGACCCGTCATCGCCGTCGTACGGTTGTCCAGAATCACAATCGTACCGGCGGCGCCGTTGTACACCATGTCAAGGACGCCCGTGATCCCCGAGTGAGCGAACGTCGAATCGCCGATGACACCGACGATCGGCCGCCCGTCGGTTGCACCAGTGATACTGAGACCATGCGCCATGCCGACACTCGCGCCCATGCAGACGCACGTATCCATAGCCGAAAGTGGTGGCAAGGCACCGAGGGTGTAGCACCCGATGTCACCCGTCACTACCGCCTTGAGCTTCCCGAGGGCCCAGTACACGCCGCGATGCGGGCATCCAGGGCAGAGCAGTGGCGGCCGAGGCGGGAGATCGGCGATCGCAACCCGGAGTTCCGGCGCTGCCGACCCGAACACTCGCGCAATCGCCGCTGGCGACAGCTCGCCGATCGTCGGG